>JBDRFR010000069.1:0-89693 GCA_043818675.1 Nanobdellota archaeon
TATAAAATATATATAATAACATTTAAAAATATAAAATATATTTTATCATATAATTGAATAACCTAAAGAATTAGCTAAACCGAATAACAGTATATCATTAATTGAGGTTTCGATTTAAATAATATTACAAACGCCTATAACAATCAATTTTTTTAAAGATATAAAATGCCAAAGAAGCCAATATCAGCAACAATTGATGAAAGTCTTATCAAATGGATTAATAGTGAATTAAAAGAAAAGAGAGTCTATAGAAACAAGTCTCATCTGATTGAAACTGCTATTGAAATGCTAAAAGAAAAAGAGGTATAAGATGCCGGATAACGAAAATTTTCCTTATGAAATAATCAGGGAAGGCGATGACACAGTATTAAGAATAGACTGCGAAAATTATAACAGGTATCCTTCTATAGAAGATGATCCGATAGTCATGTCAAAAACCTGTGACATTTTGACAGAGGCGCCGTCTGTTACAAAAATAGTAATATACCAAAAAAGAAATTATGAATATGACTATTCACAGACATCCATGCTTGCAGAAATTTCTAAGGTTTATTCTAAGCTAATAAAATCTAAAGAGCTGAGCTATAATTCACTCATAATTGACCCAAACTGCACAAAATGCATCAACAGATGGTACACAACAATAAAACACATTGTATCAGACCTGCTTAAAAGAGATCCGATCAGCGCCTATGTTGAATTAAAAAGAATCGCAAGGGAAGAAAAAATAACTGATGATAAAAACACTGATACGCGGTGCAAAAAATGCCAGGCCAACTATTTCTCAACTTTGCATAAAGTAATCAGTTTACTTGACGCAACAAAACTAATAGCTGCATTAACCCCCCATCTTGCTGGCTATAAAATAGGAGATAGGTCAATTTATTCCAGGGTTTTTGCGCCCTCGATAAGACCGGATTTTATGTTTACAAAATTAATGTCTGAATACCCCCTTGACGGTGAAGAGCTCGATAACTATAAGGTTGGCAGCAGTGAAGTTACCATATTTGAGCTTCCTGAAACTATACAATATTTATACCATGTTATTCCGCCCGAATTTCGGCTTTCTGAAGATAAATATGATATACTTGACACTGCAAGGCGGATAATGTCAGAACATAAGCCTCAAAAAAATGAATTCACTGATCCTCAAAGAATGCGCCAGGTATTCTTCAATGTTGGAAAAGACATAATTGAAGAGTTAAGCGATCATAAAAGGATCAGATTAAAACAAAAAGAAGTTGAGGAATTAGCGCATATTCTTGTACGGTATACAGTAGGCTTTGGTCTTATAGAGATATTGATCGAAGACAGCAAAGTCCAGGATATAACGATCAACAGCCCCATGGGTAAAATCCCCATTTTCATGGTTCACCAGGATTACGGAGACTGTTACACTAACATTATCCCAACACAGGCAGAGGCCGAATCATGGGCATCCAAGCTGCGAATGATATCCGGTAGGCCGCTTGACGAAGCCAACCCTGTCCTGGATACTGAACTTATACTCCCCAATGCGCGGGCAAGAGTTGCTGTCATTTCCCAGCCATTAAATCCCCAGGGTTTAGCATACGCTTTTAGAAGGCACCGTGACAAGCCATGGACACTCCCCTTATTTATCGTAAACAGGATGCTGGATCCTTTAGCAGCCGGCATCCTAAGTTTTATTATTGATGGCAGCAGGACAATGCTTATTGCCGGAACACGATCTGCTGGTAAAACCAGCCTTATTGGTTCGCTTCTGACAGAAATAATGAGAAAATACCGTATCATAACAATTGAAGACACATTAGAATTGCCAGTTGGCCCATTGCGGGATCTGGGATATAATATTCAGCCGATGAAAGTTGGCTCAGCAATGAGCAAAGGCACATCCGAAGTGCCGGCAGATGAAGGCATAAGGACAACATTGCGAATGGGCGATTCCTGCCTTATTATCGGTGAAGTCCGAAGCAAAGAAGCTAAAGCGTTATATGAAGCTATGCGTATCGGCGCAATGGCAAACGTTGTCGCCGGAACAATTCATGGTGATTCACCTTACGGTGTTTTTGACAGGGTCGTAAACGACCTTGGTGTTCCAAGAACAAGTTTTAAGGCTACAGATATTATTGTGGTCGCTAACCCAATAAGAAGCGCTGACGGCCTTCATAGATGGCGGCGTGTTACCCAGATAACTGAGGTAAGAAAACACTGGGAACAGGATCCGATGCTGGAAAACGGATTTGTTGATCTGATGAAATACAACACCCAAAACGACACTCTTGAACCGTCCTCAGATCTGATAAACGGCGAATCCGAAGTCTTAAAAGCCATAGCCGGCAATGTAAAAGACTGGGCTGGCAACTGGGACGCTGTCTGGGACAATATTCTGCTTCGCGCCCAGACCAAAAAGACTTTGGTTGAATTATCATCAAAATTAAAATCCCCTAAAATTTTAGAGGCAGAATTTGTTATTCAATGCAATGACCAATTTCATAAAATTTCAGACTTGATCAAACAGGAAGTTGGCAGCCTGGATTCCAAGCGTATATTTTTTGACTGGAACGAATGGCTGAAAAGATACGTTAAAAAATTAACATGAAAGAAGATATCAACGATTTATACAGCAAGTACAAAAAAAGGATAGAACTTGAACTTGGCACGAAAACTGTAGAAACTCCAAACGTCCTTTCGCGTGAATATAAGCAATTCAAGGATGAAATCAAGCCGCGTCATTTAACATTTTACGAAAAAGCCTGCCGGTTCAGCGAAAAAATTATAAAAATAAAGCCTGATAAAAAAAAAGAAGAGCTTTTACAGGAAAGTATAAGTATTGCCCATTTGGACATTACCCCAACCGGAGCCGCATCTTTTGGGATTCTCGTACCGCTTACAATTATGGTTATTGGTTCTGTTTTATCATTCGCTATTTTTCAGTCATTTTTTTTTATTTTTTTCTTTTTGATAATAAGTGTATCATTGATAGGTCCACTTGGAAAACTCGCAATTTACACAGCAAACAGCTGGCGATTAAAAGCCTCAAACCAGATGGTCCTTTGCATATTCTACATTGTAACTTATATGAGGCATACATCAAACCTGGAAGGCGCTGTTGAGTTTGCCGCTGACCATTTAAGCCCGCCGTTAAGCCTGGACCTAAAAAAAGTCCTGTGGGACGTTGAAACCGAGAAATATTCCACGATCAAAGAATCTGTTGATAATTACCTGGAATCCTGGAAAAAATGGAACTTTGAATTTATCGAATCATTCCATCTGGTCGAATCCTCGCTCTATGAAGGTTCTGAAGATAAAAGGCTTGCATCTCTTGACCGCGCTCTTGATATTATTTTAAGCGAAACTTATGAAAAAATGCTGCATTACGCTCATAACCTAAAATCCCCTATCACGATGCTCCATATGTTAGGAGTTATTTTGCCGATATTGGGTTTAGTTATACTGCCGTTGATTGTGAGCTTTCTTGCAGACGTTAAATGGTTCCATCTGGCAACAATATACAATATAGGCCTTCCTATAGGTGTTTACTACCTTGGAAAAAGCATATTAAGTACAAGGCCAACTGGTTATGGCAGCACTGACATATCTGAAGAGCACCCGCAATTTAAAAAATATAAAAATGTACTTTTCAACGTCGGAAATCAGGAACTAAGCTTAAATCCGGTATATATTTCAATTTTCATCGGTATAATCTTTGTTCTGATCGGTTTAAGTCCGATTATTTTACACGCAATTGACCCGGAGCTAGAGATGCCGCTAGGCGATTTTGAATTAATAGGATATAAACAGATCAGTGATACTATTGAAAAAGGCCCATACGGCCTTGGAGCATCTTTACTTAGCATTTTTATCCCCATCGGTATTGGCCTTGCAGTTGGCATTTATTGTAAACTCCGCTCAAAAAATGTATTTGCAATTCGCGAAAAATCCAAACGCCTGGAGACAGAATTCGCATCAGCCCTGTTCCAGCTGGGAAACAGGCTTGGTGACGGGCTGCCGGTCGAACTGGCTGTAGGTAAAGTTGCAGATACCATGAAAGGCACACTTTCCGGCAATTTTTTTGAGATTGTAAGCTCTAATATCCGGCGGCTAGGTATGGGCGTAAATAAAGCATTATTTGACAAAAAGTACGGCGCTTTGACATTTTTTCCGTCCCGCATAATTTCAAGCAGTATGAAGGTCTTAACTGAAAGTATGAAAAAAGGCCCAAATATTGCAGCTAGCGCATTGATGAACATCTCGCGGTATATCAAAGAGATCCATAAAGTCAACGAGCGATTGACAGATCTGATGGCTGACATCATCTCTTCCATGTCTGCCCAGATAAAGTTTCTGACGCCGGTCATTGCAGGAATTGTTGTGGGCATCACATCAATGGTAACATTTATCATCGGTAAGCTCACATCAAAGATGGAATTGATGAACTCCGAAGGCGGTGATATGGGCATGGGCGGAGTGCAGTCGTTATTTACAGAAGGCATCCCTACTTA
The DNA here is from genome assembly GCA_043818675.1 of Nanobdellota archaeon. GTDB lineage: Archaea > Nanobdellota > Nanobdellia > Woesearchaeales > DATDXC01 > JBDRFR01. Next base: position 4,485 of record JBDRFR010000069.1, read on the forward strand.
TTATTTCCAGATAATTGTCGGTATTTATGTTGTCCAGATTATTTATATTTTAACGGTCTTATCCAATGGCATCCAAAACGGCGCTGATAAATTAGGAGAAAGATACGAGCTTGGAAATAATATTATAAGAAGCACCCTTCTATACAGCGTTATCGCTGCTGCCGTGATGCTAATGTTTAACTTAATAGCATCATCAATTTTGGAATCGGGTATTGGCGGGATGTAGCATTGAAAATTGTTCAAGTGAGACTATCAGACTTTTCCAAATTGGTTTGCTCATTATGCTTTTTGTATAGAATATGACTAGCCCACTTAGTTTTTATCAGAATCTACTATCAACAACATAAACTAATCAATATTATCAATTGAATTAAAGAATACTTAACAGGAATTTATTGTGAATCCCAAGAATGATTTACACCGTTTACTATCCAGAAAACAGTATAAACAATTCACTTTTAAACATATCTTGATTTTATCTGGTCCTAAGTTCCTTGATTATTCTAATGATTTTACTACAGATTTCAGTATATTTATCAAAAACTTCTTTAAAACTTATCTGTGATTTATACCAACATGCAATAACATAAAAATAATATATATCTTTTCCTTTATGCCGGTGTGATTTCTCTTTCTTTTGTTTTGTAATAGTAAGTTGTTTTTTTATTAAAATTGAAGAACCTGCGATATCAATTGTTACATGCTCACCCATCTCATAGAATAAGGACTCTAAAAATGTTCTGCCTCAGATAATATCTATACAATACGAAAAAAAAGTGGGACCTGCGGAATTTGAATCCGCGACACCTACGTCTTCAGCGTAGTGCTCTCCCAGATTGAGCTAAGGTCCCGCAGTTTATAAGAATTAAATCTTCATTTATAAATATTATTATTTTTTCAAAAATATTTAGCCGATATACTCTTCATCCGCTACTGGATCTTCAGAAAGCTCTTCTTCGCCGATCTCTTTTTTAAGCTCTTCCTGCGAAACGTTTGTATAAACTTTTGGCTCTTCGCTTTTTGTAACTTCCAATTTACCAAATTTACCGGTTGACAGCTGGTTCTCACCTTGAAATTCAGTAACATATCCGTTTGTAACATGCACTGTATCTCCCACACTAATCTGGTCAATCTGTTCGTTCCATAAGCTCAATATTGTTACACCAGAAGAATCTTTTGCTTTAGCGCTGCAAACTCTTCCTTTTTTGCCGAATTTTTCAAACTCTCTGATATCTCCCTTTTCAATTACTTCAATGACAACATCCACATTGCCTTGTCTTGGTTGTAAGTCTTTTATTTCCATTTTTGATAAGGAATTCCTTTCTGATATATATATTTTGTTATATTTTACCGTTCAGAACGCAGAGGGTAACACCCCTTCAATGTACCCTGAACTTAAAAAAAATCAATCTAAATCCCAAAAAAGTAATAAGATATCTTGACAGCGATATTTTATTTCGTATCCATTAAATTTAATTCAGCATGGAATATATCTTCTGATTCTGTAATTTTAAAGCCTCTTTTCTCAAACATATGTTTCATGATAAAATTGTCTTTCAAAAAATCTGCGTAAATAGTCTTAATTCCTCTTTGTTTTGCTATTTTCAGGATATAGCTTGTAAATTTATTGCCCAACCCCTGGCCTTGCCATGGGTCGCCGACGACAATTGCAAATTCTGCTGTATCATTATAAGCATCAGCGATCAATCTGACAACACCTATCATTTTTTTATTTTCTTTTAGTTCAGCAATTATTGCAATTTCTCTATCATAGTCAATCTGCGTATACCTGATTAACAGCTCATGGCTGATATCTTTAATCAGCTCAAAAAACCTGAAACGCTGCGTTCTTTCAGAAAATGTTTTGAACATCTCTCCTTCTAAAGGCTCATCCTCAGGCCTTATCGGCCTTAGTGTAATTTCTTTCCCATTTCTAAGCTTATCCTTTATGATGTACTCTTTAGGATACGGAGAAATAACCATATGAGAATATGGTTTAACTTTTTTTCCGGCAATTTTTTCATCCAAAATGACCTTTGCATCGATAACAACACCCCCTTTTTCATCAACTGCAAATGGATTTATGTCAATTTCACTGATTTCCGGAAAATCCATGACCAGATAAGCAAACTTATACAATAAAAATTGGATCGATGCGATATCAGCGCCCTTCATGCCCCTATAACCTTTGAGCAGCCTGAAAATTTTGGTATCTTCCATTAATCTCAAAGCTAAAGCCATATTTAATGGGGGCAGACCGATGTTTGTGTCTTTAAAGACTTCAACAGCAACGCCGCCCATGCCAAAAACAATTGTTGGCCCAAAAATGGGGTCTTTTTTACAGCCGATCAACAGCTCATATTTTTTTGAGACCATTGCAGAAACAGAAACACCGTTGACTTTTGCTTGGGGTAATTTCCTTTTGACTGACTGCATAATCTCCTCATAAGCTTTTTTAACGCCCTCTTTTGATTGTATGTTAAGCTTCACCCCTCCAATATCTGTCTTATGCAGGATATCTGGCGAAAGGATCTTAACAGCAACTGGAAAACCAATTTTTGAAGCAAGCTTTATTGCATCCTCCTTTGTTTTTGCGCTGCCGTACTTCGCAATAGGTATATCATAATTTGACAACAGCTTTTTACATTCAGATTCGTCCAAAACATACCTGTTTTCTTTTACAACTTTATTTATTAATTCTCTATTTTTTTCTGTTTTTGGCGTAAATGCATGAGGAATAGTTGCTGGAGTTTCATACAACAATTCCAGATTTTTGGAGTAGTTGTGCATGATCATAAAACATTTGACTGCATTTTCAGGCACAGAATAGCTTGGAATACTGCCTTTTTTAAGAATTGCCCTGCCTTCAATAATGTCTCCTGCGCCCATCCATGAAGCTAAGATTGTTTTATTTGTATTTTTGGATATTTCTACTATTTCTCTTGCAACAGAAACAGAATCAGTCATCGCTTGCGGAGTTAATATAACAAGAATCCCATCCACATTTTTATCTTTGGTGCACAGCTCAACAGCTTTCTTATATCTTTCTGGGTCAGCATCACCCAAGACATCAACAGGATTGGATTTGCTCCATGTTGCAGGCAGCACAGCATCAAGTTTTTTGATGGTTTCATCCGACAATTGTGATAATTGGCCGTCCAGGGAGATCAGGCAGTCTGTTGCAATAACACCAGGGCCGCCTGCATTAGTTACGATCGCAAGCCTATTACCCAATGGCCTTGGCTGCATTGCAAGTGTCTGGGCAGAATCAAACAACTGCCCTATTGTGCTTACCCTTATTATTCCAGCTCTTTTAAAAGCTGCTTCAAACACAGCATCATTTCCTGTCAATGAGCCTGTATGAGATACTGCTGCCTTTGCTCCTTCCATACTTTTACCAACTTTTAAGATGATTATGGGCTTTGTCCTTGCAAATGCCCTAGCAGCACTAAGGAATTTTTTGGCATTAGATAATGACTCCATATAGATTAAAATGCTGTCTACCTGTGGGTCAGACCCAAAATAATCTATCAGATCATGAAATCCGATATCAATCATGCTGCCAATGCTTACAAAATAACTGAATCCTACATTATTCTCGACAGACCAGTCCAAAATAGCAGTGCACAAAGCCCCGCTCTGCGATATAAAAGCGATGTTTCCAGGCAATGCCATCTTATTTGCAAAACTAGCATTTAAATTATGTTTTGGCCTTATGAATCCAAGACAGTTAGGCCCGATTATTCTCATCCCGTATTTTCTGGCAGTTTTTAGGATATCCGTACACATAACTTCCCCTTTTTTTCCTATTTCCCGAAACCCGGAAGAGATTATCACAATCCCCTCAACTCCGGATTTGCCGCATTCTTTTACTATTTCCTGGATGGTTTTTGCAGGCGTAGCAATGATTGCAAGATCGATCTTATCCGGAATCCTGCCGACCGAAGGATATGCCTTCACTCCCAAGATACTTTTCCTGTTTGGATTGACTGGATAAACAATACCCTCGTAACTGGCGCCTATCAGGTTTTTGATTAAAGAATATCCAACACTGCCTTTTTTGCTTGTGGCGCCAATTACTGCAATAGTGCTTGGATTAAATAATCTGTCAAGTTTTTTAACACTCATCTTAAATCCTCCAATAATCAGATAAATTTCGCTCCAGCCTGGAAATTCTAGACTCATATTCGTCTCTTTCCTGGATCCTTGTTTCTGTTTCCTCTTCCCTAAATCTTAATGGCTTTCTGTTTATCCCATCTAAAAAATTATAAACGCACTTTGGAAATACAATTGTGTTATAGCCGCCCTCCAAAGTGGCAAAAACATTCTTAAAATTCTTTGTTAAAAGCTGCCCAAGCTTATGATAAATATTCGCGCTTAACCCTAAGTCCAGGAGCAGATCATCTTTATGCCCGTCAAAGCCGGCTGATACAGCTACTACATCGGGATTAAATTGCCTGGCTACCCCCATAAGCCTGTTTACACCATCTAAAAATACATCATCTCCACTTCCAGGCGGCAATGGAATATTCACTGTAAATCCCTTTCCTCTGCCTTTTCCAATCTCATCCTCAGTTCCGCCGCCGGGAAATGCAGGATATTGATGCAATGACCAGTAAAGCACCTTATCCGTATTGTAAAAATATTTGACTGTTCCATCCCCAAGATGCCCGTCAAAATCAAAGATAAGCACTTTTTTCCCTTCATTGGCTAATCTTTGTACAGCAACCGCGATATTGTTGAAGATACAAAAGCCTGAGCTGTGATCAGGATAAGCATGATGCCCTGGCGGCCTAACTAACGCAAACCCGTTTGTTTTAGATGCCATGATAGTTGCCCCGACTGCGCAAACAGCAGCCTCGTAACTCCTATTGGATGTAGCAGTATCAGGATCAAGATATTCTCCTTTCCTGCATGCTTTTTTCACCTTATCAATATACTCTTTAGTATGGACCAGTTGAAGATTTTTATTTGGATTATCAATTTTCATTTCAGGCAATTTACCTAGCGAAATCAGCCTTTTTTTATTTTCAGGATGCATCCCTGTATCATGCTCTAAAAAAATCTTATTATAGATTATTTTCATTATTATGCGTGTTAACCAGGCTTATTTTATAAGCAGGCTTTGACTGAATTTTTCATTTGGTCTAAGTATAAAAACTTTCTTGTCTAAGTTTGTTAGAGAATTATATTTAACAGTCTTGCAAGCGTAGGTTTTAATTCTTCAATTTTAACCCGCTCTTGTTTTGTGGTATCACGGGCTCTTATCGTTACACATTTATCTTTTAGTGAATCAAAATCAAACGTAACACAGTATGGTATCCCGATCTCATCGGCTCTTGCATACCTTCTCCCGACACTTCCGCTTCTGTCATACATCGCTGTAAATTCAGATTTTATAGTATTATACACTTCTTTTGCCTCTTTTTGCAGTTTATTAACAAGCGGAAATACGCCGACTTTGATTGGCGCAAGCTTCGGATTCAGCTTCAATACCACATTCCCTCTCTCTTTATCATCATTATAAGAATCATACAAAAATGCAAGAAAAGCCCGATCTATACCCTGCGACGGCTCTGAAGCGCAGTACGGCACCACTTTCTGCGCAGTCTCCTCATCAAAGAATTCCATGCTGGTCTTTGAAAATTTCATATGCTGCAGCAGGTCAAACTGTCCTCTGTCAGCATTGCCGTGTATCTCTTTCCATCCAAACGGAAACTTATATTCAATATCAAAACACGCTGTTGCATAATGCGCAAGTTCGTCTTTTAGATGTTCCCTTAACCGCAAATTTTCCGGTCTGATCCCATTATCCACAAAAAATTGGTAATATTTGGAAAGCCAATATGCATGCCATTGCGAACACACCTTATTAGCTATCAGATCATTGATCTTGATTTCAGAATGCTCTTCATTATTTTCCTGGTTTTTTATCGATAATATATGAACTTTCATATCTTTAACTTCATTGATATACGGACACTCGTTAACTTTATCAGGATGCACGAAAAATTCAATCTCAAACTGTTCAAACTCCCTTGACCTAAATAAAAAATCCCTTGGTGATATCTCATTTCGAAACGCTTTTCCTGTCTGCGCAATGCCAAACGGCAGCTTTAGTCTTGCGCTTTCCTGTACCAGCTTAAAATTTGTAAATATTACCTGCGCAGTTTCCGGCCGAAGGTATGCAATATTGCCTTTTGTAGGCCCTACTTGAGTTGTAAACATCAGATTGAACTGCCCCTGCGATTCCAAAGAAGCTTCGCACTTAGGACATTTTGATCCCTTATCATCATCCCCTTTAAGAAGCACCTTACACTTGTCGCATTTATATATATAATCAGTAAACGAATCAATATGCCCTGACGCTTTCCAGACAGTCGGATGCGTGATAATCGTTCCATCAATACCTACAACATCTTCTCTTCCCTGCACAAAAGTTTTCCAGAATGCCTGTTTAATATTATTTTTAAGTTCCACTCCCAAAGGCCCGTAATCAAAAAACCCTGAGAACCCACCGTATATTTCACTATTTTGATAGATAAACCCTTTTTTCTTGCAAAAAGTCGCCATTTCATTGATGTTCATTTTAGATAAAGGTATCTGTTCCTGTTTATATGTTTTTTCCTTGGCAGGTTTGTTGATCTCTTCCAGTTTTTCTTCAATTTCCTTTTTTGTAGGTTTCTTTTTGCCAAAATAGGCAATATTTTTAGATACGATCTTATTGTTGATCCTTTTAGAATGCCTTAAGTAATAATATTTATTGCCGTTTATCGTTTTTCTCACTAGGTATGGCATAATAGAAGAATATAGCTTTATTTATTTAAGATTTATGGATATTCAAGATTACTGGACTACCCTCTTAGTGTTATGCTTCCTGCATAAAATCTGCAAACATAATATAAATAAGCTTTCACATGAAAAGATATAATCTATAAGGCTTGGTTGTTCAAATACAAAATGTTTGATTTAGTATATCAACTAATATAGAAGGTTTTTTTTCTGGAAAATACTTTTGAAAATATTTCTGCAGCATAAAAATTTTTGCAAACTTATTTACAAAGTCCAAATCTCCGGATTTTGTAGCCATCAACGAGAGGATATTACCCAACATATCTTTTAAGATCCACCAATAATGCCACTTATCTTTGACTGTCTCGTATTTTTCATCAACATAGCATATTAAAGCATCATATAGCATGTCGATTTAGGTATTGAATTTTCTGGTACATTTACAGACTGTTTTATGGTAAACTATAGCTTTAAATAAGAAGAATATTAACAAAACAACGTTTTGTGACTTAAGATACAAATGGAGTATAAATACAATTAGGATCATGATTATTGGCTATCGATACCTGGAAAAATGGCCTTCTTGTATCACTATAGTATCAAAAACCCATTCCATAAAATTTTAAATTGTTTTAGAATTAATATATTACGTTAAGACAACGGTCCCCGGTCAATAAACCGCTATTTTGCAGAACGGGCAATCCTTCTATAGATATCTAATTGTCTTTTGTCCGTGAAGTGAATTGCTGCATTGGATGCTACTACTAAAGGCGATTCTGCCCTATAGTCGGCTGATACGATTATTCCTCCTTGTGAATACCTAATACCTCTCTCACCTGCATAACTGACAGGAAACGTGATCAATTCTGACACTTTCATTGCATCTGGGTCTGATGCAGAACTAAAAATCGCTTCATGCCCTCTGTAATGCACTCTTCTACGGACAATTCCTGCTCCTGCCCGTAATATTCTTCTCCCGCCTGCATAGGCGCCGGATGCTGCCAATACAAGTGCTGATGCCCCGATTAAGTAATATCCATACAATGCCAATCCGCCCTGTATTCCAGCAATCGGATCCCTGAATATTCCCGGTTGAGCTCTATCTTGTTTTTCTTTTTGAGTTAAATCCTTAACTGTTTGCCTGATTGCCTGTGCAGTTATTGCCGGAAGATTCTTGATATAGCCTATGCTTGCCTGCAACAAAAAATTATCATCTATATTAGGTGGTGTAAAATCAGCGACAAGATATTTCCCGTCATCTTTATATTCTAACCATGCGTGTGGTGAACCTGAATGAGCACCTACAGCTATCCTTATATTTTCTTCTCCTAATTGATGCAGATAAATTGCAGCTAACCCCTGTGCAGACATACAGTAAATTTTTCTTTCCTGCAAAATCGCGTCCACCATATTTGTATAATGTTTTGCATTTTCAGGCGAGATAGAGCCGTATTTATAATTTCTTTTTATATGTTTATACACTGCATCAAACATATCCTTTCTTGAAGAATTAATATGACCGATCAGATCATCAGGCAGCGGAATTTGGATTGATGTATGGAATTTATCAAGAGGTTCAGAATTGCCCCATTTTAAGTCCCCTTTATCAAGGAATAAGTGATTCCTGCTTTCAGTCCTTATGTACCCTTTTAATGATTTATCAAAGGCTTGTGTCACTAAATCAGCTAAATCACCCTGGCTAATATAAGACATTCCTGGCAGGACATCATCATCATTTCTTAAAAAAGGATTATTCTTGCCTAATCTTGTATCCACTATTGCTGTCCCACTTTTCAGTTCTGCTGTCATTGTATAGTATTTATTTGCAGTGATTCCAAAACCGACCAATAATCCACACAATGAAGCATAACATGCAACCTTAGTAAATATACCTGATTTCTTCTTTTTTCCTTCATTAACATCGCCTAAAGGAGATCCGTTTGAATGACCATTATTGTCGCAGTTGTCAACATGGTATCTTTCAAAAATAGTCTGAATATCCTTAACATGTTGGAATTTATCGTATACCTTTTGAAGCAAAATCTGATAAGATCTTTCTGATTCTTTTCTTAGATTTTCCGCATAATCTGATTTAAGGAAATCAGTCATTAGCTGAGGTATCACATTCCTTAATCTATCAAGCTCCCCCTTGCCTGCACCGGTAGTTATTATTTTTGATCTTGTTATCGTTGCCGGAAAATTATGATTGTATAGGCGCATAGTGATGCCCGCAATTCCAGGTGAACTTGAGATATATCTGCCTTTTTCAAAGAAATCTATGCTTCCTCTGCTGTAAGGATCATAGAGCAGTTCACCTTTAAATCCGTTCAAAGAAAATTCGAATTTATCTCTAGTATCCCAAAGAACATGTTCATTTAAAGTTACAGCAAGATCAGAATATGTATATATTTGCCTTATCCTTCTCCGGTCTTTTCCATCAAAAGTCCCATCGACCTGCAGGATTGTACCTTCAATAGGTTCTTCATTAATCTTAACTTCGGTCTTACGGTCTGCACCTACAAATAAGGATTTATCAGCTGACTTTAGTGACAGTGTTTCAAATTGTATATCCGGCGGAATAACTTCCAGCAAACCAAGGTTTTCTTCTTCCACATCCAAAAACAATCTGTCATCAATAGTGCCAGGGCTGCTAACGCATAACTTATCTGAATTTATTTGTATTGCAACATCCTGGCCAGGAGCGTAGAGTCTACTGACAAAATTATGCACAAAATCCAATGGATGCACGTATGATTTGGCCAGGTTATGTCTGATCCATTCTTTTATTGAAACTCCGAATGCTAATTTGCTCAATTTAATACACCCAAATTTTTATTTGCGATGGTTCTTGCAGTTTCTGCATCTTTTAATACGTCAGTTGCGTATAAAAGAGCGACTGACCAAGGATTTATCTCAACTCCTGGATTTAAGACCACTTTTCCTTTTGTGATATAAAATGGCATTTGTTCCAGGTTCTTACCATAATACGCTTCTACATCACCGCACTCAGATAAACGTCCCTTAATGTCATTTAAAATTTTATCCTGAGCAGTGCTCAATTTCCCTTTATGAGGTTCAAGTAATTTTGTTTTGCGCCTTTTATACAGTAAAAATCCCAAACTCGCTGTTCCAAGAGCTGCCATCCCATAATATGCTAAATCTGAATCAGGACCGAAGCGCACAAGTTTATCGTTTATACTCAGGGTTAGATTATTTACCAATGCGTACGCTTCAGGGCTAGCAACATGCTCCAATGCCTCTTTTTTAGCTCTAATTTTGCTGTAATCTAATGCTTCTGAAGTTGAAAGGTCACCAACATAACCGTTGAGATAGGATATTAGTTTTGATCCTAAAAATGAGGCAACACCTGCGATACCAAGTCCCTTTGCCCAGGAGTATCCTTTTTTAATGATCTCTACGTTTTTTCTTTTCCCAAAAAATCCGTCTGCAGTAATTTGATCAAATCTTCCGATTATCTCGTAGCCTTTTTTTCTTGTGACTTTTCTTTCAAAATGTCCGTCAACAAGATAATTAAGTCCTTTTATTCCTGCTTCTATTCCCAAAGGTGCAAACATGGAGGCAACTGCACCCAAATATATAAAATAGGATAAAGCTACTCTGGACATGAATTTATCTAAGTAGTTGTAAGCAAAAGAGGGGGCAAAAGTCTCACAGATTCCGTAAGTTATCGCTCCCATAAAAAAACCTGCAAATCCAAGACCAGCTCCACCTAGTATTGTAGCCACATATGCAGACTCTTCAACCTTTTCTTTATCAAAATCTTTAAGTTTTGGGATTTTGCTAAATATTGTAGATATTAATTTCCCATAACACTTATCGACCGCGCTGTAGACTGCTCTAATCCTTAATATAGGTTCAAATGACCTGAACCTTTGACTGCTGAACTGGTCTATTTTTGTAAAATTATTTGCTATCCATGTTTCGTTCAATGAACCATCTTTATTGAATAACGTTGACTTGATAAATTCCCTATAATCTGTAATTCTTGATTCAAGCGAGAAGGTTTTAAGGTCAGGTGATCTGCCTTGTGAAAGTAACCTGCTTTTATGCTCTGCATACATCAACACATATTTTAAAACTGGATCGTCAGTTACAATGTCCCTGCTAAGAATTGTATCAAGTTCATTGCAGTTTATTGCACCTTTATAACCAATACTCTTAACAGACTTTAGCCGGATCCGGTGAGAAAGCAAATCAAGCCTGCCGTAATCCGCCTTTGTCAGATAACCTTCAACTTTTTCTTCCTTAAAACACACTGTATCAGGGATTTCAGGGTTCAATGGCTTGTTGATTTTTTCTGTCCGGGCGCCGTCCAAATGCAGATAGATTGGTGTTTCAACATAACAACAGTCCTCTTTTAAAATTCTTACAACCCTGTCAAAATCCACTTCAGAATCAGCTGAAAGGTTAATCTCGGTTGTAGTACCTGGTACGGTTCTCTGCGAGGCTGTAAAACCCTCTCTGTAAAGGTTTTTGTCGACGCTTGTCCTACCACCCAACCCATCTTCAGTCAGGCTGTCAAGTGTGACTGATTCATGGCCTAATGCGTAGCAGCTGCCTACACCTGCTCCGAATTTACCTGCTGCATGAGCCAAAAACCGATTTAGCGACTCACCAAAATTAAAATATACCTTTTCCATCACTTCCGGAGTCATACCGCATCCGTTATCGGCAACTCTAATGATCCTATTTTCTCTGTCCAGGTAAACATCAATCCTATGCTTAGCAGGGTCTGATGCAGCTGCTGCAGAATTTTGTATCAATTCCCGTATGAAGTATTCAATATGTTCAAATTGACCGGTTATTATCCTTTTAATGAATTCCAAAAGCTGAACTGTATCTGAAACACCATCTGCATTAAATGTTTCAGCCAGTTGAGAAAGTCTTGACTGATTATCAAACCTTCTTACTGATTCCTGCTCAATTGCTGCTTCTAAGTTTCTTAGTTGTGTTTCATATCTGCTCTTAAAACCATTGCTTGCATAAATATGAGCCAGTGCGTTTCCAAGTTTTTTCCCAGGTAAAATATATCCTTCAATTTGTTCTCCATCAATCTGAAACTTACCATAAGAATAATATCTTTTAAGAACATCCGGAAGATGGGCCACTAATAATTGCGTTTGCGGATATCTTTCTTTTAAATCTTCAGCAACTTCAAGATTCTTAACTACAGCTAAAGAAGGAAGGTCAATATTATGAAGTACTTCTTTTCCTCTAAATTCATTCTTCAAAATAGTATACAGCCTTGAAAGTACCATATTATGTTAAGATAAAAGGTACTATTTATAAATCTTTCGATTTTGTTACCACCTCATAATGATTACAAAATAGGACATTATCAGACAAACTAATCTAATTTAAATATGATAAATTAATTCCTGATTATAATGAGCCAATGGTATAGAATAACCTCAAATTATAGCGGGCCAGTAAATGGCGATGCAGGATTTAGACTAATCTATGAACAAAATCCGCTTGAAGCAATAGCTAAAGCTAGAAAGCTGCATATTGTACATCAGCATGAAAATAGAAAGGTAGGTGCACATCCGTTGACTGCATCAGAAGCAGCCAGTTTAGAGTGCCTGATCAAAATATCTGGCTATTCTATCAGAAAAGCACGACAAAGTGGATATACCATTAATCCGATTAAAAGATAATAATTGATTATTTTTACAATAACTTTGAACCAGGGATTATTTTAAGTCTCAAGCTCAAGTTAGGGGTTAAAAATTCGATTGATTAACATTCGTTCTGAAATATTGATAATTCCATTAAAGATACAAGAGTGTTTGTTTGCCTAAAGATAACTCAGGAATTGAAAGTTTCTAGTGAAATTTCCAATAAAAAAGATTCCATACTATCCCTTAAAAAATTTCCAACTAAGTGAGGATGAATTAACCCACTAAATTTCTTTTAAGATATGCAATAACCAAATACTATCCATTTCTCAGAATTACCTTTAAAAAACCAAAAACTTTATAAATAAGTAGAATAATTTATACTAGTAATAATAACAATATAAATAATATTAACAATATAAGTTATTTAGGTTATATTTATATGTTAACAGAAAAGGAAATAGAAGTATTAAAACTTAGAAAAAAGGGTTTAAAGCAGACAGATATAGCCAAAAGCCTCTCGATTTCTCAGCCTGCTGTCTCTGCTTTTGAGCGCAGTATTTCACGCAAGATAAAGTCTTCAATAAGAATCATCTATTTTCTAAAAGAGGAAAAAATCGATCCGGTAAAATATTCTAAACGAGTCAAAAATGTTTACTGATAAAGAGATACAAGTGCTAAAGCTAAGAAAAAAAGGGTTAAAACAGATAGAGATAGCAAAAGCGCTGAATATTTCCCAGCCTGCTATATCATCTTTTGAACAAAACATTGCCCGCAAGATAAGATCTTCAGTTGAGGTATTAGGATTAGTCAAAGAGCTGGGCATTGATATTGAAAAATGAATAAACCTAGAAAACACAAAAGCGATGTAATATTTCTGCTAATTGCACTAATAGCTTTGATTGTCATAGGCCTGTATATAGGCCCTGCTTATACAGGCTATGTTACATCAGTCAAGACTTTCACTTATACAGACTCGCTTGGTATTGAAACAAACAAAAGCATTGACAGGTTATGGATCGTCAATAACGCAACTGAAATGAATTCAGTTAGTCTAAGCGGCAGTGTTTCACTAGAAGGCACTGCTAAAGTATATATTGAATCAGACAGCATATCTTATCTGATTTTTGACTCTGAACTGGTAAAAGAAACCCAGGGCTTATCAGCTATTACAACCATTATACCTTTTGAATCAAGCAATGTAAATCTAGAGTACTGTCCTGGCTCTGTATACGATTCAGACAATGACGGTGTTGAAAATACAAACGCGATTATTGACTTCACAGTAAACCAAAGCGGCTTTTCACTAAATAGAAATAATCTATGCACCAGATGGTCTGTCTTAAGCTTAGACAACGGCACAAAAACAACTGTTTGTTACGGCGACAGGCTGTGCTGCAATTTCATCGGTCTTGTTCCTTCTGCAGCATCATGGGATAATGTATTCTACCTGAATTATGGCGCATATAGTTCAACTTACAATAATATTGTAAGTGCCCAGATAATCTCTGTCGACTACAATTTAAGTTTAGATAACCCTTATACAAACATTAGTTATTCAGATTCTGAAAATTTGTCAGCATCATTTATCCCTGCCAGCGTATCTTTTAACGATATTTGCATAGAAACCTGCTCAGTGAATTTCAACGGATCTATGTATAATCTGATTATTGAAGCAGACGGAGCCAGTATAAATCTTGATACAATAAGTTATACCTCCTTAAAAGAGATACCCAACACTGCCCCTGTCTTTGACCATATCCCATCATTTAAGATTGATAAAGAGCTAAAGATCAATTTATCCGATTACGCGTCTGACCTGGACAACGACACATTAGATTTTATTGCCTCTCCTGCTGATAATCTGTCAATCCGCATTTCAGGGAGTATAGCATCCATTATGCCTGATACATCGTTTATCGGCAAGAGATATATCTACTTTGTAGCAAATGATACTATTGATATTGCAGTTTCCAACACAATTGAGATTAACGTTGGAAGGGATGTAGTTGTCAACAAGTCAGAATCAATTAAGCAAGGTGTAGCTGTTATCGGTAAGCCAGTAAGATGGGTAAAAAGCATCAAGCTTAACGATTCAGTCTATAATATCAGCGTCAACATATCTGATGATGCTATTAATTTTTCTGTTAAGAACGTAAGGTATGGCTTATCTGAGAGTATTAACTCAAGCAGCATAAAAGTCATCGATAATGGAAAAGAAAAGAACGTAACAGAATACATTAACGATAAAAAAGTAGAGATCCTTGAAAAAAAGATCCAGAAATTAGAAGACGCAAAAAAATACAAAACCAAAAAAGAACTTACAGAGATAAACCAAAGATTAACCGACTATAAAAATGAAAAGAATAAGATAACTGGATATGCAGTCAGTCAACAATATGAAGGTATATTAACCAGGTTATATGATTGGATTTTTAATGTTGGCATAACAGGCAATGTTGTATTCGAACAAAACCAATCTTCAGCAAACAATACCCAGCTGATCATTGGCGAAGTGGTTGAAGAGTTAGAGATCGAATACTATACAGAAGGTCCGATCGCAACAGAAATCAATATTTCGCCTGATAAGAAACAGATCATTGTAAGTTCTGATATACACTATGAAAATATCCTGACTTATACCTACCTGCAGCCAGAAGCAGAAAGAAACGCATTAAAACTCTTCTGGCTTGTAAATGACACTAAAAAACAGGTTAACTTTTCAGCATTTGATACAGACTCAGACGGCTTAATTGACTATATACAATGGATAACGCCAAGCCTTTCTAACCAGACTTATGAATTAGAGATAACAGTATTAAACGTTCAGTCGTATCCGACAGTCGGCGGGAACTGGACTGTAGAGTTTGAAACTTCTGGCAGCGCAAATCTGACCATTAGTGCTTATTCACAAACAACATTTGCAGAAATTTATGATAATTCATCAACAGAAGATGACCTGGAATTTTTAGAAGTGAAATGTAATTCTACAATTTTGAATGCTTCTGTTGTTCTAGAAGATGGTACTGTTGTTCCATATGAAGTTTATCTGAAAATTAAAAGGATCAAAGAGATTGATGAGGTGCTTAGATGAGGCAAATACATATAAATTACAATATACAACTTAGTATGTACATATATACAACTATAGGTGAGAGGATATGATACCCAAAGGAAAAGATGCTCTTGAAAAGGAATATAGCAGGTGTTTAAATAAAAAAACATTTGTAAAAATCAGTAATGCAAGTTATATAGATTATCTAGATGAAGCATACTTTGATTTAAATTCTGCAGAGAAGGATACAGATGAAAAATGGGCTATAACTAAAGCATATCAAGCTTTGTTTTTGACTTGTAACGCATTATTAGTCCGAAAGCTTGGATACTATTCAAAGGATCATAGTTGCGTTATTATTTCTTTAATGAGAAATAATATTATTTCTGAAAATACCCTTGAAAAAATTAAGGATATGCTAAATGAAAAAAGAAAATTATTTTCAGAACTGCAAAGTAAAAATAATTTATTTGATGAAATATCAAATATTAGGATTACAAGGAATAAATATCTGTACCTTCCAAAGACTCAGAGAAGGTTAAAGAGTTCTGTAAAAGGAATAATTGAGGAAGTAAAGGAATTGATCAAAATTCTGGGTGATATAGAATGATCAGTGAAATACTGCCGCTTACCAAAAATAAACTTGAGATTTTTAAATATATTTACGAGAAAAAAGGGTCTCATCTTTTGGATATATCAAAAAATCTAAAAATACACCCTTATAGTGTTCAAAAGACCTTAAAGTCTATTAAGAAATTGTTTGTCGAGAAAAAAGCAGGAAGGACAATTATTTTGTCACTTGATAAGAACCTTCCAGGTTATTTTGAACTTCTTTATCTAATTGAGGACTATAAGCTTACAATTGATAGTAAAGATTTGAAAATACTGATAAGAAATCTGAAAGAATTCTTCTCCAAAGATAAAAATGTGCTAAGTTGTGTTTTGTTTGGGTCATTTGCGCGGAATGTTTCTGGTGAAGATATTGATTTACTATTTTTGGTTAAGAAGAGATCAGATTATGTTATTGAAAAATGTTCCCAGCTTTCAACATTATTTGGAAAAGAAGTATCTCCTTTAGTCATGTTAGAAAAGGAGTTCAAGTCTGCTTTACAAAGTAAAGAGCCAACTATTATATCGATATTGGAGCCTTCTCAGCGGCTTTTGGTTGTCGGAAAAGAATACTTTTTGAGGTTTAGTTATGATGGATAAGATAAACTGTAAATGTTGTGCAGGCGAAAATATTGTAAAGAGAGGATTAAGAAGGTTAAAAAAGAGTACTAAGCAGGTTTATTTCTGCAAAGATTGTAATCATAGATTCTCCTTAGGGCTAAGTAAGAAAAAATTTGATATTAAGGTAATTTTGACTGCAGTTTCTGCTTATGCTCAAGGATATAACTATTCTGAAGTTTATGACTTGATATCAAGAAAAAGTAAAGTTATTGTTTCAAAAAGTTCTGTTGAGAGGTGGGTCAAAGAGTTTGATCTGGGTTATTTTGCTATTAGAGAGAGGATTGTTAAAAAGTATGGTTCAGATTTATTTATCCAAAAGATGTTTAAGCATTCTGGTTTAGTTTATAATTTCAAATTTCATAAAGGAAAATTAAATGAGTTTGGCAAATTTGATGGGCTGAAAAAGTTTATTGTTTCTGTTGGGAAAGGAATTGATGATAAATTGTTTAATTCTTCTGCCAATAGATGTTCTCAGACTAAAACAGATGTTTCTGTTGATGTTAAGGTTTATGTGAGTAAATTGAATAAAGTTGTTGGAGATGCTTTAAAAGTTGTTAGAAGTAATAAACAAAGGCATTCTGTTGTTGAAAAGCTGATGCTGCATTGTGATAGAGATACTGTTGCAGTTGAAGTTCCTGTTTGGTACTGGGATAAGAAAAAAAATATTTCTGTTTGTGGACATATTGATATTTTACAGGTTAAGTTTGGGAAGGTTTGGATTTTTGATTATAAGCCAAATGCTGGATCTGAGAATTATGATTCTGTTGTTTCGCAGTTGTTTAATTATGCTCTTGGAATTTCGTTTAGGTCAGGTGTTAAGTTATCGGAAATCAAATGCGGTTGGTTTGATGAAGTTAAGATGTACGTTTTTGATTCAGATAAGGTGAGGATTCATGGTTAAGGAAATTAAAATGAGTAGTAGGCCCGTCTATCCTACTGACCGTATCAAAGGCACGGGGTTCGTCAGGACCTGTTCCTCAATGAGTAATAAGATTATGGGGCATATAAAATTTTTGGAAAAAATGGATGGATTTAATGTAAACTGTTTAAAGAAAATTATGCCACGATTCTGGGAAAAAAATGTCTCTATGATGGGAACTAAAATAGGTCTCGATATTGGGAAAAGTTTTGGATTTTTTGAATTGGTTTTAGAGTTTATTAAGGTTGGATTAAGTTTATTTTGCATAAAAGAGGTTGATTATGGCTGCTAGTTGGTTGAATAAAGCAGGGAAAAGTAAGGTTTTGGTAGCTTTAGCTTTGTTTTGCTTACTGTTAGGGATGTTTGGCGTAGGGTTATATAATGTAGGAGCCAGTCAAGACGAACTACTAATTGAAAGAGAGAACTTGATTAATGAGTTAGGGAATTATTCATATTTACTAAACACATCACTTAAGATTGATCATATATTTGTTGAGAATTATTCTTGTTCTTCAGTTGGATATCATACTGTTAAGGTTTTGACAGAAGGAGTGCATGATCAATTATTTAAGTTTGGTGATGTTAATGCGTCAGCGCATAATCTGGCAACGTATTCATCCAGTATAACCAATAACACGATAATATGGTATCATTTCAATAATGATTCTTCTGTATATGAGAATTATGGAACTGAAGAGTTAACTGCAGAAGATAGTATGGTTTTATTATTCCACTTTAACAATGATTCTAGTGTTGGTGAGAATGATACGCATGTTTATGATTTTTCAGGGAATGGGAATAATGGAACTGTGACAGGTGCTGTTTATAATTCTAGTGGGAAGTTGAATGGAGCGTTTGAGTTTGATGGTGATGGGGATTATGTTGGAACAAATTTTAATACAGATATCCAGAACTTTACTGTTTCTGTTTGGGCTAAAAGTCTGTCTGCTCCAACAACAGGGGGTGTATATACAGCGGTTCTAGGAAGGGAGGAGAATTTTATTATTTACTGGGATGCTACAAGTGGCACATTTGATGCTACTGTTGCTTATAGGAATTCAGCGGTTGGATGGACAGCTTCTGATTTTGGTCCTGTAAGTGCGAATGTATGGTATCATATTGTTGGGACTTACAATGGAACTACTTTGATTACTTATAGAGATGGTGTTGAAATAGACACTTCTACATTTGGAGTTCCTCAGAGTACTTCTGATATGTTAGCAATAGGGGATTCTAGGGTTGGAGCAGGAAATTATTTCAACGGCTCAATAGACGAAGTAGCAATCTGGAACAGAAGCTTATCCGCAGCAGAAATAAAAGGCATTTACATGAGAGGGCTACCTGCACATGTTTATGATTACTCACAATATAATAATCATATAAAAGCCAACAAAACTGATCCGTTTGAGCCAACCTTTACAGCAGCAGGTAAATATAATGGAGCGTTGGAGTTCTCAAAAGATGATTATCTAATTAAGGACAATTTCACATTAGTCGGCGGAAACGGAACAATATCATTCTGGTTCAAGCTCAAAAATAATTATGATTCAGCCAAAGATAAACATATGATACCTTGGGAATACAGGGAAGATGATACCCCAAATAAAATGGTCATCAGGTTTGACGCAGGGACTGGCCAGTTAAGGCTTATAACATATCCAGGTTCAGATGTACTGACAGATTCAGATGCAACTTCTTGGACAGCAGGTGTCTGGCATCATGTTGCATGGGTACATAACACTACCCATACTGTGATGTATGTAGATAATGTGTTACAGTCTGATGTTGACACAGCAACAGTTTGGTGGAATGACTTTGCAACAGAAAATAGTACGCTGTATATTGGAGCCGAATATTATAGTGGAAAAATACAAAGTTACTTCAACGGAACAATAGACGAATTTATGTTATTTAACAGAAGCTTATCAGCAGCTGAAATATCAGACCTTTATGGTGGAAAAGCAATAACAGGATTGACTATATGGGATGATTCTGATAACAAGAAAGTATACGCAAATTACACTAAATTCTATGCAGACTATAATGACTCAAGCGCTAAGACAGCCATATACGGCGGCGGAAGATGGTGCGAGTTTGCGTTTAATAAGACAAACCTAGACTGGAGCATATATACCTACATCAATATGACCTTTAACCCCAACACATTAAGATATGAATTGATAGCCGATGGCGGTTATTTCAATAACCAGACAGAAAAACACATAGATGGTATGCCAGCTGGACAGTATTATTATAATATATCCTGCTATGATGAGACTGGAGTTTATCAGAATGTTTCAGTTGTTGATTTTGTTAATGTTTCTGAATATGATACAGGTTTAGGTATTACGACAAGTGTTACTGCGCCTGATGTTAACCAAAATGTTATTTTTTATGCAAACTATTCAAGAAATGATGTTTGGGATGTTGATAATTGGGTTTACGGTAATGAGATTGGGAGGGTTGTGTGGAATAGTAGTTCTATAGGTAATGAAAGATATTATGATGCTATCCCGGCAGTGTTTGTTGATTTTGACAACGATGGTAAAAAAGATGAATTTGTTATCTCTGATGGTAACTCAGGGACAATATATCCTTTTTATTCAAACGGTTCACAAATGGAATGGACAAACACACAACAAGGATATGACTCTGCAGAAATATCTGTTGGAGATTTGGATAGGGATGGTTATGAAAATGAGATAGCAGTTGGAGATTGGCTGAGCGGAACAAGTGATGTGATAATAATTAATGAGACAGGTGCAACAGTCTGGTCAGCTGTGAGTAATGGACAGCCAATATATGCTATTGAAATTGATGATTTAGAAAATGACGGATCTCCAGAAGTTGTATTCGCTAAGACTACAGTCTTAAGCGTCTATAATATGACTGGCTCAGAAATTTGGAATTATACTCTGCCAAATTATGCTTTGGAAATAAGAATGGCGGATGTTGTGGGGAATGAAAATAAAGAGATTATTGTAGCTACTGCTTATGGGGATAAATTGATGGTATTTAATTCCTCCGGTACTAATTTATGGAACTATACTAATGGAAATGATCCGATTTCGATTGCATTCGCAGATATTGACCATGATGGTGTTGATAACATTATTACAGGGATGAGGACCGGAAACCAAGTATATGCAATGAATGGTTCAGGATCTATGCTTTGGGGAGGGAGTAGTCTTAGCGGAGTTGCCGGACAGATAAATGAGCTTGCCACTATGGATTTGGATGGGGATGGGTATGAAGATGACATTGTGGTCGGAGACCAAGCTGCTGTTAAAGGATATGATAACGATTCAACCAATCTATGGAATTTTAATTTACCCTCGGATGATATATCCTCAATCTCCGTAGGAGACATCGATAGCGATGGTGATAAGGAGATTATTGCAGGGGGCCTTACAGACGGTACAGTATGGGTACTTAATAGAACTGGCAGCTTAGAATTTAGCTATAAAATTGGAACCGGCCATATTGGAAATACCTTCTATGCAAGCTCTCCATCAACTGATATTTCTGATGTTAATAATGATGGAATAAATGATATAGGTGTTGGTATCTATCTAACTAGTGATGATAGTTATGGATATATCTTCCAGGACGTCTCCTGCACAATAAAATTCAACGATTCTGCAACTATTTATAACATGACATGGGATTACGTTACTGACAAATGGAATTACTCAAGAACGTTTTCGAATAATGTTGTCTATGCATATAATGTAACCTGCAGTAAAGGTGGCTATGTAACTCAAATCCAGGAATCAACAGTTGATTTAACACAGACCTTAATAATATGGGACGACTCTAACTCAAAAGTAACATATGCAAATTACACCAAATTTTATGCAAATTACACCAAATCAAACGGAACCCCATTGACAGGCAGCGGTGAATGGTGCGAGTTTGCATTCAATAAAACAGGCCTTAACTGGAGCTTTTATACCGCCTATAACATGAGCTATAATCCAACTACAAAATTATACGAGATAATTGCTGATGGCGGCTATATTAAAAATAACACAGAATCGCATATTGGCGGGATGCCTGTTGGCAATTATAGCTTTAATATTTCCTGCTATGGCGGCAAAAACTTAACAGCAACAGACACAGTAAATGTTGCTAAGTATGATACAGGTTTATCTTTAACACAGTCAAATGTTCATGCTGATATTAACACAGATGTTGAGTTCTTTGCTAATTACACAAGAGATACTGTATGGAATGTGGACAACTGGTTCAGAGATTCAGGAGAAATTGGCAGAGTTATATGGAATAGCAGTGATGTTGGAAACAGTCTTGTTGCACTAAGACCAGCTGACTTATCTAATGACGGATATCTGTCTGATATAGTTACAGTAAATGACTACAAGATTATTGCACACTATCAAAACGGATCAGTAAGGTGGACTTTTTCAACTGGAGTTATCCAACAGGCAGGATCCTTAAACATTGTCAATCTGGATAACGACGGATTTAAAGATGATATAATTACAAAATTCTCTTATAACATATTTGTCCTTAATAAGACTGGTGATCAACTAAACAAAACAACTGTTGCAGACGGCGGTTGGGGAATTGGAGTTGCTGGTGATGCAAATAATGACGGAATAGAAGATGAGTTAGTAGTATCAGGCGTAAATTCTAATCCGGCAATATTATACAATATATCTAACAGCGGACTTTCTGTTGTTAAACAATGGAATTTTTCAGTACCAGATGATATGAGGGAAGTAATATTCGGAGATTTTGACTCAGACGGTTTGGATGATGATTTTGCAATTAGTGGAGTTGATTCAGGAAAAGGAACTTATGTTTATAAATGGAACGGGACAAATTTATTTAATGTAACTTATGGTGGACTTGCTATTGCCAAAGCTGATATTGACCATGATGGTTTTGAAGATGATATAGTGATTGCAGAAAACGGCAATTATCTTGTTTATTCTTTTAATGGAAGCTATAATACAAAATACACAAGCACAGATGAAGCAATGGTATACAATACAGATCCAATATCAGTATCCGCAGAGATGATTGTACTGGATTTGGATTCAGACGGATTTAATGATGACATCATACTGGGAGATAGAGGCGGAGCAGCTGGACCTGGAATTGTCTGGGCATTTGACAACAATAGTATTGGATTGTGGAATATCACATTACCTGCAAACGGAGATGATGATTACATCTATTCCATGGTCGTTGATGATTTTAATAACGATGGTAAACAAGAATTGATCTTTTCCAGTGAAGAGTTTGATAAAGTTTATGTTGCCAATCTGTCAGGATATGTACTTTGGGACCAGATCATTGGACAAGGAGATATCTCAGTGATTAAAGGAAAATCTCCTGGCATCATAAGTATTGACATAAATAAAGATGGAATTTCTGATTTTGCGACCGCTTCCGCAAATGGTTTTGTCCATGTTCTGCAGGACGTATCCTGCACAATCCAATATGAATCAGAAGGTGGAGAGATTAACAGGACTGGTCAGAATTGGGAAAATGGTTTAGTTGCTCTATATCATTTTAATAATGAGTCTGCATATGGCGAAACAACTGTTGGAGTTAATAATGTAACGTATGACTTTGCACCAGGTCACTGTTATGATAACGAAACAGAAATACTAACTAATGAAGGCTGGAAATTATTTTCAAAATTAAATAAAACTGAGCAAGTAGCAACATTAAATCAGGAAACAAAAGAATTGGAATGGCAGCATCCAATGGAATATCAAGAGTTTGATTATGACAATGATATGTATAAGATTATATTGGAGGATGGATCAGATTTACTTGTTTCAGAAAAACATAGGGTTTATGGAAAATCAGTAAGCATCATCGTGATGAGTGAAATCTTCAAAGATGATCTTATTTTCTCTGACCTGGAAAGTCAGGACAAAATGCCCCACATGAACTCTTTTGAGATGGCTCAAATCCCCTTTGAGGTTCTTAAGGTGATTGATGGTGACAATATCCATTTCAGAAATTTGGATAATTTTTCTACTCAAAGCTTTGAAGAGAACAGGGTCTTTTCTCTTAATCTTGATCAGAGCCTTATCAATCTTGGAAATGTCAATATTCATAATTCATCCAGCCACTTTTTTAGTTCTTCGGGAGTCATTGCCTTGCCTTTAGCTGGGTCTTTAGATATTTTCTTTAACTTTTCTATGAACTCAGGCTTCATAGGAAATTCATCTAATGGATGCCAGTCAATAGATTCACAAAACTGCTCATCTTCCCTAGTTAGTTTCCTTGATACACGAAATTCTTCAAATATTCTTCGCTTGTTCAATTCCTCTCTAGCTGCTTCAGACCAGTTTATCCATGGAAATGCTTCAATTCTTGCCTTAAAGGATTTGTCTACAGGATATATTATACTAGCCATTTATAATTCACCCCTTGCCCTTAATTTTTCTAATGCTTCTAATTTCTTAAGCACACCCTGTTTTGCAACTTCAGACCAATTAATGTCAGGATGCTTGTCTAACTTTGCCTTAAAATCATCAGGTACTGATATAGTAAACCTTTCCATTTTTGATGCCTCCTGGATGATACAAGATAATAAAATTTTGGGTTCATCCAACAATTGTATTACTAAACACAATTGTGTTTATAAATCTTTTGATAATTTCAAGTTGATGCCTATAACTGATGCGTATGGGCTAATCAATTCAGGAAAACAGGTTTATTTCCTGGATGGTTTTAATAATGAGGTTAAAGTTAAGTCGATTGTTAAAGAAAAGTACAATGGCAGAATATATGATGTCGATGTAAAAAATGATGTTGTTTTGGTAAGAAGGATTGATAGGAATAATCGCACAAATAATTATGATAAAAAAGCCACGCAAGCAGGAAAAAATTCATGCCACAATTCTGGGAAATATTGTTATGATAAAAGGACTAAGGAAAACTTCTTTTCTGAAAATGAGGATGGTTTGGGTATATTGAGTGAGAGGGGTTATGAAACTAATTATTATGGTATATGGTCTGGGAATAGCAATAACGGAACTATTTATGGTGCTACAGTTGATATGACTGGTGGGAAGTGGAATGGGAGTTTGGAGTTTGATGGGGCGGGGGATTATGTTGATGCTGGAGATACATTTGATATGGGAACAAATGATCTGTCATTATCTGTATGGTTTAAAACATCTGATAGTGGTTCAAAAATTAAAACAATTATTTCAAAATCTTATGCATGGGATACAGGTGCATATAATTTGATTATTACTGCTGGTAATAATCTAAGACTTCATGCTGAGAATAATACTGGTCAGGGTGAAGTAGATATAATAAGTCCTCTAACTTATACTGATGGACAATGGCATCATGCAGTAGGTATTTTTGATAGAGATAAAAATGCAATATTATATGTTGATGGATCTGAAGTTGGTTCAACAACAATGGCAAATATTCTTAATCAGGATCTGGATACTACCTATTCATTTAGAATTGGAATGTCACATTGGAATAGTTGGCCCAGACCTTTCAACGGCTCAATAGACGAAGTTGCAATTTGGAACAGAAGTCTTTCTGAATCTGAAGTCTGGGACTTGTACATGTCGTCAGCACCAAAATATAACATGACATGGGACTATACAAGAAAGAAATGGAACCATACAAAACAGTTCACTTCATACGGTAATTATACTTACGGAATAACATGCGAAAAAGGCGGCTACACAACCCAAAGAAGCTCAAGTTATGTTGATCTAACCCAATCATTAACAATATGGGATGATTCTGATTCAAAAACAGCCTATGCAAATTACACCAAATTTTATGCAAATTACATAAGATCAAACGGAACAGCAATGAACGGAAACTATTGGTGCGAGTTTAAGTTCAATAAGACAGGCAGATGGACAAAACCAGTCAATATGAGCTTTAATCCAGTAAGCTTACAATATGAAATAATTGCTGATGGCGGATATATTCAGAATTCAACTGAAACGCATATTGACGGGATGCCTACTGGAAATTACAGTTACAATATCTCCTGTTATGGTGGTGAATATAAATCACTAACAGATACTGTAAATATAGCAAAATATGATACTGCACTTGCTTTAACCCAAACAAACATCCATCCAAATACCTATTCAGATGTTGAGTTCTTTGCTAATTACACAAGGGCTACTGTATGGGATGTAGACAACTGGTGGTGGGATACAACTGAGATTGGGAGGGTGGTTTGGAATACAAGTGCTCTTGGAGGGAGTTCACATACTGTTGATTTCTTTGATTGTTTGAATAGTGGAAAGAAAAATTGCCTTGCGACCACAGAATATTCTGATATCTGGATGTTTTATCCAAATGGAACACAGATTACAGCATCTGGAACTGCCTCAAATCCAGGAGGAGATTTATTAGATGCTAATGTTTTTGACGGAGATGGAGATGGTTATGAAAATGAGGTTCTTATTGTTGGAGATAATAATCAGGTTTTAGTTGTTAACGAGACAAGAAATACTGTGTATACCTATACTGCTGGAGGAGATATTTTTTCTGTTGTTGGAGCTGATTTAGATAACGATGGAGTCAAAGATGATTTTGTTATTGGTGCTTATACTGGGTCTGTTTATCAGGTCATGGCATTTAATACTTCTGATGGAGTTAATTGGGTGAATTTTTGGAACGGAACTGTTGGAGGAGTTATTCAGGAAATGGTTATTGGTGACTTTGATAGAGATGGAAGGGAGATTGATGTTGCTGCTACAGGGACTTCGAATGGAAATGTTACTGTTTTTGTTGGGGATAATGGAACATTGATATTTAGTACTGTTGACCTTGGGGCATTATCTTCACTTACAGTGTCTGATTTGAATCATGATAATTACAATGATGAGATAATCGTGGGGGAGACGGGTGCCACTAGGGTTCTTGCGTTTAGGTGGAATGGGACATGGGGAGCAGAAATGCAAGATACAGACAATGATACTAATGGTTGGCTTTGGTCAAACACTCTTCCAACATACAGTATTACTGAAATTGATACTTTTGATGCAGATTTAGATGGTTACAAAGATGAGATTATTTTTGAAGATGGAGGCAGTTCATCAAACTCAAAAATTTGGGCAGTGGATGAAGAGGGCAACTACTTGTGGAATTTTACATGGGGGAACACAATTGATGTTTCATATAGTCTTAATGTTGCTGATGTGAATAACGATGGAAAGGATGAGATAATTTTTGGACCTAGGAATGCTGCTACATTGTATGTTTTGAATATCTCTGGAGATTTATTGTGGAGTTATCCTCTTAATCAGGGTTGGATTGGTAATGCTTATGGAACTTCTCCAGGGATAGATATTTCAGATTTGAATAATGATGGTATAAATGATATTGTAGTTTCAACTAATACTGTGGGTTATAAATATATTTTCCAAGACGCTAAATGCTCAATCCAATACGAATCAGAAGGCGGGGAGATTAACAGAACAGGTCAGAATTGGGAAAATGGTTTAGTTGCTTTATTTCATTTTAATAATGAAAGTGCATATGGCGAAAACAGCAGCTATATTTATGATTTCTCAGGTAATGATAACAATGGAAGTTGTACAGGTACAACATGCCCAACCTTTGATACAACTAGTGGAAAGTGGAATGGTAGTTTTGAGTTTGATGGCGTGGATGATTATGTTGCAATGTCTCAGGATGATAGTCTAAATTTTTCAGGAGATAGTGAGATTACCATTTCCTTTTGGGCTAAACTTGTATCAGCAGATAATAGGCATGCTGTTATTGGGGCGTGGGATGGTGAGTCTGGTTCTACTTCTGCTTATCTCTATATGGACAATTCTGGAGCTAATGGAATTATTATCAAGAATACAATAGGAGGTGATACTGGAATTAGAACATCAAGCACATCTTTTAATTTAAACACTTGGTACCACATAGTTTATACTTTTAATGGTGTCTTAGAGACAGTCTATCAAGATGGCACTCAAATTGATACAAATGATATAAGTGGAACCATGCGTAATAATGGTGAGACAGGTCCTTGGGTAGGTCATGCAATGAATGATGGAACAACTCCAGTATATTTCAACGGCTCAATCGATGAAATCGCAATCTGGAACAGATCATTATCCGCATCAGAAGTTTGGGATTTGTATATGTCATCAGCACCAAAATATAACATGACATGGGACTATACAAGAAAGAAATGGAACCATACAAAACAGTTCACTTCATACGGTAATTATACTTACGGAATAACTTGCGAGAAAGGCGGATATACAACTCAAAGAAGCTCAAGCTATGTTGATCTGACTCAGTCATTAACTATATGGGATGATTCCGATTCAAAAACAGTCTACGCAAATTACACCAAATTTTATGCAAATTACAAAAGATCAAACGGAACCGCATTGAACGGTAATTATTGGTGCGAGTTTAAGTTCAATAAAACAGGTATATGGACAAAACCAATCAACATGAGCTTTAATCCGGTTTCCCTACAGTATGAGGTAATAGCAGATGGTGGATATATCCAAAACTCAACTGAATATCACATTGACGGTATGCCAAACGGTTATTATGGGTATAATATAACATGTTACGGTGGTGATTATAAATCATTAACAGATATGGTCAATGTTTCTTTATATAATACAACTTTGGGAGTCAGCAGGAATAATCTTGCGCCAGAGGTGAACGTTGTTACAACATTTTATGCAAACTATACAAGAAATGATGTATGGGATGTTGATAACTGGAAATTGGGACATGAGATTGGGAGGGTTGTTTGGAATACTAGTTGTCCAACATGCGGCAGTGTTTCTGCTATACCTGAATTTGTAGACTTCAATGAAGACGGTAAGAAAAGTGAATTATTCATTCTTGCTGATGGTTTCCCTTATGCTATTTCAAGTAATGGTTCTAAGATCTGGACAAGTTCAACAGAGAGATATGTTCCTAGCCAAGCAGTAGCTTTTGATGGAAATGGAGATGGATATGATAATTATGTTGTTGCAGTTGAGGATGTAAATTCTGGTTCAGGTATACGTGTGTATAACAGTACAGGGAATATCATTTGGGAATGCGGCTTTCCCGGAGACTTTATGTCTGTTGTTGCAACTGACTTAGATAATGATGGAAAGAAAGATGATTTTGTTGTAATTGATACATATACTCCTGTGGGTAATGTTTCCGCATATACTACTACTAACGGGCAAACATGGGTGATTAATTGGAGCCATATATTTCCAGCGACTAATACCGCAGATGGATCTATTAAGATAGGAGATTTAGACAACGATGGAAAAAAAGATGATTTTGCAATTGCAGGTGTGGAATATACGATTGCCCTAAATGAAACTGGAGGCGTTATATGGAACACAACTGACTTAGTTGATAGAGTAAATGGTGTTGGAATTGGAGATTTTGACCATGATGGTTATGAAGATGATGTGATTGTAGGGAATAGGGGATATTTATACATCTTCACTTTTAATGGAACTTATGGAGTTACATATACTACAAATGATGCAATTGCATCTTCTTCCTACCCTAACAGTGGAACACAATCAACTGTTACTAGTATAGTTGTATTTGATTTGAATAATAATGGATTTAAAGATTCATTTGCTTTATCAGACATAACATATGATTCCATAGGTGTTTTTGACAACAATACTAATAATGTTTGGTTCCACAATACAAATGATTTTGGTGATGGAAGCATAGATGTAAATACTGTACGGGCAAGTGATTTTAATAATGATGGCAAAGATGAACTGATGTTTGGTGCAGATAACGGGCTTATATATATTTTTAACAGCACAGGTTCTCTTTTGTGGAAATATGTTTTGATAGATCACGTGGGGGAGTCTTCTAGAGAGGATGCCGTTAAATCAGGCGACATCAATAATGATGGAATCTCTGATTTTGTAGCTGTCACTGTGAATTCTTACACTTACATATTCCAAGACGTATCCTGTTTCATAAGATTCAACGATTCAACATCAGTCTACAACATGACCTGGAACATAACTTTAGACAAATGGCAGTACCAAAGGACATTTCCTGACGTATCAAGATATAAATACAACATCACCTGCTCAAAAGGCGGATACATTACACAGTTTACAAACACTTCTTTTGCAACAGAAGACGGAAACCCAAGATGGAGTTCAAATAAGACTAACCTAACAAGAAATTCACCATATTTAGCAGATGTCCATTTCAACATTACATTAAATGACATCAATCCAGCATCATACATATTCAGCTGGTATAATGGGACTGCATGGGAGAATAATTCCCCTGTAAGTTATGATGATAATACAGAAATCTCTGTTACAAAAACATTAAACATAAGAAACGAATCTGCTGCTATCAGCTGGACATTCTACTTTAATGATACTGTTGGAAATAATAATCAAACAGATGTATGGAGCATTACAGTTGATAATATACTGCCAAGGATAGATTATTCAGGTGGAACTAACGCAGATGGCGAAAACATAGCTAAAAATTATATTTATGTCAATGTATCAGTTACAGAAGAAAATGTTGATAAGGTATGGTTTAACCTGTACAATGATGATTATTCTTTGAACAAAAGCATGATACATGGTGAGTTACCAAATTATAGACCTGAGACTTATATTAATATGACCGGCAATGTACTTTTAATGCATTTTAATAATGACAGTTCTGTTAGAGAGAATTCAACACATGTTTATGATTGGTCAGGTATGGGGAATAACGGGACTGTTTATTTTAATTCATATCCAAACCTAACAAACCCTAAGCTTGGTTTAGGAGCATTTTCATTTGACGGAACTGATGACTTTATCAATATATCTGACGTTCCATCATTAAGGTTAACTTCGACAGGTACAATATCTATGTGGATCAAACAAAGCGGTGCAGACCAAGATCCATACGCTACATATGTAGGAAAAACCAGGGGTGGTGTGACAGCTACAATTGCATATATTCTTTACCATAGAGATTCAGAAGGTACAATTAGGGGAACTATCTGTAATGATGCTAACTGTGACTTGATCCAAACACAGGAATTTGCTCAATCAGATGTTGATTGGCATCATCTGGCATTTACATGGGACAGCGTAAACTTATCTTTATATAAAGACGGCATTTTGTTTAATAAGACCCCTCAAACCCGAAGCGTAGATAATGATGCAGGAGATCATCTCAAGATTGGCGGATATGGTTTCAATGATGTGGGAAGTGATGATTTCAGCGGTTTAATGGATGAGGTTGCAATCTGGAACAGAAGCTTAAGCGCAGATGAAATAAGAGACATATACGAGATCCAGAAATCTGCATATTACCATAACTTTACAGTATCAGACGGAACATATCATTACAATGTTACAGTCAATGATACTTCTGGTAATCAAAATGTTACAGCAACAAGAAGTGTTTCACTGGATCCAACTTATCCTAAAGTTTCATTTGTCTCTCCAACTTATAGTGATGGTAAGTTTACTAAGAATACTTCTATTCCAATAAATGTAACAATAACAGAAGCTAATCTTGACAGGATAATATATGAATGGGATGGTGTTAATGAAACAGACTTCAAGCTGGATGCGCCAATAACTGAAGTAAACTTTACAGTCTCAAGCTTAGAAACTTTAACTGTAAGTAACGGTTCCCATAAGATTGATCTGTTTAATGATAGTTCTCTTGTGTTGGCTATGAGTTTTGATAATTTGTCTGCTCTTGGAGAGAATGATACTCATGTGTTTGATTGGAGTGGGGGTGGGAATAATGGGGCTGTTTATGGAGGAACTGACGCTGATTCTGGTTTCACAACGAGCGGGAAATATTCAGGAGGACAGATGTTTGATGGGGAGTGGGATTATGTTTTTGTTAATGATTCAGATGTATTCAGTGGAAATTTGGCGATATCTTTATGGATAAATGCAAAACAATGGAGTACAGATGGAACACTGGTAAGAAAACTAGATGAGTGGCAATTAGATATTAATGATGGTACTGTGGTTAGATTTTGTGATACTGCGGCATGTAGCGATATTGCTACTTCTGAATTGAGTTTAGGTAAATGGTATCATGTTGTGGGAATTAGAAATAGTTCTGGAGTAGAGTTATTTGTAGATGGGATAAGTCAAGGATATGTTGCAGACCCAATTGCTTCAAGAACAACTAGTCATGTTTATATTGGTGCAGAGGAAGGAGCGTTTGACTTTTTCAACGGCTCAATAGACGAAGTAAGAATCTACAATCGTTCTCTTTCTGCCTCAGAAGTTGCAATGCTTTACAAATCTAATCTAAGAAAATACGACGTAAACAAATATAATTTATTTTTCAACCAATCAGGAAATTTCAGTTTAACCTACAACATTAATCAAAACACAACAATCAACCTAAGAAAAAACAGCACCAGAAACTACTGGCTGGATATCAATAAGCAAAGTTTAGCTGATGATTCCTACGCTTACAGAGTATTTACAAAAGACGACATGCAAAACTGGAACAGCACAGAGCAAAGAACAGTAAATGTTGACCTGGAAAGCAGGATTGTATTAGGCGATGACTCAAACAACAAAAAAGTTTATGCTAACTACACAAGATTCTATGCAAACTTTACAGATGTTGAAAACAATACAATAAACGGTTCAGGGTATTATTGTGAGTTTGCTTATAATAAAACAAACCTGGCATGGAACAGATATACAGTAACAAACATGAGCTATAATCCAATTACAACACAGTATGAAATCATAGCAGATGGTGGATATATACAAAATGCAACAGAGAGTCACATTGATGGAATACCTGTAGGACTTTATTATTATAATATAACATGCAAAGACTCAAGCGGGGGCTACACAGCAATCTCAACTGTTGACCTTGTTAATGTTTCTGAATATGACACAAACATAGCAGTAACCCAATCAAACATCCATCCAGATACAAACGCAAATATCGAATTCTTTGCAAACTATACAAGGGATACTATGTGGGATGTGGATAACTGGTGGTGGGATACTAAAGAAATCGGAAGGATTGTGTGGAATAGTAGTGAATATGGTGCGCTTTCAGATACTGTGTATTTTGTTAAGGCTATGGACTTAGATAATGATGGAGAAATGGATGAAATTGTTATAGGGGGTATACCCACCATGGAAGCTTTTAGTTCAAATGGAAGCTGGATTTGGTCAAAAGCCGTTCATAATTATGATACACATTTTGAAGTATGGGATCTAGATAACGATGGCTATAAAAATGAAATCTTAACAGGAACAAATGGGGGCGATGTAAAAATTATTAATGAATCTAGTGCAAATGTTGCAGTATGGAATAGTTATAGTTATGGGAGTAATGGGGGGACTATGATATTAGGAGATCTAGATAATGATGGATTTAAAGATGATTTTGTAGCTGTAATAGATACAGGCAGCGTTAGAAAAATTCTTGCTTGGAATACCTCAGATTATGTAACCTGGGTCAATTTTTGGAATTATAGCCTTCCTCATGACATTTATATAGATCAATTAATAGTATCTGACTTGGATGGTGATGGGGATGATGATATCGCAGGCTCGGTCACTGCAAATGATCCAAGATCGTATACGTTTGCCTTAGTAGGACACAATGGATCCGTACTTTGGAATACCACATCCAATTATGACCAACTTTGTTATTCATTGATTGCTTTAGATATGGATCATGATGGACTTAAAGATGATATAATTACCGGTTGCACAGGAGATATACATAATTTTAGTTTAAATGGAACTTATGGAGCAACATATACTCCTTCGTTATTTAATAATTCACCAACTGGAAATATTTTAGAAATAGCAGCGATTGATTTGGACAATGATGGATATGAAGATGAGATTATTGTAGGTGATACAGGAGTTTATAACACTGGTCCAGGATATGTAAGAGCTTTTAATAAAAATGGAATTGAAGAATGGAATTTTGAATTGCCTCCCACAGGTATTGCTGATGGGGACGATATTGCATCGCTGGTTGTGGGAGATGTGAATAGTGATGGGAAAAAAGAAATAGTGTTTGGTAATGAACAGCTTGATACAATTTATGTTTTAAACAAATCAGGATCATTATTGTGGGAATATAAAATTGGATTAGGTAATATCGGATCATCAAGCGATGAATCACCAGGTATTGATCTGACTGATATCAACAACGATGGTATTCTTGATATTGTAGCTAGTTCACTAACAGGTTATGCACACGTTCTTCAAGATACAACATGTACAATTCAATACGAATCAGAAGGCGGAGAGATAAATAAAACAGGAACTAATTGGGATGATGGACTTGTAATGTTAATGCACTTTAATAATGAATCAGCATACGGTGAAACAACAGCCGGAATTAATAATGTAACATATGACTTTTCAGGTAATGGCAATAACGGAACAATATATGGTGCAACGTTTAATGCAACCGGTGGTAAATGGAACGGAAGCTTTGAGTTTGATGGGATTGATGATTATATTGAATTAACAGATATGAACATTAATGATGAATTCACAGTTTCAATGTGGTTCAAAGCTAAAAAGTTACAAGACGGCGCTACTTTAATTGGTGATTTGGACAATATTGGAGGTAATGAGGGTTGGTCCATAAGATACTTAACTTCACTAGGTAATGAATTGCACTTCAGTTTTGATGGAACTACATGTGGATGGACCAATTACGACCTTACTGGGATTAATCCGGATAATGACAACACTTGGCATTTTATTTCTGTTGTCTTTACAAACAATACTGTCTCTTGGTTTTATGATGGAACTACTGAAGTTGATAGTCACAGTCAGCAATGTGTAGTTGAAGATTCTAATGAGAATATCAAAATTGGCGTCGCTTCCAGAGATACTTTCCCAATAAGTGCAAGCGGACACTTCAACGGCACAATCGATGAAGTAGCAATCTGGAACAGATCATTATCAGCTGCAGAAGTTTGGGACTTATACATGTCATCAGCACCCAAATACAACATGACATGGGACTATACAAGAAAGAAATGGAACCAAACAAAACAGATAACGACATACGGCAACTGGACTTATGGCATAACATGCGAGAAAGGTGGATATGTAACCCAAAGAAGCTCAGGTTATATTGACATGACTCAATATTTGACAATATGGGATGATTCTGATTCAAAAACAGTTTATGCTAATTACACTAAGTTTTATGCTAACTACACAAGATCGAATGGAACTGCATTGAACGGTAACTATTGGTGTGAATTTAACTTTAATAAAACTGGAATTTGGACAAATCCAGTCAATATGAGCTTTAATCCAACAACAACACAGTATGAAATAATCGCTGACGGCGGATACATACAGAATTCAACAAAAACGCATATTGACGGGATGCCGGTTGGAAATTACAGTTATAATATAACATGTTATGGTGGGGATTATAAGTCTCTAACTGACACAGTTAATATTGCTGAGTATGACACAGTTTTATCAATACTTAATGATACAGATAAAACTGTTGGAGAAAAGATAAAATTCTATGCTAACTATTCAAGAGTTGACCCATACAAAGTAACTAACTGGAAATTAGGTAAAGAGATTGGGAGGATTGTTTGGACTGATAATTTAACAACTGACACAGAATTGATATCTATTACGTCTTATGATATGGATAAAGATGGAAAAAGAGATGAACTTGCAGCTGCGGTAAGGGATCAAAATACCGGAGAATTAGCCTATTTTTATCCAAACGGTACATATAAATGGATCTATTCAGTTTCCTGGGATTTTACAGAGAGCATATTTGCAGGAGATTTAAACGATGATGGTTACTATAACGAGATATATTATCCAATGGTGGGTGAACCCGCAATATTTAATGAATCAGGAGACCAGGTGTGGACAGGCAGCATCACTTACCCGGCAATGCAGTTTGAGGGAGCCTTACTTCTGGATATTGACGGAGACGGACAAAAAGATGATCTGGTTGTGGTAAATGCTACTGGTGTGTTTGCATATAATACATCTGATGGGATTACCTGGCATAATTTATGGAACTATTCTCACCCAATCAGTCTTGGCTTAAACAATCTGTGGGATGCTGCTTCAGGAGATCTGGATAATGATGGTAGAGATGATATTCTGTTGGGAACATATCTCCCTCCCAATTTATATGTGATCAATTCCACCGGTAGTCAAATGTGGAATTATTCCTACATACAATACGGACTGGCAGTTGAATTGATAGATCTTGACAGTGACGGCAAAAAAGATGAAGTTATCCTGGGTAGTCTATATCAAATTATCCATGGTATAAATGGGTCTGGCGGACATCTGTGGAACATATCTGGCGGAAATCTCAGGCATTATGAACTTAATGTTCTTGACCTGGATGATGACGGATTTGAAAATGATTTTGTTGTAGGTGATGCCAATGGAAATGTCACAGCATATAATGCTTCTCTGACAAACCATGACATGATGTGGTCAATTGATCTAAACGGGGTAGGGGCTAATGATATCTATTCAGTTTCAAATGCAGATATAAATAATGATGGAATAAAAGAAATTCTAGTGGGTGGAGAAGATGCAATTTTATGGGTTTTAGATAAGTCAGACGGAAGTGTCCTGTGGGATTATACTGTCGGAACAGGAGACATTGGATCAGGGGCTGGAAAATCCAGAATAACAACCACAGATATAAACAATGATGGAATAAACGAGATTATTGTGGCATCACGAACAAACGCACAAATCCACACCTTCCAGGATGTAAACTGCATCATAGAAATCAGCGACGGAACATCAGCTGACATGAATTATAACTCAACCTCCAGAAAATGGGAATACAATAAAACATTCATTATTGCAGCTGACTACGAATATAATGTAACCTGCACAAAGGGAGGATATACTGAACAGGTACAAAGCTCTACTTTATCAGTTGCAAGCTTAAGGACATATCATCAGCCGTCAGCTGTTTATTCAAACTATACAAGGTTTGTCGCTAATTTCACTGAAGGCACTGGCAAATGCAGGATGAAATACAATAAGACAGGCATATGGAGCAGCTGGCATAACATGAGCTGGAATGGGACGATAAACGCGTTTGAGCTTGAAGCTGACAATGGGTATAGAAGAGGGCATATGCGCTCAATGCCGGCCGGAACTTATGACTATTATATTGACTGCAATAACTCTTTAGGCCAGGCTGTAAATGCAACAGATTCGATAACTGTAAATGATTATGATACAAACCTATCAATATCAAACACTAATAATAATCCAGTTATCGACCAACCTATCATTTTCTATGCTAACTATTCAAGAGTTGATCCATACAAAGTAGATAACTGGAAATTAGGAAATGAGATTGGACAGGTTGTATGGAATACAAGTGATATTGGCACAAATGCAAATGCGATCGCAGCCATTGACCTGAACAATGATGGAAAGAAAAATGAGTTAATAATAGTAATGGACAGTGATATTACTGGCTTGTATGCAAATGGCAGTGAGAAGTTCAGCCAGACTTCTGGCATAGGTAATTCAATCTTAGATATAGCTGTTGGTGATTTTGACAATGATGGTTATGAAAATGATTTTGCAATTGTAAGAGGCGCAAGCACCCTCGAGGTGTTTAATGAAACAGGCCAGGAAGTATGGGAAAGCGGCGATTACGGATCTACGCCTGCAATACCGGCTATAGGAGACTTTGATGGAGATGGCATCAAGAATGATTTCTTTATGATGGATGGCGGAAGTGTTTTTGTTTTTAACTCAACAGAAGGAAAGGTTTGGAGCGAGAGATGCAGCATTACGCATGGTGCCAACGTTTATGCTGGATATGATGCTATAACAACTAGAATTTATGATTCATCTAAAGATGATATAGTTTTTGTTTCCAGTGAGAATAGTGCAACACCTGGCATTTGGGCGATTAATACATCATCTATTGGAACATGCAAACAATATTATAATGGTTCAGGGAATTTATTTAGATCACTTGATGTTCTGGATATTGACCATGATGGAATTGAAAATGAATTTGTTGTAGGTGAAAATGGAGATGTACTTGTATTTAATTTAAGCTTAGATATAATCCTTAGTGATTCTACACCTGATGATAATATTTGGGAGATCAGAAAAATTGACCTGGATAATGATGGATTTAAGGATGATTTTGTCGCTTCAGAAGATAATCCTCCAAGAATCAGGGCGTATGATAATAATTCTGATTTGAACTGGACATTTAATACTGGCGAATCTGCAGGAGTGTCTATCTTTTCGATGGAAATAGCTGATGTTAATAATGATGGAATAGAGGATATTTTATTTGGAACAAGCACTGGTATTGTTTATGCTGTTAATATTAGTGGAAACTTAATGTATAAATATGATATTCAATTAGGAACAATCGGAAATGACAACTCAAGAGCTTCATCAACAGACATCTCAGACATAAACAACGACGGAATAAATGATGTAGCAGTTGCATCCTTTGATGGCTACGCACACATCCTTCAGGATTCATCCTGCACTATAAAATTCACAGACGGATCATCATACAACATGACCTGGAACATAAGTAAAGACAAATGGCAGGCAAACAAATCATTCAGATTAGCAGGGACATACAGCTACAATATTACATGTAATAAAGGCGGATACATATCACAAAACCTAACTGCAAGCATTACAGCTGCAAAACAAGGTTCATTCTGCGATTGGGGAAGCTTAGCTACAACATGCCATATTAATACAAGCATAACTGTAAAGAATAACTACCAATTAAACGCATCCAACATAATAATCCATGAGCTTGGAAACCTATACAATAATTCAGGCATAAGCTTCATAATAAATCTAACCGGAAACCTAACAATAAAAAGCAGCGGAACAATCAATTTATCCGCAGCAAACTGCGCAAGCGGAACTTGCACAAACGGCGGAAACCTGACAATTATTGCATCCACATTCAACCTAAGCAGGGGTTCATTTATTTATTCCAATGGCGGCTCTTTAACATCTGATGGAACCAAGGGTGGTAGTGGAGGAATAATAAATATCACAGCCAGATCATTCTATTTTGACGGAAATATAACATTAGATGGTGGAGATAATGCAGGAACATACAGTACTGGAGATGGAGGCATAGGTGGCACCATGGTTATAGATGTTAATACCAACCTTAACATAGGTGGTAATCTGCTTGGAAAAGGCGGAACCGGAAGATCAAACATCTGCGCTGCAAATAGCGGCAGCAGGGGTAATGGTGGTAAACTGATAATTAATGAAAACAATCTTAACCTGACAGTAAACGGAATTATTGACTTGCCTCCTGGAGAAAGAGGATATTGTGCAAATGGCACATTTGGTGCAACTGACCTAAACATAAATACCTTAACTGTAAGCCAAAATGGGCAGCTTAAGATTGGAGGAACAATCAACTCATCAACTATAACCATAAGCGGTATTTTAGGACCAAAAGAAAGTTTGGGCGGAGACGGCAGGGTAAGCAGAAATAACGCTAGTGAACTGACAATCCTAAGCAATGTTTTAAATTTAACTTCAGGTGGAATAATTACAGGCAAAGGCCAAAGTGAAAC
Source organism: Nanobdellota archaeon (assembly GCA_043818675.1). Lineage (GTDB taxonomy): Archaea > Nanobdellota > Nanobdellia > Woesearchaeales > DATDXC01 > JBDRFR01. The sequence continues at coordinate 43,712 of JBDRFR010000069.1, forward strand.
AAACAACCTTGACTATTATTCAGGAACAGGTGCCACAATAAACATTTCAGTTGCAACCTTCTATTTTGATGGAAATATATCGATCGAAGGCGGAGAAGACTCAAGCGGAAATACTAACGGCGGAGGAGATGCAGGAATTTTGTATTTGGATGTGAATAGTAATTTGATTGTTAATGGAAACATTTTAGCAGATGGCGGAGTTGGAAGACCAAATGTCTGCGACAGTACAACTACAGGACATAGGGGGAGTGGTGGAACAGTCATCATTAATGAGCCAAACCATAACATTAGTTTAGTAGGTCAGATTATTTCAAATAGGGGCACTACTGGACTTTGCGATGACGGCTCCGGCGGAACAATAAATATCACAGCATCAGTATTAAACATAACAAACAACATTGAAGCAAAAGGAAACATCTCAGGAAATATTAACCTAAAAGCAGTCAGATTATACATTAACTCAACATTAAACGTAACCTCGGAAACAAATGACCAAAACGGAACAATAAGGATAACTTTCAAAGACAACTTCAACGCAACATATTCAAAGATTGAACCGGTTACATACTTAGAAAGAAACACAACAGATGGAATGGTTTCTTTCTTACAATCATTTAACAGAAGATTAAACTCTACAATCCCGTATGAAAACGCAATAACTATAGCTTACAACAAAATAAACATTAACTCCACGAAATACAAAGACTTAAACAAGTCTGCCGATATAAAACTCTACAGCGCATTCGTCGGCGATATCAGGTTATTAAAAGACGGATTATTATGCACCTCCTGCAATCTAAAGGATTACTCGTTAGGCACTGCATACTTCAACGTAACATCGTTTACCAACTATTCGATAATCGGCAACACTACTTTAGTCTTATTTGATTCAGAGTATGATGTTCACCCGTTAAGCAATAACCCGATTATTTTCCAAAATGAAGTGGCCATATTCTACGCAAACTATACAAGAAACAACGATAGTATTATTCTAACCGATGCAACTTGCGTTATTTACTTTAACGACACACAATCATGGACAGCTATGAGTTATAAGCCTGATAAACAGTTGTTCTCGTATAACAGGACCTTTACAGCTGGCGGCAACTACACATGGAACACCAGCTGCGGCAGATCAGACTATTTAACCCAGTCAACAGAAGATAACATATCAATCTCCGCTAACACCCCTCCTGTAATAAACTCTGTAAATATTACTATCAACAACAGTCTTTCAACTTTAGCCTATACTAACTCAACCTTAAACTGCATGTTTAATATTACCGATATGGACGAAGGAGAACTTGTAAGAGCGAATATCACCTGGTTTCGGAATTTAGGTGATGGTTATATCCCCTGGACAATGGACAACGAAGACGAGATTACCATAACACACAATATCTCGATGAACACAACATCAGGCGACATTGAGCCAGGCAAAACCAACCACAGCGACAGCTGGATCTGCCAGGTTACAGCATACGACTTATATAACGGCACCTCAATAACAAACTCCTCACCGTTGACAATCCAAAACTACAGCACTGTTTTAGTAATCTTTGACGAAGAAACAGACATTGAACAGCACAGGCGCTCAAACACAAGCACAATCTACAAGTTCCAGAACACCTCATTTTATGCTAATTACACCTTAAACCATCAGATCATAAATCCTGCAATCTGCAGTATCTATTTCAACGATTCAGTAAGCATCAACATGACATACAAAGACACCCTATATTATTATAACAGAACTTTTACAAAAGGCGGCAATTTCACATTCAATATTACGTGTAAACGGTTCAATTACACAACAAAGACCAACTTTAGCTGGCTATGGATAACCTACAACTCATCACTAAGCATCTTTGACCAGGAATCAGACGAAGAGACCAACCTATTAAGCAATAATGAGATCTACCAAAACGAAAACAGCTTTTTCTACGCAAATTATACAAGGGACGATGATAACGCAACGATTACACAAGGCAATTGCACTATCTCTTTTGATGACAAAAAAGCCAACATGAGCTACAACACAAGTTTGCAGCTATTCACATACAATAGGAGTTTTGCAGTCAGGGGCACTTATACTTGGTCAATAAATTGCACGACTAAAGGCTACGAGCAGGAGAACAAAACTTCCAGTATAACGGTTCTCTCTGCCGAGTTTGAGCATATTTATATTACACCCGAGATAGCATACAGCTCTGACAATCTGACTTGCATAAACACTACTGTAACGAATCAGGGCTCGGAAAATTATACATTGGTCTATGAGTGGTTTAATGACGACGTTAGGATTGCAATTCTGGATTTAGCTTCCGATGGATCGGTAACACGTAACAACCAGGGCCAGGGAGCTGCATCTAATGCAATCGACAACAACCTGGCAACAGTTTGGCAGACAGACGAATTATCACTTGGCTGGATAAAGTTCACATTAGATAATACAAGAACCATCGGCAAATTAGACTATACGTTTAACGGTTCTGGCAATAGGGATAATTTCAACATATCATATTCAACTGACGATTCCACCTACATTACATTATACAGTTCACTGTCCGACCCAGGAAACGAGGTTACAATAACAAAAACCTTCGACCCTGTAAACATGAGGTATATCAGAATTGATTTCAGGAGCGGCTCGACCCAGGAATTTGGCGGATTGGCAGAATTCAATGTCTACCCGACAAACATACTATACAGCTCTTACACAACAAAAGGCGACAGTATCCATTGTACGATAACAGCCATGTTAGACGATATTAATGCAACCACGTACACAACAAAATCCAGGTACAGGATTTTTACTAATCAAAGCGATTTCATAGGCGGAACATTAGTTAACACCTCTATTACTCACCAGCCCGGCAATATCACGCTATACCCTAACTCAACAGGCAACTATTCAAACACAACAGGATACTACATTTCACCTTCCATTGATTTCCAAAGATTATCACCCTCCATCTCGACGATAAGCTGGAACGGTTCAGATACAGGCATCAGTATCCAGACAAGGGTTTCAGCTGACAACAGCACCTGGTCAGAATGGCAAGGGCCGCAATTGACAAACAGCCCAAATATTTTGGCGCTTATGCATTTCAATGACGCTAACACCACAGTGAACAACGACCTGCCATTGTCAGGCAATTTCAGTTATAAACAGGCCAAATGGAACAATGGATTATTGATAAATCACACAAGCTATATTAGTTACAATACAAGCTTGTTGAACTATTCAACAGGCACGATCGCTTTCTGGCTAAAGCCTCTTGCCAATTTACAAGAAGGTTACCTGTTCGACACAGCATACAATGTAAGCATCAACCGAATCTCCTTATACCTTGAAAACTCTGTTTTATTCTTTAGGATCAGGGACAGTAATGACCGCGACCATATTGTTAACACTACGGTTGACTTCCAGGAAAATGTATGGCAGCATTTAGCAGTAACCTGGAACTTAACTAACATGTCAATTTACGTAAACAATACTTTGTTCACATCAAACATCAGGTCAAATGAGATCAAAAATGATAGTAACACTCTTCTTTTAGAAAGATTTGAAGCAGGATCAAAAATACAGAATAATGGCGGCATTTTACAGGGCAGCCTGGTTGATGGTAAATACAGTAATGGGTTTTTATCAGCAAATACAGGAGACGTTATCAATTATTCCACAACAAACCTTAACATCACAAAAGGCACTATTGAATTCTGGCTGAAACTTCAAAACTCTTTAGACTCAAAAACTTACTATTTGTTTGACACTGCGTATAATGACAGTATTGACAGGTTATCAATCTATTTAGAAAATTCAAAACTTAATTTCCTGATAAGGGATAAAGATGACCGCGACCATTTGATTAACGCAAGCGTTAATTTCCAGGATGACATTTGGTATTCAATAGCTGCTGCATGGAACCAAACTAATATGAGCTTATACATCAATAATAGTTATCAGGCAGGTGATTATAGAAGCACTGAAGTAGCTAACGATTCTGATACCTTACTGATAGAAAGGTTTGAATCAATCAATAAGATAGACACTAACGGCGGCAGTTTTAAAGGCAGCCTTACCGATGGCAAACATGATAAAGGCTTCTTATCAGCTATAAGCGGAGACGTAATCAATTATTCCACAACAAACCTTAACATCACAAAAGGCACTATTGAGTTCTGGCTAAAACTTCAAAACACCTTAGATTCAAAAACTTACTATTTATTTGATACTGCTTATAATGACAGTATTGAAAGGCTGTCAATCTACCTGGAAAACTCAAAACTTAATTTCCTGATAAGGGACAAGGACGACCGTGACCATTTGATCAACGTAAGTGCAGATTTCCAGGCAGGTGTTTGGTATTCAATAGCTGCTGCATGGAACCAGACAAACATGAGCTTATACATAAATAACAGCTATCAGGCAGGCGATTATAAAAGTACTGAGATAAAAAATGACACAAGCACATTGCTCTTAGAAAGGTTTGAATCAATAGCTAAAATAACAGCTAATAACGGTTATGTTTCAAGCGGCGTAAATCTCACCCAGGGCAGGCACAGTAAAGGAATGATCACCGACAGACCAGGCGAATTTGTAAATTATTCTAGTGATTATTTCAACCGCACCAAAGGCACTATCGAATTCTGGATTAAACCTGTTTGGCCAGGAACTGCTGATAAAACTGATTATTTCTTTGACCAGGGCAGCGGTTCACAAGCAAACAGGATGTTTATTTCAAAAGGCAGTGATCCGGCAAGCGAATTAAGCATATCAAACTCAAGCATAGTATTTGCCATTTTTGACGGTGCAGGAACATCTCATTATGTAAGTTCTGATATTAGTTCATGGCAATCTTCGGAATGGCACTCAGTTGCAGCAGTTTACAATTTCACTGGATCATCTTCCTACATGGCTTTATATGTTGACAACGTTTTGCAGGACAACACCCCGACAAATCCAGGCGCCTTCACACTCAGCGCAAAATCCATTTTATACATTGGTTCAAACAGGCTAAAGGATCATTATTCAAATGCCACAATTGACTCTTTAAGGATTTCAAACAACCCAAGGTCAAACTTCAGCTATATTTACGCTGACGATACTATTCCGATTAGTAATAAAGCAGCCTTACAGCATATTGGCAATAGTTATAATTTAAGTTATCCAGCTAATGCAACAATTGACTCCTTTAGAATATCAAACATACAAAGAACAGGCTTTAGCTATATCTACGCAGATACAATACCATTGCTTAACAAAGCAGCCTTATTGCATATTGGCAATAGTTACAATCTAAGTTATCCAGCTAATGCAACTATTGACTCTTTAAGGATATCAAACACACAAAGAACAGACTTTAGCTATATTTACCCAGGTGACACACTTCCGATGTCTTCCAAAGCAAAAGAGTTTTTCATAGGCACAAACTACACAAAACACCAGCAGATAAACTCCACTATTGATGAGTTTGTAATATACAACAGTATTCAAGATATAGGCGACATTTATCAGACATCGCATACAGCTTTCCAGGGCACTGTTCCCACGCCGCACCTTAGGTTTTTACAGTACAAGATTAACTTCCAAACAAACTTCACTAACCAAACACCAATCCTTGAAAAGCTGACTATTCAGCAGGATGATTTCCCTATCATTATCAAAAACAAGGCTCCGACAGCCCCTTCCTTATTAACCCCTGCTGATAATAATTGGCTTACGACAGCCACACCTCTGCTAAACTGGACAGAAAGTATCGACGTTGACAACGATATTGTTTATTATAATTTATTGATTGACGATGATAGTGATTTCTTAACACCCTATATTGAAAAGGCCAATCCCGGCTTTAATTTAACTGACAGTAATTATACAATTAACAGCTCAGAAGCACTCGAGCAATCAACCTATTATTGGAAAGTTAGGGCATTTGATTTGGACAACGCTGATCAGCCCGGCGAATCAAACGCATCGTCGTTTTCCCAGACTTTCACACTAAGCGTTGATTCTGTTTATCCTAAGATATTCAATGAATCCAAAAGTCCTGATGGCTTTATCTATGAGATTTACAACGTAACATTTTTCGTTAACGTATCAGAGTCAAACATTTTGAACGTGACATTAGAAGCTAACTGGTCAAGTGCAATGGTTAATTATACAGTCAATAATTATACTGGCACAGGTTCTAACAGGAGGTATAATTATACTGTAAGTAGCACAGAGCTTAGTGCACTTGAGCTTGTCATGTGGCGGTTCTATGTAACAGACTCTTCCGGCTCGGTCAATAGAACCCCTCAGCATAACTTCACTGTCCAGCCGGCTGTTGATCTGAACTTATCAGGCATAACACCGCCTGATATTATCTATTCCAATCTGACCAGGTTTAATGTTACAATTTTTAACCAAGGCGACGGTGCCGCATCGAATATTAATGTAAGCTGCTATGTTAATGATACGTTCATTGACAGTTACATTATATCAACAATTGACGGCTTATCCCAAAACAGTTCATATTGCAGCTATACAGCTGTTTTTGGCACAAGTTTCATTCTCGATGCAACTGTTGACCCAGCTAACACTATCCCTGAATCAAACGAACTTAATAATGATGGCAACATATCATTTAGTGTCCTGCAAAAAACAGGCATGTCTGCTTATGACCAGGAAGACGACGATGAAGATAACGCAGGATGGTTATCTGAGCACGAGACTGCCCCGCTGCAGATGACCTACTACTTTGTAAATTATACAAGCGATCTGGACAACTCTGCCATTTCTGACGGCATTTGCACAATCTACCTGAACAATTCCGCGATACAGATGACTTATAATTCCAGCGCAGGGTTATATTATTACAACCGTTCCTGGGCATTTGCCGGAAGCAACGACTGGAACATAACCTGCAAAAAACCCTTGTATGAAAACAAGACCTATATTTCAGAGACCTATGTCAGGATCTTATTAAGAAACGCATCAGCTATCGGTTTAACTACACTAACAAGGCACCTAAACCCAGCCGATCCTGTTAATATAACAGTTACTGTCCCAAATCAGAACATTCTCTTAAACCTTAGCAGTGTCTGGACAGAGATCATAAAGCCTGACGGGTATAAAGAAAACCTATCGATGAGTGGCGAGCCTTCTGGTGGAATTTACAATTTAACATTCAGGAACACTTCCCTGGTCGGAACATACACTGCTAAGTTCTTTGCCAATTTAACTGACGGGTTCAAAGGTGTTGAAACAGCTCGGACTAATTTCTCTGTTGAAAATATAAGTATGCCGATCTATCTGAACAAATCCAGGATTAATGTTAGCGAACATGTAAAGATATACGGAAAAGCAAGAAGATTTAACAACAGCAACTATTTCAATATAACAGGCACAAACCTGTCAATCTGGCAGGATGGTATATTTAACGCAACTGTTATAACTAATTCCACTGCTGATTTTAATAAGACAATCATATTTAAGATAGCAGGCACAAGGACTATCAAAGTTAACATTACATCAGCTGAAGGCATATACGGCAATAACCAAACTTCATTAATTGTCAATATTCCCCTGCGAAACATTTCAGCAAGAGGTATTACAACAAACACCCGATATGTTAATTATAATGAGACTGTAAATTTATCTATCACTATTCCCACTGAAAACATTGGCTCTGCAGATCTTAGCAGTGTTTGGGCAGAAATTACAAAACCCGATTCAAGAAAAGTCAACATAAGCTTATCAGGATCTAGTCAAGGTGGTGTTTGGAATACCACATTTACTAATAATACATTGCTTGGTACATATACTGTCAGGTATTATGCAAACTTATCAGACGGATTCCGGTACGTAGAACAGGCTATAACAAACTATTCGGTGGAGAATATCTCGTTATCGATATATCTTAACAAATCCGTAATCAACAACACTGAAACTATAAAAGTTTACGGAAAAGCCAGACGGCACAACGGTTCCAGCTACTTCAATATAACCGGAACAACAATATATATTTGGCAGGATAATGTTTCAAACGGTTCCATAATTACGAATACATCTGGAGATTATAACACCACAATTTCCTCATATGTTGCAGGCATAAGGCACCTAAAAGTCAATATTACAACACAAGAAGGATTATACAGTTACAATCTAACAACTTTAAATATTAGCATACCGCTTCGTAATAAACAGGCATTAGGTCTTACTACTGATACTAACATGATCCATTACGATGAAGAAGTCAACATCTCAATCAATATACCCTTGGAATACATAGGAAACGATGAATTAGATAGTATCTGGGCAGAAATTACAAAACCTGACTCCAGAAAAATTAACATAAGCTTTTCAGGATTGAGCACTGGCGGTATTTGGAACGCATCATTTGATAACACCACGGTTTTAGGCAGATATACTATAAGATATTATGCTAATTTATCGAGTGGTTTTTCTATAACTGAAACATCGATTACAAATTTCACCGCAGCTAACATTTCTATTTCGCTTGTGCTAAGCAGGTCAATCCTAAACACAACAAACAACTTAACAGTCAGTGGTAAAGCAATAATCTTCAATGGGTCAGTGGCTCAAAATGTAACAGACAGAAACGTTACAGTATTTTTGGGAGGTATACTAGTATCTAACGCAACAACTGACTCTTATGGCAATTATAATACAACTTTTTCAGTGCCTACGACAAACCTGGGTGCTGTAATTATAAAAGTTAACATCACTTCAGCTGACAACCTCTATGCATCAAACCAGTCCGCAGTCACTTTATGGGCTGAAACCATTTTAAATTACACAGCGTCTGCTGATTATTCTGGCACTGTAACAAACTTCACTGTTACAGCCAATTTTGTGCGTACAGATACAAACACATCTGTCCCCGGAACCTTCAATATTACTATACACAATAACAGCCTAAGATATTACAGGGACTGTAACGGAACTTTATGTATTAATTCATTCCTTGTGCCTGGCAGCGTTATCTGGGGTAATTACAGCTTTAATATAACAGCGACTAACATATCTGGTTATTATCATAATGCTTCTGTAAATTTTACAGCAATGTTAGAATATAAGAGCACCACTGCTTCGGTCCTTAACTCTAAAAACAAGACTATCATTGATTTTGCAACAGGTTCAACTTATGTATACTATCATAACATTACAATTGTCAATTTAGGCAATGCAACAATGAACAATGCTTACGCTCTTGCTGACTTATCCGATCTGGATTTTGATTCTATTGTTAACACCTCAAGCTGCGGCAATATTCCCCCTAAAAGCAGCTGCAACCAGTCGTTTGCCTTAACTCTTAATTCAAACTCCGAACCTGACGTAAAACTTATCATTTGGAGGGTAAACCACACCAATAACGACGGCTCGTACTCAAAATCTTCAAATTCTGTCAGGATGACCACCACAATTGTTGGCGCAGTCATAATGGACACATCCACTGGTTTGATTGACCAGGACATAGAACATGGCCAGTCAGTTAGTTCAGGTTTTGCAATTCAAAGTAATGGTAATCTGGTCCTAAGCAGTGTTGCTGTAGAGCTTATAAACGACACTATGCCAAGCTCTTGGTTTAGCTTCACCGGTTCTACGAGTTTTGGCACGATCCCGGCAGGCCAGACAGGCACGGTTACATACTCAATTACTATCCCAGAACATTACGCTCCTGGCACATATAATGCAACCATAAACGTAACTGCATCAAACCATAATGAAACATACATTAAGGTCAACATTACCGTTCCTCTAAATGGCACATGGATTATCAGCGGGGATATCGGTAAGACCACAAATTTCACCCAGAATCTTAATGGCACTGTTGGCAATCTTACGCTCAGCAATCTGGGCAATATTGAGATGAATTTCAGCATATCCTACTTGCCTGGCGGAAGCAGGCTATACACTGATTTTGGCAGTGATTTATTCCAGGAAAACCAAGCTGGGTACAATCCCACCTGGCTGAATATACCAAAAAATACAAGCAGGAATCTCAGCATTTTCCAGAAAAGCTGGTCAAGCAGCTTATCAGATGTTGGCATTAACATTTCCATCATTAATTTAAGCGGCACCCCTACAAACAGGAGCATCTATATGGTGTTTAATATTAAAGATGATCCACCTGTTGTTGAAGCCATGTTTTACCTTGTAAACAATTCCGTCCAGAATTACACTGAATTTAACAAGTCTATTACCATAAAAGCAACTGTAACTGACGACATTGATATTGAACATACCACAAGCAACTCATATTTCAATGTTAGCTACTATGGAGATTATACAGTTATCAACGCTTCATTTACCGAGTACAGGTACGATAGCGGTTATAAGGAGATAAATTTCACAGCTAACTTCACACCCACAACGATAGGAGCCCACAATGTCACATTAACTGTCAAAGACAGCGCTTCCCAGATTACAAGATATTCAGGCTACAATTTCACCTCAATCGGCAACACTTCCGTCAATATTACATTTAATCTATCAGTCGCCCAAATAACCCAAATAACCCAAAGATTAAGCAAGAATATTACAGTTAATATCACAATCAAAAATACTGGATTTGTAAAAGCATATTATAACAATTTAACATGGATTTTACCTTCGGGGTGGTCGATTTATCCAACATTTGACTATTTATCAAGCATATCTTCCGGTGCATCAAAATCAAAGCTTTTCAACTTATCAATCCCTATAGCTACCAGTCCAGGATTATATACAATAACGGCAATCACTAACTGGACAAATCCGATAAAAACAAGAAATAGCACTACTGAAACCTTCAGGATAAATGTAACATCCAATAAAATCCTGAATTTAACCATTAACAATAAGACAATAACAATAAATCATAGCTCTCAGCGGTCGTATGTGTTTGGTGTGAATGCTACAGGAAATGATAATTTGACCAATGTAAATATAAGTTGTATATCCGGTGAGGTATGCAATTTCACAATATCCTATAATAATTCCTTATTTAACGTTAGTGCTGGTTCAGTTATTTATGTAAACACTACAATTACTGTCCCGGAATATCAGGCTCCGGCCAACTACACCGGAATCTTCAATGTTTCCACAAACAGCTCAAACTCAAAGACTATAAATTTAACAGTGGAAGTGCCTGCTGACGAAACATGGAATATTAGCATAGCCACTATTTCAAAAAGTGTCGGCGCTTTAAACTCAGGTATTGTCAGCAAATTCAACATAACAAACAATGGCAACATTATGATAGGTTTCAAGCTTAACACCACGAACAACACTATTATTAGTCTTAACGCAACCAGTATAACCGTCCAAAAAAACAGTACAAGTGAAGTATTGATAAGTTACAGCTCACCACAACAGGCAGCTGATTATATAATCGTTATTATGATCACTAATAATTCTCTGTCGCAAAGGCAGCGCAATTTAACAATTAATCTAACTGTACTTCAGTTCCAGGTAAACATAACTTATCCATTAAATATATCTCCGTTAACTAACATTACAGCAAACCAAAACATAACAATAAACGCCACAGCCTATTATATCAATGAAAGCTTGTCTGAAAATGTGACATGGGCTGTTAAATTTAATGATAGTGTATGCAATGTTTACAATTATACGTACATTAACAGCGTATGGCAGGTCAGGTGCACAACCCCTGACATAGACGACGGCAAATACTATTATCTTAAGCTCACTGCTAATTATACAACCTTAAACAATGCATTGACTGACACTGAACCCAACGCTATTTTATACCGTGACGTCACCGCTCCAACCATCATTTCAAAGAATAAGAAGAACATTGCGCCAGGTAGTGACGTGAACCTAACATTAAACATTACTGACAATGTTAATGTTTCAACTGTCATTGCTCAGCTGACCTATCCAAATATCACAGGCAATATATCCACCATAATTAATTATACAGCCTCCTATACAAACGGATTATATATTATCAGCTTATATGATTTGGTCCATATAGGCGATTATGATATTACATACTATATTAATGATACAACAGGCAATTCCCTAACCGACACAGACAATTTCGAGGTTTATTTGATAAAACCCAGATTTTCCGGAACCATATCTGACTATCAGGGTAATGGTGTGCCATCTTTTTGGGAATTTTATAGGTCAAACACCTCTACCCTTCTCACGAATATAACGACTAACTCAACAGGAAGATACAATAGCGGAGATATTCATAACCGGACTTATGACCTTAGAATTAGCGCTCTTGGCCATAAAATAATCATTAAAAATCTGAACTTCACAACAATTAAAAATGACGCAATAGACCTTGATTTGATTATTGGCACTGACATTGACACAATTATTACTAACTACAGGCCGTTAAAAGGTATCGGTGTTAATACAACCTTTAATGTAAGCTATGTCAACTTCACGATTAATTATAGCGGCACAAGTCCTGTATCAGAAACAGGCATAAAGATTTTTAGATGTTCAAACTGGTCTTATAAGGTCAGAATTTGCGATAACACCTGGACAGAATTAAACAGCACTGTTTATGTTAGCAGGGATATAGTAATCGCTTCTTCTTCAGGATTTTCTGCATATATAGCTGCCGAGCTAAAATGCGGCAACGGCATATGCGAAGAGATATACGGTGAAACTTCAGCAAACTGCGCAGCTGACTGCATAACAGCCCAGGGTCCAGCTTCAATTTCTGTTAGCAGCGGTGGTGGCGGTGGTGGCGGTGGCGGAGGCAGCGGACTGTCAAAAGAAGACTTAAGAGCTGAATTAGAAGCATTAAACTTGCTAAACATTACTGATAAGATTGAAGATATTGTCAAAGCCACAAAAAAACTGGCAGGTGTAGAAATGGCGACCACCTCGATATATAAGGAGCTTTTCCCAAAAGAAGACGCCTCAGCAAGGATTAGGATGCGAAACACTCTCGATACCAACATCAGATTAAACACCAAAGTTGAAGGCGCTGTAAAAGATTTTGTATTCTTTGAAAATTATGCAGTAACTCTTTCAGGCGGTGAAGAAAAAGACATTATAGTAAGAATAACCATCCCGCAGTTTACAAAACCTGGATCATACGATGGTGACATTATTTTAATGCGTGACAATGAAGAGGTCAGGATCCCGACGACCATTAGAGTTTTACAGGAAGAAGGAAAACTTTTAGACGTCAAAATCCAGCCGTTAGTAGACTCAATCTCGCCTGGCGAAACTCTGCTTCTTCGAACAGACTTGATAAACCTTGGTAAGACTAAACGTGTGGATGTCCAGTTTAAGCTGCAATTAACCGACCCCAGGACAGGTGAAATACTAAAAGAAACAGAAGAGGCATTTGCAATCGAGACATCACTAACAACAACAAAAGAACTTGAGATTCCAAAAGAGATCAAATTAGGCAAATATTTAGTTCAGGGCACTGCATATTATAGCAGTCTTGAAGACCGTAATCAGGAAGCAGTATCTATTGCAACCATAAACATCCAGCAGCCATTTTTAGAAAGGGAATTTTTAGGCATTAAGAATGAAAGTTATATGTTCGGATTTATTATAGCTTTAGCATTGATTGCACTGTTTATTTTCTACACATATAAGCAGAAAAAGAAGAAACGGTACATTAAGGTAATAGATCTTAAAACTTTGCCAAAACCCGGAAAGAATTCTGGATTTATCGGTAAGATAGCAGAAACAGGCATTAGGACTTTCATTGACATTAACAAGCTTCAGACACATACACTTATAGCTGGCGCAACAGGCAGCGGTAAAACAATAGCTATCCAGGACATTATCGAAGAGTCTCTTTTAAAAGGCATCAGTGTGATAGTCTTTGATCCTACTGCTCAATGGACCGGCTTTTTAAGAAAGTGTAAACAGCCGTCTATGTTAAAACGCTACAGTTATTTTGACATGAAGCCAAAAGACGCAAAAGCTTTCAAAGGCAACATCAGGACCATTACAAATCCGCGTGAGATTATTGAAATTAAGCAATTCATGGCTTCAGGTGAGATCACAATCTTTAACACAAGCAATCTCGAGCCAAAAGAGATGGACATTGTAGTAGCATCGACTGTCCAGCAAATATTCAAGGCAAACCTAGAGGAAAGCCCTGACCTAAAAACTCTGATAGTCTATGACGAAGTTCACCGGCTGCTTCCAAAATTCGGCGGCAGCGGCAAAGGCTTTATACAGGTTGAAAGAGGCGTTAGAGAATTCAGGAAATGGGGTGTTGGCATTGTATTGATAAGCCAGGTGCTCAGCGACTTCATCGGTGAGATCAAAGCTAATATAGGCACAGAGATCCAGTTAAGGACCCGTTACGAAAACGATCTCGAAAGGATCAGCATGAAATACGGTGAAGATATTCAAAAATCTATTGTAAAGGCCGCTGTAGGAACAGGTATGATCGTCAATGCTGAATATAACCATGGCCGCCCATATTTCGTCAGTTTCCGGCCAATACTTCATTCAATAACAAAAATAAATGACAAAGACCTTGCTAGTTATACACAATACGCAAAACGCACAGAGGATATTACTTACCAGCTTGAACAATTAAAACTTTTAAATGTTGACATATTTGATTTAGAATTAGAGCTGAAGTTGTCCGATAGTAAAATTCGTTCCGGCCAGTTTGAAATGGTCGAGATTTACCTAAAATCTCTTGAGCCTCGTCTTACATCATTATGGAAAAAGATAGGCAAAACCCCAAAGAAAAAAGAAGTGATATTAATATCTGAAGAATTAATTGATGAAGGTATAAAAAAAGGTAAAATCGAGCGTCAGAAATTTGCTGTACCAAACCCTGACCTAAAAAAACAGGCGCAGGAAGCAATAAAAGTCGCTCAGGATGCAAAAAAAGAGTTAGACCTTGCAAAAAATACCGATAACCAAGAATTGATCAAAAAAGCCCAAGAAAAATTCAATGATACAAAACAAAAAGCCAAAGATGCATTGGAAAAAGCCGAAGTAGCGCATAAATAATTTTCATAAAATATTTAAAGAGCAAAAACCCATTAATGTCAAATGAAACAAAACATGGTCCCGCCGGATATTGAACAGTCCTCAGATGAGGAAGTAATTGAAGAAGAGTCTGTTGAAGAAAGGGCCGATATATCAAAAGAAGTAGCATTTGAAAAATTAAAAACCCAGCTTGAATCATTAAACCAGGTAAGGGAAACCAATAATGAGCGATTTTCAAGGATTAGTGAGCAAATAGGTGAAATTCGCAGCATGGTTATTGAAAACGAGAAGAATATGCGTGATGTTAGTATTAAAGCCACAATGGCCTCTGATTCTGTTAAAGAAGTAAAACCAGAAATTTTAGGGACCCAGGTAAGAAAAATCGACATGAAGGTTGAAACATTAAAACAAAAAATTGAGGCTAAAAACGTAATGGACAATATGATCATGCAGGAGCTTAAAGAACTGAGAGCAAAAATTAACCTTTTCAAAGG
Organism: Nanobdellota archaeon; assembly: GCA_043818675.1. Lineage (GTDB taxonomy): Archaea > Nanobdellota > Nanobdellia > Woesearchaeales > DATDXC01 > JBDRFR01. The sequence continues at coordinate 59,165 of JBDRFR010000069.1, forward strand.
AACTGACGCAGTTTTAAGCCTTAACGAAGAAGTAAAAAATGAACTAATCAATATCTCCAAAATTAAAAATTCTGTTGAGATTCATGCAGACAAGGTTGAACAGGTTTTCGTCCATATTCAAAAGAACTTTGTAGAATTCGAAAAATTAAAAAGCCAGAATGAAAATATGCTGGCTGTAAGTTCAGCATTGCAAAAACAAGTAAATGGCCTTCAGACTCAATTAAAAACCATATCTACAAAAGATGATTTAAGCAGGTTTCGCAAAACCATAAACGATAACCTTAGCTCTATTAATAAATTCTCAAAAAATTTAAGAAAAAATAAGCAGCTGATAACTTTGCTAAAAAAGATAGAATTTCGTCTTCAAAGCATGGTTTTTGATAATAAAAAAAAGATCGGCGAATTAAAAGAGGAAGACGGAACAATAAAAAGCAGCATAGCAGAAATTGACTGTCATCTTAGCACTTTGTCAAAAAAAATAAAAAGCGCTACTCCAAAAAATCATATTAAGCATGTCAAAAAACACTTCATGCTCCATAAGAAAAAATCAGGGATCATATTAAAAACTCTTGAAAAAATTGAAAATAAATTTTTTAGATGGTCAAAAAAATGTCAAAAGAAGAAGTTATAAAAAACGCTGTTGAGAAGTTAAACAAAGACTACGAAAAAGCCAGAATAGAAGAAAATAAGGCACAAGCCATGCTTGCAAACTACAAAAAACTGCACGATGCAGAAAAAGCTATATTAAAAAGCAAAAATGACCAGCTTCAGGCTGTAAAGCTTAAAGCTGACAAAATCAGAGAAGAGCTGAAAATCGCAGAAGAAGACTTCGAAGAAGAAAAACTGCGCTTAATAGATATTGAAAATGCAGAGCAAAAAGCAGGCCAGGATATTAAAACAAAAAATAAGCAGACACTGGAGATTGCAGAGCATATAAAAGACATTATTGAGGAAGAAAATAGCGTTAAGGCTGCAAAAAATAAATATAATAAGATCCGGCAATTATATGACAATGCAAAAATGGAGCTTGAAAACGCAAAAAATAAAGCAGAAGCAGAGATTAAGAAAACACTTAAAAGCGAAGGCGTGCAAAGGGTTACTAAAGCTCATTTAGAAAAAGCCAAAACATTTATTGACCAAAATTATATATCTAAAGATTTAGAACAGGAAATAAAAACTGACGAAATGATCAGAAAAGACCTTGAAAAAGAAGAGCTTCTCGATAAAGAGATCCAGGTTGACGAAAAAATAATTGAAGAAGATACCAATTTAGAAGACCTTCAAAAACTGAACAAGGATTTAGAGCAGGAAATAAAAGAAAAAAAGAAAGAAGAGAAGGTTATCGACAAAGACCTGAACCAAAAAAAGGAAGAAGGATCTTTAGCCAAAAAATTTCTTGGCAAGCTAAAACAAAAAGTCCTGCCCAGTAAAGAAGACGATTTAGAAGATCTTGAAAAAAGGTTTAAGGATTTGGATGATTAAATTTCATAAGCCATGCTACTTCTTCCTTATCAAGGTCTGCATATCGGGTTATTGCATCTCGCATATTTTTGTTTTTAAACATTATTTTATAAAATTCGATATCTTTAACTATATCTTTGCTTGAACAATGAGTTTTAGCAGCTATTTTTTGTGCAATGGCTTTTTTTTTCATGCTTTTTTGCTTTGCCCACCATAATTTTAGCAGCCTGCCAGTAGGTTTATATGATACAAATTTTTTATATTTTTCATCTTTGGATACAGCAATACCTGCAGTTAATAATGCATTAACATAGACTAAAAACCGCCAATACTGCCATCTTTTGATTCTTCTTTTGAAGATATCTGCCTTTGAAAGCTTATCATACGCCCTATAAAGATCATTTGGTTTGATATATTCCAATGGAAGATTTTTATCAATCCAAAGGAACTGCTGGTCAATATCTTCTTTAACATTATCAAACGCTGTGATTGCAAGTTTTGGGTCTGTGGATTTAAACACTTTCAAAAGCGCATTCAGTATAGACTCTTCTTTATTTCTATCAGCAAGTTGGTCTAAATTTTTTTTTGTCAGCTGATGGGTAGTTTCGGATAATGTCTGCAGATCGTTTATTGCAGCTCTCGCATCGCCTCCGGCTCTTCTTGCAAGCATTTTCAGCGCACCTGTATCGTAGCATATTTTTTCTGTTTCGCAGATAAACCTAAGAATAGTGGCAATTTCAATATAGTTTAACGGCTTAAGTTCCACTGTTATGCTCCTTTTTCTTAGGCTGTTAAATTTTAAATCCCATGGATTTTGTGCTGTAAGGATTATTGGAAAAGTAGTTTTATCTATTAGCTTAGCAATCGTAGCAATCCCACCCCTATCTTTATTGCCGGAAAGGCCTTCAATTTCATCAACAAGGATAATTTTGCTTTTTGAAAAAAGGCTGTACTGGTTTATTGCAGACCCCACTTTTTGCAGTATCTGATCTTTATTTCGGTAATCACTTGCATTGACTTCAATTATCTCAGTTTCAAAGTCGCTTGCAAGCGCATGCACAAGACTGGTTTTGCCTGTCCCGGAAAATCCATGCAATAACAGCGCCTTCTTTTTCTGTATTGAAAAATTCTTGACAAAATCTGAGACTTGCGATACTGCTTCTGGTTGGCCAATAACTTCTGCAAGCTTTGTTGGACAGTATTTTTTTGTAAACGGTGTCATACATTTGCAAAGCCATATTTATTTAATAATTTTATGGTAAGGTTTATAAAAGGGTTTATACTCAGATGTTATCATGTCACTAACAAGCATCCAAAAGATGAAAATAAAGAAGTTCATCAAAGAATTAGGTGGTTATAAAGGCAGGCATACAGAACTTGTTTCTGTTTATATTCCAAAAGGCTACGATATTATCAAAATTATCCAGCACCTTGATCAGGAAAAAGGCACAGCAACTAACATTAAATCCACTGCTACAAGAAAAAACGTTATTGCTTCTTTGGAAAAGATGACCCAGCATCTAAGATTATACAAAAAAACACCTGAAAATGGCCTTGCTGTTTTCTCGGGCAATGTATCAGAAAGAATAGGCCAGGAAGATTACAAGGTATGGAGCATTGAGCCTCCGCTTCCGATTAACACAAGAATCTATAGATGTGACAAGGATTTTGTAATAGATATATTAGAAGACATGCTGGAAACAAAAGAAGTTTACGGCCTTGTAGTAATGGACAGAAGAGACGCAAACGTTGCCTACCTTAAAGGAAAAACTATCGTGCCTCTGTTAAAAACTCATTCTGAAGTTCCAGGCAAGTTTAAAGCAGGCGGCCAGAGTGCGGCCCGTTTTGCGCGGCTAAGGGAAGGCGCAGCAAAGGATCATTACAAAAAAGTGGCAGAACATGTAAAAAATAAATTTCTTGGAAATGAAAACCTTAAAGGTATAATTGTTGGCGGCCCGGGCCCTACTAAGTATGACTTTGTGGAAGGCAATTATATAACTTCTGAAGTAAAAAAAAAAATTATAGGTATAAAGGATTTAAGCTACACAGGCGATTTTGGTCTGCAGGAACTTGTCGATAAAAGCCAGGACATTCTGGCTCAGGAAGAAATTGCAGGCGAAAAAGCTATTATGGCTAAATTTTTTAATATGCTCGCAAAAAAGCCTGGGATGGTAAGTTACGGTGAAAAAGAAGTAATGACAAATTTAAAATCCGGCACTGTTAATATTCTGCTTCTTTCAGAGGATTTAGATGATGAGACAATTGAAAATTTTGAAAAAGAAGCTGAAGTTGTTGGGTCGTCTGTTAACATAATTTCCACTGAAACCCGTGAAGGGGTTCAGTTAAAAGATATTGGCAAAGTCGCAGCAATTTTAAGGTATGAAGTTCAATAAACTTTATTAACAAGGTATTAATTTCTTTTCTCATGTTAAATGAAGCGACCACTGAACTATACAATGATTTCCCATACGACATTGCTATAAAATATTCAGGGAAATTTAAGCCATACCGTGCAAATGTAAGGTTATCTAGTGACATAATCCAGTTTAACCTGTCAAAATCCTGGAAATCCATATCAAAAGAAATTCAGATAGGTTTAATCCAGGAATTATTATTAAAAATCTTAAAAAAGAGACTAACACCTTTAAAAACAACCAGCCAAAACATTGAACTTTATAATATTTTTATCAAAAAGCTTCATTTGGGCATACCAAAAACCAAAATTGATCCTATATTAGAAAAAAGTTTTGAACGCATCAATGATAAATATTTCCACGGGTTAATAGAAAAAACCAATTTCACATGGTCAGATTCAGTTAATAAGTTAGGAAGCTACGAATATGGTACTGATACTATAACTATTAGTAAAATCCTGATGGAAGATACAGATTTGCTGGACTATGTAATGTACCATGAAATGCTCCATAAAAAGCATAAGTACCATTCAAAAAAAGGCAGGCACTACCACCATACTACAGAATTTCGTAATAAAGAAAGTGAATTTAAGGACAGCAAAATGCTTGAAAGAAAGATTAATTCACTTGTAAGAAAGAAAAGAAAACATTTTTTCAGCCTTTTCTAAACAATAACTTTAAATACCCCCTCTTTTTCCAAAATAACCAAAAGGGTGGTTTACATGAATGATAGACTATTACCATTAGCCGCTATGGAAAAAATAATGAAAAATTGCGGCGGCGAACGCATATCTGACAAAGCAAAAGTTGCTTTAAAAGAAGTTATTGAAGAACGGGCAGGCGAAATTGCTGCAAGGGCGGTAAAGCTTGCTATTCATGCCGGCAGAAAAACTGTAAAAGCTAGAGACATCAAACTGGCATCTAAAGAATAATAATCATTAATAAAGAGGGATAACAATGAGTACAAAACCAGTATCAATAGGGACATTGCAAAAAGGCAATTATGTAGTAATTGAAGGTGTCGCCTGCAAAGTCACAAACACTCAAACCTCGCGGCCAGGAAAACACGGCCATGCAAAAGTCCGCATGGAAGCAGTAGGCCTGATTGACGATAAAAAGCGTGTTATTGTAGGCCCCGGCCATGATAATATAGACACACCGATTGTCGGCAAAAAAAATGCGCAGGTTTTATCAATCAGTGGCGATTCTGCAAATGTTATGGACTCTGAGACTTTTGAAACTTTTGACTTAAAAATTCCTGATGAATTAAAAAATGACGTTGTCGAAGGATGCAATATTGTTTATTGGACAATCCTAAAAGACAAAGTCTTAAAACAGATTAAGAGTGGTTAATAATGGCAAAATTTCCAGAAGCAGAAGCAAGACTTTTTAAGCGTGTTTTTGTGTGCAAAAAGTGCAAAACAAAAATCAGGGCTCCAAATCTTAAGATTTTGGCCGGTAAGATTAACTGCAAAAAATGCAGCAGCAGTGCTTTTCGACCGGTAAGAAAGAAATAGTTCTGTATTTCCAAAAGTTTTAAAAACAATTGATTTTAGTTAATTAAAAATGGATTTACAATTAATATCAGCAATAATTTTTTCAGTATGTTTGGCTTTTTTTCTTGTATGGAAAAGAAAAAATTTAGCTGTTCAAAAAATTTTTTTCCCGGTTTTATATTTTGTCATGTATCGCACAAAAATCGGCCTTAAATTAATGGATACTATCTCTAAAAAGTATGGAAAATTACTAAAATATTTAGGATATATTGGCATTTTTATTGGATTTTGTGGAATGGTCTTCTTATGTTTTACTTTATCAAAAAATCTGGTGATTTTATTAACAAAACCAGAGGCAGCATCTGCTGTTGGCTTGGTTCTTCCTTTCAAGGTCAAAGGAGCATTCTTTGTGCCTTTTTTTTACTGGATAATCTCAATTTTTGTGCTTGCCGTAGTGCACGAATTTTCACATGGTGTCGTAGCCAGGTATTACGGCTTAAAAATCAAATCAAGCGGTCTTGCATTTTTATGCTTAGTCCTTCCTGTAATTCCGGCGGCGTTTGTTGAGCCCGACGAAAAAAAAATGGCAAAGCTTTCCACAAAAAAGCAGTTAAGCATTTTTGCAGCTGGCCCATTTTCAAACATTATTCTTGCATTTATTGTATTACTATTGTTTAACTTCACACTAGCGCCATTTCTTCAGTCAATGATGTACGAAGACGGTATCAAAATTACCGGTTATATTGAAGACAAAACTTATCCTGCGCAGGAAGCAGGCATTGAAATTGGTGAAGTAATAAAAGAAATTAATGGAGCAGAATTCAAAACACTAGACGATTTTTCAGCATTAATCCAAAATGAAAAGCCAGGTGATCAAATCCAGTTAACAACCAATATCAAAACTTATGATATTACTCTAACAGAAAATCCTGAAGATGAAAAAAAGGCATATTTGGGTGTTTATTTAATACAAAACTATGAAAAAAAAGACTGGGCAAGAAAAGGTATAGCGTTTTATATTAGTGTATTGACTACCTGGCTGGGCGGGCTTTTTTATTGGCTTTTTGTTTTAAACCTTGGAATCGGGTTATTCAATCTTATCCCTATTGGTCCGATTGACGGAGGCAGGATGCTGCATGCTGTATTGTTAAAATATTTCTCTAAGGACAGGGCCCAAAAAATCTGGAAATATACAGGGACTTTCTTTTTCCTTTTAGTTCTTACAAATGTTATGTTTGGTTTTATTCGATAAGGTTTTAGGATATGCAAAACATCAAGTCCGAATCAAAAATTGCATGGAAATTATTTAAAGACATTTTGATGCTTCCCGTTAATCTTCTTCTTCTGGTGTTTGGTAAAAAAAGCATATCAGATGTTTTAAGGCCAGTATCCGACATTTTCAGATTTATATTTGAAGCAAAGGTTACCATTTGGCTGGTCATATTAAATATTATTATATATTTTGGAGTTACTTTCCTGTTAATCACTGGCATTATTGAAGAGTCTTTTATCGATTTGTATTTTATTGGGACAACCAGGGGTTTTTTGAACCTGGATTTCCCGCCTTTAATTGGTTCTTGGTTTTTCCACGCATCAGTCTTTCATTTGTTTGGAAATATGTTATTTTTGTTTATATTAGGAAGGGTTGTTGAAAAAGAGCTGGGCGGGCCTAAAACTCTGCTTATTTATTTTGGTGCGGCTATTATTTCCACGGTTGCAGACAATTTGGTCCATATTTTCATCATACCTATTAAAGATTATGCAGTAGTCGGCGCATCTGGCGCTATTTCAGGTTTAGGCGGTGCAGCATTACTGCTTAGCCCTTTTTACTTAACTTATCTTGTTGTTGGAATACCATTGCCTATTATTTTTGTGGTTTTGCTTCAGATATACACTGATATTACAGGTGTTTTAAATCCAACATCAAACATTGGCCATATTGCACATCTAACAGGCTATTTATCTGTTGCAATTACTATGTTTCTTCTTAGCAAAAATGATAGAAATAAAATGAAAAAAGGACTGTTTATATGTATAATTACTGTTATAGCGTCTATCTTAGTATTTATATTTGCAAATAGATTTATTGGCCTGCAGATTTAATCCTTAATAAATCATGCAATTTTCTACGTTAATTCTACATAAAAGTAATAAACAGTTGACGCATCATCATCTCCGTTATCTGCAACCAGCATCTGAAAATCCCATATATTTCCGTCAAACCCTACTGTATTTTGGCTGACTTCTGTTGCATATATCACTGTATTCTGATTATATTCTGTAAGTATTGTTTCATTAAAATAACTGGTCTGCGCCCCATTATTATCATACGTATTTGTTGAACGGCAGTTTAGGAGCTCCCTTGTACCGATTGTAATATTGCTGTATCCTCTGAAAGTCTCATCTATTCCGTCACTATCAGAGCTCGCCATGCCGTACATTGACTCAAGCGTTGTATGATTGATTCCCTGTGTTCCAATAGAGCCATTGCCGCTAAAGTTTACACAATTAACATTGCCCCAATCTACTACCGTATTGTTTGCAGCATATATTTCACCGACCGGAGAAAAGCTTGAACCACCTGTCCAATCAAACATTGTATTGCCGCTTGCATCACCAAGGACAACTTTTCCGGAGATATTACCATAGTATCCCTGCCATCTTTTTGTAACAATTGTAGTATTAATTGTAAGTTGCGTTACATTGCCTGCCTGTGCTCCAAGAGCCTGCGGATCCCCTGTTATATTAGTTCTGCTCGTAGTAACATTTTCAATAGAAGTAGGGCCATATGGATTGGCTAGAGTGATAGGTATTAAAATCGCTGCCACTAATAAAATTATTGCAATTCTTTTCATTGTTGTTTTCATTATAGCAAAGGACGTATTTTTACGAATAGCTGCATATCCTCAACAAAAGTGCATTATGTCCGCTATCATATCTGAAAACAATCACGCTTTCGTTTACATTCACATTTAATTACGTTTACGTTCACAATCCAAAGTAAGCATGAAGGATCTAAGGCAGTTGCCAAAATGTTTTAGACACACCCTTAGTCCGTTGAATTTATGCAAGTTCAACATAAAAGTAATATGCTGTCGCAAGTCCGTCACTGCCGTCATCAGCGACGATCATTTGAAAATCATAGCTATTGCCATCAAAACCAGTTGCATCCTGGTCAACTTCTGTTGCAAAAATTACAGTCCCTTGAGATCTTTCTGTTAAAAGAGTCTCATTAAAGTAAGTGCTTTGAGCGCCATTATTATCGTATGTATTTGTTGCATGGCAATTCTGAAGCAGTGTTCCGGCTATTGTAATGTTATTCAAAGTACTAAACGTTTCATCAATACCATCATTATCAGAACTTACCATACCAAACATAGATTCAAGTGCTGTTTGATTGATTCCTTGTGTTCCCACAGAACCGTTTCCGCTAAAATTAACACAGATAACATCACCCCAGTCCACAATTGTGTTGTTTGCAGCATAAATTTCTCCAATTGGTGAAAAGCTTGAATCAGCAGTCCAATCATACATTGTATTGCCGCTTGCATCACCTAAGACCACTCTTCCAGAAATATTACCAAAATAACCTTGCCAATTGCCGGTTGCTTGTGAGATATTAATCTCAAGTTTAGTATTATTCCCTCCGTACGCGCCCAGACCCTGCGGAGCTCCCGCACTCGTATTGGTTTTATAAGTAGTTACATTTTCAATGGTTGTTGGCCCCCACGGTGCTGCTGTTACAACTGAACATAATACACTAATCACTAATAATCCTATGAGTAATATTCTCGTTGTCATTTTATTCCTCCATAATTACGCTTTCATTTACATTTGCGCATAACAAAAATTATGCATGTTCAGCATAAAACTATATTCTTGTCTTCGTTTTTACCCTCATCAATTAAGTTGTGTAGGCATAACAAAAATTATGCAAGCTCAACATAAAAGTAATAAGCTGTCGCAACTCCATCGCTGCCATCATCAGCAACAATCATCTGAAAGTCCCACTTGTTACCATCATATCCGGTAGCATCCTGGTCAACTTCTGTTGCAAAAATCACAGTCCCCTGCGATCTTTCTGTCAAAAGTGTTTCATTAAAATAAGTGCTCTGAATGCCGTTATTATCATACGTATTTGTGGCCCGGCAGTTCTCAACCATTGTTCCGGCTATTGTAATATTATTTATGCCAGTAAACGTTTCATCAATTCCATCTGTGTCTGTCGCACCCATACCATACATAGATTCAAGTGTTGTATGATTAATTCCTTGCGATCCAATAGAGCCATTACCGCTAAAATTGACACAGATAACATCACTCCAGTCCACAATTGTTGCATTAGCTGCATAAATTTCACCTATTGGTGAAAAGCTTGAACCAGCTGTCCAGTCATACATAGTATTGCCGTTTACATCACCCAAGACAACTTTTCCGGAAATGTTACCAAAATAACCCTGCCAATTGCCCGTTGCTTGTGAGATATTAATTTCAAGCTGAGTATTATTCCCTCCATGTGCGCCAAGCGCCTGTGGAGTGCCGATACTCGTATTAGTTTTATAAGTAGTTACATTTTCAATGGATGTTGGCCCCCATGGTGCAGCCATCACAACCGAACATAATACAGTTATTACAAACAACCCCAAAATCATTATTCTGATCTTCATTTTCATTTCCTCCTTTTTATAATTTCAATTCATAACAAAAATTATGCAAGCTCAACATAAAAGTAATAAGCTGTCGCAACTCCATCGCTGCCATCATCAGCAACAATCATCTGAAAGTCCCACCTGTTACCATCATAACCAACAGTATCCTGGTCAACTTGCGTTGCATAAATTACTGTGCCTTGCGTCTTTTCTGTCAAAAGTGTCTCATTAAATTTGGTGGTTTGAACACCATTACTATCATATGTATTGGTCGCCCAACAGTTATCAATCAATGTTCCAGCTATTGTAATGTTATTAATGCTGTTAAACGTTTCATCAATTCCATCAGTATCTGCTGCAAGCATACCATACATGGATTCAAGTATTGAATTGTTAATACCTGGAGGATTTGATCCATCAATAGAGCCGTTTCCAGTCAAGTTAAGACAAATAACGTCACCCCAGTCCACAATTGTTGCATTAGCTGCATAAATTTCACCTATTGGTGAAAAGCTTGAACCAGCTGTCCAGTCATACATAGTATTGCCGTTTACATCACCCAGGACAACTTTTCCAGAAATGTTACCAAAATAACCCTGCCAGTTACCCGTTGCTTGTGAGATATTGATTTCAAGCTGTGTATTATTTCCCCCGTGTGCGCCCAGCGCCTGTGGAGTGCCGACACTCGTATTAGTTTTATACGTAGTTACATTTTCAATGGATGTTGGCCCATACGGCGCAGCCATCACAACCGAACATAATACAGTTATTACAAACAACCCCAAAATCATCATTCTTATCTTCATTTTCATTTCCTCCTTTTTTAAATTTTTAATAATGTGTAAGCAAAAAAAAAGGGATTCAAGGCAGAAATCAAAAAGACGTGCGAGGTGTTTTAGATGTTCCCCTTGTTCTCCCAATTAATATAATACTCTAAATTTTAGTTATCACCCCTATCCTGGAATATACCTTTAATATCATATAATATTTGAAAAGAAGACATCTGCCCTTTTTTGATACCTTTTTCAATTTCTTCCGGGGTTATAATTTCCACCCTAAAATTCTTCAATCCCTGGTTTTGTTTTTTTATTGATACGTCTTTAATCTTTTTCTCCAGTTCTTTTGGGAATACTGTCCCAATCATAACATCTACGTTATCGCCGCCTGGTCTAATTGCTATTATTTCAATTTTGGATAAATAATCTTCAATGCCCCAGACAAATTTTTCAATGTAATATTGGAATTCTTGATCAGGCAGAAACATAATCTTAAACAAAATTTTATGCATACCATCAACTTTTACTAGTTTTTTATCGGCAAACCCGTTCATTATAGAAATAACATAAGCATAATCCTCAGGGATATAAAATAGTGTTCTTGGCTTTCCTTTATCTCTGTTTGGTATTTTCTTTTTTTTGACCATGTTTGAAAATTCCAGAAGTCTTAATTGTTGGCTGATATTTGCCATTGTAGTGCTTGACTTTTCTGCAAGCTGCAAAGGAGAAAATTTACCTTTTGCAAGTTCTCTTAGAATATTCCACTTCTGTTCTGTGAATAATGTTACAAGGTCCATCTTTTATCCCACTAATAGCCAAATAGCTGAATTGGTATACTAGTCTATATCTAAGACAACTTATATATAAATGTTTCGATTATTAGTTAAGTAGTGTATTATTGTACTTTTTATAAAAAAAGAATTAAAGTAATTATGTAATTAATTAAATACTAAATTAGTATACAATTTATAGTCGATAACCTACTAAAATAATAAAAAAAATAGAAGATTAATTATTTATACAGGCTATCTTCAATAACTGCGATTGTATCTTCTTTTGTTTTTGCTGCTCGGAGTTTTTCTGCTGTCTCTTTATCTGACCCCATGATCCAGTCTGCAAAAATATTTTCAGATTCAGATGCATGCGCTGCATACGTTCCTTCATCCATAGTATTGATTTCATCAATCAATTCCTGCGGCGATGATACGGTAACTCCGTTCTTAAGCTTCAATGGTGGCAGCTTTTTTTGTTCTTTTTTCTTTTCTTGTTTTGCAGCTGCTTTTTTTGCCTCTTCTGGATGTTCTTTTTCGAATTTTTCCCTTTCTTTTTTAGCCTTTTCAAATTCTTCCTGCAATTCTTTTTCAGAAACAAGCTTCAGTTTTCTCTTCTTAGCTTGTTTGCCAATTTTATCCCATGCAGTGTCAAGCCTAGGTTTTAAGCCTTCCAGATAAATATCAACCATGTTAAAACTGCCAGACTTAACTTTATCAAGCGCCATCTTAAGTTCCAGTTTTAGATCAAAAATATCAACCTCTTCCTCTCTAAGCTGTTCAATCTGATCATCCAGATCGTCTATTATATCATTATACTTATTGTAATTATCAAGTTCTTCGTCTGTTAATCTTGCATGTTCATGTAAAAGAGGCCTAAAACTTACAAAATAAGGATTGCCTCTGTTATATGCAGAATTTGAAATCATCCCTGTGCCTGTTGCAGACTTCAGTAGAGATTGCAGCATGTAAGACCCATATTTATCTTTTATCCTGTTCAAATCGCCTTCATCACGTGTACGCATTTGAATTTCTGTATTAATATTTGCTTTTGTTTCACCTATAAAATCTGTCAGAACCTGGCTGATCAACACAAGGCCGACCCCCCATTTTCTAAATTCTCTTGCGCCTCTTTCAATTTGGATAAAACCCTGTCCGGTTCCGCCGAATTTTGGCAGCAGTCTGTGAACCTCGTCAAAAATTACAATAAGCCTTAATTGCGGGCTTTCTGGCAGGTCGGCGTGAAATACTTCTCTGATTGTATTGGCTACAAGTATATCACTGTCTTTGGGATCAAGTTTATTGATAGCAAAAACGTGAATTTCACCAGGAATTAAGTATTTTTTTATATCAATGATCTGGCGAGCATCCATAATCTGGTGCACATTCCCGTTAAATGCTCTTGCATCCGTTTTCTTGAGTCCGTAACTAGGATACAAAGCTATCATTTTTTTATTCGTGCATTTTCTAAGAAAGCCTGTCCACTGCGCTGTTGGGTCAAACACTATAATCGCAACTCCTTTTAACAGCGCTTCTTCTACAAGAACTTCCGCAGAAACTGTCTTTCCACCGCCTGTTGAACCGGCAATTAGGCTGTGAATTGTCAGCTGATCCATATCAAAATACGCTTTAACTTTTGATTCAGCAATTTTTCCGATAAGAATCGACCGCTCGCCAGGTTTTGGCAGCAATTTAAAGTCAATTTTACCTTTATATCTTTTCTTTTTAGCAAGCCTTTTGCGTATTATTAAAAATACTAATGCAGCTATTGCAAGAAAAGATAGTGTTAATAACAGCCATCTCACAGGCATTATCCCAAAAATCAGATAATCCCATATCGGTTCACTTACTAAGAATCTCGCGCTTGCAGTTGATGATATCCCCAGATAATCCACGCGAGCTGTAATTACATACTCACCCGGTCTGATAAATTCAGGTACTTCAAAAAATTTTATAAGAGTTGTTGACTTATTAAGTCTTAAGTTCTCAGTTTCTTCCAGAAAAGTTTTGTTGACCAGATAAGTTTTTTTATCTGCCATGCTGTCAATCGAATAATGCAAAGTAATATTAAATCCATCTTTCAATAAAAGATTATGAATATTAATCTTATACCTTAAAGTATCCTTAAGATATACTCTTTCTGATAATGGCTCAACTTTGATAGAAATTGCGCTAATAGGAACTCCGCTAATATCCCCTACTGTTAGCATTGCAGGTATTCTTTCATTGACATTTCCGGATAAGACTAATGTTCCGTTAAAAAAACCCATGTTATCAGCAAAAAATAAAATTTTGGCATCTGCACTTGATTTTGCCTCAAGATTAATAGTCGTCACATCAGGCACCATATAACTGCTGATGTTGCCCTCTGATGAAAACATTACCGTTATTGGATTATCGCCTTTATTTTCAATGGTAAGCACATGCTCTTCGAATTTGCCTATTTTAACATTTTTAATTATTATATCATCCGATATTCGATAATTGCTATTTTCAATTTGTGCAGCAACATTTATAGACATTAATATTACTATTATTACTATCGCAAAACCTCTATTTTTTATCATTTTGACAGTTTCTCTCTCAACTCACCGCATTTCTTAATAACTTCTGATTTATACTCCGGAACAATTTTTTTGTAAATCTCATTGACTTTGTGATAAATTTCAACTGCTTCAGTTCGCTTATTATTTTCCAATTTGGATATGGCTTTGTCAATAAGGCTCTTGATATGAAACACATCCAGTTTATATGATAATGCCACAACACTTTGATAGACTTCTTTTCTCATCTCCTTTGGAAGTTTAGAATATGAACTCTGTGAATCCAGATATAGCGATTTGGCCCGATCATATTTCCCGTCATTAAGCTCTTTTTTAGCATTTTCAATGTTATTTTTTATACTGTCAACATTCTTTAAAGATGCCCGATCCAGAATATGATATTTAATATTAGTTCCTTTTAGAGTATAACCAAGGTACAAAAGTACAAGAATAATTATAACAAAAACCTCAATAACAATCCGTCTATCGCTTGTCGTAACGAATTTTGACTTAAGATTATCGATTACTGCAAACCCGGTAATTGGCGAGAGTTCTGGTTTTTGGCCAGGATCCATAATCACAGAAACTGTAGTTTGTATTTTTTCCAGCTCAATTTCATCTTGAACGTAATAAGCAATACTTTCCGCTTCTTCTAAGCTAAGCTCAATAATGGGATCTTCTTCAATTACACTGTATTCAAACATAAATTCAATATCATTAACGCTTTCTGCTATTTCTTTTGGGATATATTCAATCATAATATATCCATTCGAATCCAAGTCCAGGCTAAAAGCTTTTTCAACCAGTGTATATCTCTCTTTATCATTGGATAAATATTCCAACTCAACCACAAAAGCTTTGGTTGTGACTGTCAGAAGTGATTGAAGTTTAGAATTTTGCTCAACTACATTATTAATTTCCCTTTTTGTATATTTCTTATTTTTTTTATTCAAATACGCTAATGTTAGATTCCTGATCTCTTCTGCCTTAGGATACACAACAAACTCCTTTGAGTCCAGAACTTTCAGGTCGGTGGGTATTGCATCCCGGATATTTGCGATTTCTGCATATATTGCATTTTCTTCCTTTTCATACTCAGTATCATTCAGTTTTCTCCATATTAGATTGTTTAAGTCTCTTTTATATCGTGTAAGTTTAACTTTTGATTTGTCAAGTTTGACAAAAATCCCAAGAATATCCATAACCTCTTTTTCAGTTTTGCCCTTTTTTTGAAATTCCTGATAAATTTGGTCAATTTTTGAGATCAGCGGATCAATCTCTGTGTTATCCTTATTTAACGTTTTCCCGAATAAATAAACAATAAATGTCCTTGTAGAGCTTATCTCAGAATTTCCGTGTTCATCTGTGCATTTAATTCTATACTCATAGCTTCCATTCTGAAGAGAAGTTATGCTAAATTTGTTCTCAGAGCCTTTTAAAACATTGCTTTGGCTCTCCTTTTCTATCCACCAGCTGCTATGTTCATTGATATTAAGCGCGCAATCCACATTAGACTGATCTTCCACTCGATACAATATTTCAACACTGGTTCCTTCAATTCGCTGTTGGTCTGGTGGATTTAACAATGTTACAACAGGCCCTTTTTTGTCATTTGTATCAATTGACAAATTCACATAAAGAGTTGTATCCGCAAAAACTCTTACACTATCGTTTATATAAGTATTATAGCCGTCATGTTTCACTTTTAATTTATACGTGCCGTAATACACCAAAAAACTGGTTTTGCCTTCCGATGTTGTATTCTTGATAACAGTATCAAACTCTACATCAGCATTTCCCACATTTTGTTTAGAGACATTATTAACAATGATTGTAACATTGAACCTTTTTTTGACAATGATTGTTTCAATATCTGATGCCTTTTGCGCGCTGTCTGTTACAGTTAGGTTTACTTTATAAGTTCCATTTGTTGCATATGTTTTTACAAGTTCAGATGAATAGCTGTCAATAGACTTATCATTTGAAATATCCCATTGATAGGTAAGTGATCCTGTATGCCCGCTTACTATCGGAACAAATTTAACAGTTTCCCCTTCATTTATTGTGGTTTTATTGGCGCTGATCTGCACGCTGAGCGTTGATGTGGGTGGATAAACAATAAAGCTTACTATTTTACTTTCACTATTTCCTTTGTAATACGATGTTGCATTCAGGGTATATGTGCTAGGCGAATTAATATTATCAAGAATAGTTGTTACGTATATTGGATAATCCGAAGAATAGCCGGTTATTGACTTCCTGCTTACAACAGATCCGCCTGTTTTAACAGTCATATTGACTATAGAATTCGCTCTTGATATGATTGTTGCTGCGATATCTTCACCTAATTCATAATTACTTTTATCCAGACTAATTGAAAAGCCTACACAATTGCCGCATTGTCCGCCGCAATCAATGCCTGTTTCACCACCGTTTTTAATACCGTCTAAACACGTTGCAGAATAACTAAAACTAAAAGAATAGCTGTATAGTTGATTATTGCCCTGCATATCAGTAGCATTTATTAAAAGAATATTTGCACCTGTCTTTAATTCCAATGTGATTGATTTTTCTTTGCCAAAATATGCCTCAGTGCTGTACTGTCCATTATTCAACTTATATGAGATAAACGCATATTCATTTGGCCGCAGCTTTAGATTGGTAATATTGCTGGAATTAGTTACTACACTATTATTCACAGGAATGCTATTATAAGTTAGGTTTATTTTAGGAGCCGCATCATCATTAACGCTAAAACTATAATTGTATGTCAATATATTGGAATTATTATCATTAAGGCTGATTGTTACAATATGTGCACCATTTTCAATCACGCCATTAGAAAAGCTGCCATTAAGTAGCACTGAAAAAGTTTTTGACTCAGGCAATGCTGCATATCTCTGATTTTTAAACGATATATTTGCATATACAGGGATATCAGTTGAAAAGTTCAGATAAACATTTTCCCCGCATTTCAAAGGGCTGACGGGTGAATTGATTGTCAAATTTAGTTCAGACATATTAAGCGCCACAATTATTGATGAAAAGTGTGAAACATATACTTCCAGCTTATCTCCATTTTTGTGATAGCATCCTTGCGCTCCAAAATCACATTCAGGCAGTTTAACACATTCAAACGAGTCTGAACAATGCAGAACTTGGTTATAGATAATTCCCGTTATATTAAATTCCACGCGTCCCTGGTATCCTTCCTCAAGTATAACTTTCTCGATACCGCTAACTTCTATCGACTTTCGGACTATTGATCCCAAATTTTCAATATGATTTCTTAAATTCTCATCTTCTTTACTGATAGTTATTTTATCCAACTCTTCAAATTGAATATTATTGCTCTTAAAATTTTCAATACTGACAATATCACCTCCGTGGTACATATCCAGCCTCAGGTTTTGATTATGAAAATCTGATACAGCCGAACCCCCCTTTAAGTCTGTAAGTGAGATTTTACTAAGCTTATTATTTTTCTTCAGCCTCTCCAGTTTTTCAATCACAGAAAATTCTTTACTCGAAGGCTGCTTTCCATTAAAATAATCTTCATCAAGAAATACCGCATATAGATAATCATAATTACTGTAATATATTTCTGAATAGGGGTTTTCTGAGCTTACCGAATAATCAACATATAATACTCGCGCGCTCACCTTATTATTAACCGACGCATCATATTGCCCGTAATTAAGATAAAAAATATCATTCCATTTATTCTTAGTTGCAGTAAGTCCAATAAAATTACAGCAAACATTGTTCCCATAACAAACTGTTGTCATTTTGTTTGTATCAACGGACAATATTTCCCATCTTGTGCACAGCTTATTTTTGTTAAGATCCCAGTTGAACTCTGTATCTTCAACAGTAAAGTCAATTACACTTTTATCACCTTCAACCCCGTCAGAATTATTGTCATAATATTTATCATTCTGATATTTAAGATTAATCTGAATTTTTTCAGATTCTGCGCAAATTACAGAAAGATTAAGCGCTATCATTAGTAAGATTAGACAGCCCAAAATCTTAGAGTATTTCTTCATTTACTAGCCTCAATCTTAAGTTGATTTTTGATCTCATTTAATTCACTGACCACTTTCTTAGTGACTTCTTTTTCACTCTTTTTTCTAATTTCATCCATGATATCCTTTCTTAATCTTGCAACCTCTGCAAGTTCTGGATACATCGATTTTAGCCAATTTTTTCTGGTAATGCTCCTAATCTTTTCACTAACGTCCATATAGTGCTCTTTTTCAGCGAGCTCTTTAAGTTTAGACAATAATGATTCAGGCATCCTTACAGAAACCAGGACATCACTCAAACAAATCACCCTTATCACAAACACTGTCTCTGGAAAATTCCCTGATAGCTTCAGCTCTGCTTTTATATACCCCTTTAGAAACCATATAATCCAGCCATTCCACTATTTCTTTTGACAATCTTATGTTAAAAATAGCCACTTTCATTTTGTATTCACAATGATATTTATTGTATGCCCCTTGTATTTTAATTAATCATTTAAATATTTTTCGGTATTATTACAAACGATTAGTTAAATTAAGAGATAATTTGTAATTGAAATAATACTTATATGTATGTTATATGTAATTCAAATAAAGATTATATAAACCTTTTGATTTTAGATAAATTCCAACATATTAATCAAATTATTAATCAAATAAATAAATTAAGTAATTAATAAATCAGTTAATTATAATAAAAATTTTTCATATGAATATTGAAATTCATCAAATATACATAATTTTAAATATTAGATAACCCTAACAAGCTTAATGAGCTTATCAACACGCGAACTGGAAGAAGACGAAACCAGGATTGATAATTTACTGCATAAAGTATTAAGCGCATCCCAGGCAATCGAAGATATAAATAGGCAGATAATCTCTTCAGAAGATTCCGGCAATTTTGATAAAGATTATGTCCTGGAACGAGCCAAAAAAACTGACATTTTAATTAAGACTGTAATTAACATCGTAACTCTGGCAGATGATATTGACATAACCGATGAAACTCTAACTGAAGGGCTAAGAACAGAAACAAAAGAAAAGCTTAATCAGGCAATTAGGCTTATTTTAGATGCAAAAAAATTTTTAGGCAAAGAGGAATAAAAACATTTATATAGTACTATATCCAAAATAATTTTAAAGGGGGTGAAATAATTTGAAGAAATTACAGTTAATTTTTGTTATGATTATTATTATGACAGCTGCAGTTCTTGCGCAGCCTGCAAAAATTAAAATTACTTCAAATCTGCATCCCAAATACATTATTGAAGAGATATGGAAAAAGCCCTACATTCTTTATTTTAACGTTGGCAAATTCTATTATAATGCTCAAGATTGGAACAAAGCCGAATGGATGTTTAAAAAAGCTATAGAACATAATCCGGATTTTGTTCCAGCATATCACAATTTAGGTACTGTTTATTATGAAAAAGGCAATTATGAACAGGCAGCTATTCAATTCAAGAAGGCAACAGAAATTGACCCGGAATATTTAAAAGCATACTACTCAGCCGGCATTTTACATTTTAAAAATGGCAATTTTGATAAAGCAATCGATAATTTTCTGACTGTCGTTAGGTTAGAGCCAAACAATCCGAATTACATTTTCGATCTTGCGCAGGGTTATGTAGCAAGGTTTAGAAAAGATGAGATAACAGATCAGGAGAATTATGATGATCTGGAAAAAGCTTTGACCCATTTTTCCCAGGTTGAAAAATTAGCCCCAGGATTCCCTCACGCTCTGACTAACATAAATATTATCAAGCCAATTATTGATACTAGAAAAATTTTGCTTACGGACTGACTTTCTGGCCGTTAAATTCTGTGACTTTCCCTTTGCTATTAATTTTCAGACTAATATCGTTTCCTTTGCTAATATTCCCGAGTACAGCCTCAATATGAAAACTTACAGCCCAATCTCTTCCTTCCTTATAGCTATCGACTGAAGTGAAATCATACTGTGGCAGGACCACGGTTGTTTGTTCCTCTTGTGTAAAAAATTTAACCCGGGCAATAACAAATCCCTTTGCGATTTCCTCTGCTGTTTTCTGATCAATACTCAAACATCCCTACAATAATAAAGTACACAACAAAGCAATGCATAAAATCTTTTTCATTTTTTCACCCAGGACATCTTCTTGATAATTATATTTTTAATATTTTCGATTTTTTTATAGAACGCATCTTGTTTTTTTTTCTTTTTAACCCCTTGTTCGTACAATATCATATATCTATCCCGCAAGAATTTCAGCCGTTGCTTAAATTTGGTTTCAGACTCTTCCTTGTTCTTCTTCTTATCGAGATCTTCAAGGTATACTGACATAGCCTTTTCTTTTTCATCTTCGTACCACATGTCAATTTCTTCTTCATCCATCAAAATCACTTACAGTAACATATGCAGCTGTGGCATGCCTGCATACTCTCTTCAAACTCCACCTTTGCATACTTTAGATCTTTAACCTTGCACTGTGATTTGCATTGAGATCTGCACCCGGATTCATCATTGATAGTATGTGAGATCATGTTTACTATTGGTCCGCATCTGTCCTTAATTTCAAAAGATACCTCACTTCTGCCTGACACAAAAAAGATTGCAGCTGCAACTATCGCCACAAGTATAATAATTAACACCATTTTTTTATTGCTTAATATCTTATTTTTCATTTTATATTCCACCCTTTTTTCTTTTTTCAATCAACAATTCAAAATAATTTTTCTGTTCTATTAATGTTGGATCCAACCCCAGCTTTTGTGATAGGTCCATTATCTCCATTTTTGTCTGTTCTTTCTCTTTTTCATTGCACTTTTTTTCAATCTCAAGAAAATATCCCAGTTCTTTGACATTAACTAGTTGAACCTGAATGCCTTTGCAGTCAAAAAAGTATGATTTTTTATGTTTCATTGCCGCAACTTTAATGCCGACATTTTCAAGCAGCGCAATAAAATCCGATGCATTATCAACACAAAAGGCATACTCTTCATTTTTTTCAATATTTTTGTCAAAGTAATTTATTTTTAACGTGACTTTTTTTTCTTCCTTTTTTTTCCTCAGGCGAAGTTCAGTCCGGTCAAATTTGAAGCTGCCCTGGAAATAATAATCGATTTTATCTTCCTCAGATACAAAATCTGCAATTTCTTCGATTTTTTTCCTGACTGCTAAAAAATCATCAACTCTGGTTTTGATTTGTACCTGGATTTGCATTGTTTACCTCCCTTATTTTTTCTTTTAAGATAGGATAACATACGTATTTTAAGATATTTTTTTCAGAATCTGCTTCTGATTTCAGCAAATAATTCATGATCACAATCTGCATTTCTGTTTTCCCTGTTTTTTTCTGCAAAAGTCTAGATAATTCCTTCTCTTCCAGATCATTGTTTATCCAGTTCAACACTTCGTTCATTCTGCTTTGTATGCATTGTTTAAATTTAATATTGCCCATGCTGTGAATAGCAGTTACAAATTCATACAGGTCTCCGACAGATTCTCTATTATCGACCCAAAATTCTCTCTCGGGCCTAAACCCCCGCGGTTTACTCTCAGAGCCTGTATGAGAGCTAATATAATAAGTAGTAAATCTGATAACACCAAGCATGACAATCACGATCCCGGAGATGATTACTAAAAAGATCATACTGTTTGAAAAATGCAATGTTTCAAGGTCTTTTGAAGGAAGTATTAAAGAAAAGCCGATTATAAGGTATGATATATTTGACGTAAACGAACCGCCCGTCAACAAAAAAATAAGCCCGACAATTAAGGGTAATAAGACCCCTGCAAGTGTAACTATTAAATCATTATAATACAAGCTGCACACCATCTCAGTATGCGCAGAGTCTGCAATATCATAAATTACTGCTTTGCTTTTTTCGCAGCCATAATACTGGGCAGAAAGCGTATGTCCCATCTCGTGTATAGAAATTGTTGAAAGCAGCAAAAATAAGGTCATTGAAGTTATAAACACAACAAACTTAAAAAACAAAAATGGAAACATAATTTTTTTTATTTTAGGCTCTGTTTCTGCGTTTTTTCCGATCCTGCAGTATCTAACATCATAAAAAAATAATAAAAAAACAATAAACATCAGCGCATTTGGAATAAACCAAGGTACACTTGAAGGGTCTCTCCAGATAAAAACAGAAAGAAGAAAACAAACGCAGATAACAGAATAAGTTATTGCATAAGTCGCTGTTTTTTTAAGGTATCGGTTGCTTAATAAGAATAAATCAAATGAGACTATAGCAATAATTGCATACGATGCAAACGACACTATTAAAAAAAATGTATTTAAGCTTGAAAAGATGGCTAACACTGTAAGCAAAAACAAGAATAAGAAGTACAGCAAATTTTTATTATGAATCATATAATATACAATCATAAGGAAAAGCACTGCTTTAAAAACATTGAAAATTCCGTCAATAAAGATAAAATCACTCATAACAGGCTCTATCACATCCATGCTCCATAATATTGTAAGAAAGGCGTATACTAAGTATAGTATACCATTAAGAAAGATTGCTTTTCCCACTTTACATGTGCATTTATTTCTGTACCAAAAGAAAAAACAAAAGAAAGAAACTATGGCTACAAAAGCCATGCTAATTCCGTTCAATAGCCAAACCATATGAAAAGTCATTTTTTCAGCTTTCCTTTAAGTTTTCCGAACAGCCCTTCTTTTTCTTCCCCTTTGATTGGCTCTTCCTGCCCGGGCGTCTTAATCTTTTCAACCTTAACTTCCTCTTTTGGCGCTTTTTTTGCTTCTTCAGAAAGAAGATTAAAATATTTGTCCAAATCAGGAGTTTTTGCAGCCAAAGTCTCAAATCCTTTCAGTAGTGTTGCCGCTTTCTGCATATCAGTTTTGAATTTCAAGCTAAAATCATTCTCAAAATTACTGATTTTTTTATCAAGCGCCGAGACAACATTATTCATATATTTTTCAAAACTCTCAAATTTAATGATTAAATTCTCAATTTCCTTTTTATTGGAAAAGCCAGTGATTTTGACTTTGATCGAATCCACTTCGGAAGCCATCTGTTTTACTGCTTTGTCTAGGTCAGAAACAATGCTTGCAAACTTCTCAAAACCGCTGAATTTTTTCCACATTTCTGAATAGATAGTTTCCACCTTGCTTGAGTGTTTTGTGATGTTTGCGTCCAGTTTTTTATTCTCAAGCCATTCATTTTTAACTTCCTCTGCAAGCTTAACAGATTCCTCAATGCCCTTAAAGGAATTAACTTTTGTTCGTAATTCCTTAAGTTCTGAGATAGCATTGCTAAGTATAACCTCATTGCTTTCTATGCTGGACTTGAAAATTTCAATCCTATTATCTGCTTTCTTAAGTTCAATCATCAACTTATCAGGCTGCACACTGGAAACCAGGTCGATAGCCTGAGTAGCTTTTGCTTCCACAAGTTTTGATTCTTTATCCCTGTCAAGAATCATCGCTCGCAATTCGCCTGCTTGTTCATTGAGCCTTGTAAATCTTTCATTTGACGCTTTTTGAAGTTCATAGAATGTACTAAATTTGGCCTTAAGTTTTTCCAGCTCAGCAGCCACTCTGCCAACAGATACATCCCCCGATAGCTCAGCTGATGCGCTCTCTTCAGTAGCAATATCTTCAGCTTCATCCAAATTATCCTCTTTTTTCTTCCTTCCAAATAACATTTTCCACCTTTACCTTCTTTTCATCATTTTTAAAGTTTTCTACTGGTCACTTTAATTTCTTATAGATATCTAGACTCTGATTAAATAATTGCGGTTTTAATTTTGCAGGCATCTGTTCGTATAATGGTATCAGCTTATTACGATATATTTCCATAGCTGATAATTTATCTTTTTGTTTCAGATAGGCTTTTGCCATTTTGATAACTTTTGATATTTCAAACAGTACTGCATCTGTATTTTCATCTTCTTTTACCTCACACAATCCCATTTTTTTATGTAATCTCATACTTTGGTCAAATATTTCTTTCCTTTGCTCTTTAGGTATTTTTTTGTATAATGAAGAGATCTCGTTGTAAACAGGCCTTGCCTTTTCTTTATCGCCTTCATCTAAATATTTATCCGCTTCCATTATTAATTCATTTATTAGATTAATAATCTCTCCTTCAGATTTTTCTTCCTCAGGTGTTTCCTCCGCCTTAGGTGTTTCCTCCGCCTCAGGTGTTTCCTCTTCCTTAGGTGTTTCCTCCGCCTTAGGTGTTTCCTCATCCACAGATTTTTTTTCTTCTTCATGCACAAGTTTTGCTTCTTCCAGTTCTCTTTCAAGTTCTGACTCATCAGCAAGTTTAATTACTCTTTTTTTTGGTGCTTTACCCAATTTATCCCACTGTTTTTGAATTCTGGGCGTTAATCCATCAAGATAAATACTGACCATATTAAAACTGCCAGAATTGATCTTGCTTTTTGCAAGTTTTAATTCCAGCTCCAGGTCAAACACATCAAGCTTTTCCTCTTTTAACTGTTCAAGCTGCCAATCCAGATCTTCAATTATCGTATTAAATTTAGTATAATTTTCAAGTTCTTCTTCGCTTAGCCTTTTCAAGCTGTGCATTGGCGGCCTAAAGGCCACAAAATACGGCTGCCCTTTATTATAAGCCGAATTTTCTATCATTGACGCTCCTACAGTTGCCTTTACAACAGATTTTAACATAGCATCACCATACTCTTCTTTAATTCTGTTTAGATCCCCCTCATCCCTAGTACGCAGCTGCAGTTCGGTGTTAATATTAGCAAGCACCTCTTTAGGAAAATCGCTAAGAACCTGGCTTATAAGAATTAATCCAACACCCCACTTTCTAAACTCTCTTGCTGCTCTTTCAATCTGCACAAAAACCTTGCCAGACCCGCCAAACTTAGGCAGCAATGTATGAATTCCATCGTATACTATAAGATATTTAAGTTCCGGACTTTCAGGCAGATTTGAATGAAACACTTCGCGCACGGTATTAGCAACAAATAATTCTGTACTTTGCATATCAAGCCTGTCTGTAACAAAAACTGTAATTTCACCGGGGTTCATGTACTTCTTAAAGTCAATAATTTCCCGTCCATCAAGTACTCTTCTGATATTACCAGGAAAAGCCCTTGCATCTTTCTTGCTCATCCCGAATTCGGGATACATTTTAATAATTTCCTTATCCTCATTTTTTCTTAAAAACCCGCTCCACTGAGCTGACGGATCAAACACAATGACCGCAACTTTTTTCAAAAGCGCTTCTTCCACAAGATCTTGTGCTACAACCGACTTTCCACTTCCGCTGGTACCTGCAATTAAAGTATGAATCTGAAACTTATCAAGATCCATGTATGCTTTTGTCTTTGATTCCGCAATATGGCCTACATAAGCAGACCTATCGCCTGCAGCCGGCAAATTTTTCACATCAACTTTCGATTTATACCTTTGTTTCTCTGCTTGTTTCTTCTTGTAAACTGTAACTGTAAAGGTTGATGAACCAAGGAACAGAACAACAGCAAGAATAAGCCACAGTGGTATTCCAATAAAAGAATACATATACAATGGCAGCACAACATCAAATACTGAAGTTTGCTTTGAAACAGAGTCTAGATACCTTGCTTCCACACTAATAAAATACTCACCAGGCTCAAAGTTTTCAGGTATTACATAATTTTTTAAGATTGAAAACGATGTTTGTATAGTAACTTCATCCTCATCTATTTTAATAAGTTCCCCGTCTTTAGTTATTATATTATGGACAAGCAAAATCTCATACTCTTCTTCTTGAATCAAATTCTGAAAATTTATTGCGTACTTCAAGCTGTCGCCGATGGTTACTCTTCTTTCTGTAACTGCTAATTCCATTAATAAGCCTTCAATCGGCAATTTCTCTTCACTGTAGACAAGAACAGTTATTGGTATTGCCTCTTCAATATCTCCTGACAGCAATAAATTTCCTTCATAAATGCCCACATCGACATTACCTATTAATGTAACTACAAATTCAGCGCTTAAGTCTGGGTCTATTGCTATCGTTTTTCGGTCAAGCCGTACTAATTTAGCAGCATCGCCATCTATTTCCAATTGGACATTCATACTTCCGGTTCTATAATTTGTAATAGTTATTGGAACGTTCAAAAAACTTCCAATCCGTAATTTCTTGTATATTTTCTTTGTGGAGATTTCGTAATCGATTTGATCATCTTTTGGCTGCACGATTCTTCGCTGTATAACTTCTTTAACAATTTTCTCAACCCCTGTACCAGAACCGGCGCCTGTACCTGTAAAACTTGTCGCTGCAGCCGAGGTATTAAGAGTAATGTTACGATAAGTGGTTGCTCCAGCAGTTATTGAGATAACCGCTATGTAATTATTATATCCCGAACGTGTTGCTACAAGATTATGCGACCCTTCAATAATATCTGCCCTGTACTCACCTGTAGTATTTGTATATGTAACAATACCCGCAACACTGATAGTCACATTTTGCAGTATCGCGCCAGCGCTATTTCTAACAATACCTGTTATTGTTCCGTTTGCGTATTCTTTTGCAAACACCGACATGGAG
The DNA here is from genome assembly GCA_043818675.1 of Nanobdellota archaeon. Lineage (GTDB taxonomy): Archaea > Nanobdellota > Nanobdellia > Woesearchaeales > DATDXC01 > JBDRFR01. The sequence goes on from JBDRFR010000069.1 coordinate 85,828, forward strand.
ATGTTATGTTCAGTAATATCATTTGCAGCCACGAAAACTTCTGAATAATAATTTTCATATCCATCTTTTACTGCTACCACATTATGAGTTCCTCCAATAACTGACATATTGTACAAGCCGTTAATATCTGACAGTTTTGTAACACCATTAATAGTTACAGACGCATTTTCAATGGCTATTGATGTAACATTATCCAAAACCTTCCCAAATATTGTGCCGTTTTCAGCTTGCCCCGTTGTCGTAGAATTAAGAGTTATATTATGTTCAACCACAATATTAGGAATGATCGTTATGTTTGAGATATAATTACTATACCCGCTCTTTGTACCCACTAGATTATATGTGCCTTCAAGTATAGATCCGACATAGCCACCAGTGGAATTTGAATATAGGATTAATCCCCCTATACTGATTGTTGCATTTTCAATTACTTTGCCATTAGAATTTTTAACTGTGCCTTTGAATGTTCCGTTTGCTCGCCGCACCCTATAGACATTCAATGAGATATTATGTTTGGTTATATTATTAGCTGTAACATTTACTTCATTTACGTAGTTTTCATATGCGCTTTTCACAGCTACAATATTATGCGACCCTTCCATTATTGAGATATTATAAAACCCTATACTATCTGTTACATCCGAAATTCCCGCTATTGTAACAGTAACATTAGAAAGATATGCTCCTGTTGAATTATCAATAACATATCCTTCTACTGACCCATTCTGATAAAATCTTCCCGGTCCCTGTTGTTTCTCCCTCATTGAAAGATTATGTAATTTTATGCTGCCAGGTATAATAGTGATATTGCTGGCATAACTTTCATACCCGGTTTTTGTCCCTACGATAAACTGTGCACCTGCCCTCACAGTGATTGTATAGCCGCCTGTTGAATTAGTGAGTGCACTTTGGTCGCCAATGCTTACTGTTACATTTTCAACAATTTCCTCAGTATTATTATCTACAGCAAATCCGGAAACAGTCCCGGTAGTCTTTTCAATATATGCATTGTATTCAATAGCACTAGTTCTAGATATATTAACAAAACCTATATGATTATTATAGCCCTCATACATAATAATAATGGAAAAATTTCCTTCATAAACACTGCCGTTATAGAACCCATTCTCATCCGTGATAAATTTTCTGCCGGCGACAAAAACTATCGCATTCTCTATAGCCTGGTTTGTACGATTATCCCGTACAGTCCCGCCTATTGTGCCATTTGCCAGCTGAAGGTTGCCAGGCTCAAGCCCGACAAATTGATTCAGTGAAATATTATGGTAAGTATAATCATATAATGTTACATTGACAAGACCAATATGTGTACGATAACCTTCAAGTATGCCGACAATATATTGATAGCCTATCATTACTGTTAGATTATAAAATCCATTCCCATCTGTAATGGTTGTTGTCCCTCCCACCCCTACTGTTACGTTCTCAAGTGTTTCATTAGTGGAATTATCTATAACATATCCTGTAACGTAGCCGTCTCCGTAAACACCTGTCCCATATCCCTCAGGGCATTCATCATTTGGGTCTGGCGAGAAATAGTATAGTGATTCGTTCGGCGATAATAATAATAATTGATAGTTTAATTGCTGATTATTAAATCCTTTTTGGATACCTGCAATATTACTAAAGAATACAGGCTCATTGCTTACATTCAGTATTCCAAACTTAAATTGCGTACTGCCTTCTACCCCATATTTCTTTGTATACGCCATGGGAACGTTTGTAATATTTGTATCGCCATACATAACAGAACCTATCTCTATAAGTGTATTAGTTGCTGAATCATAATCTGTCGGGCTAATATTAAAATAATCGTCCAACCATGCAGCCGATCCCGCCAGAGCTGTTGTCCAGTCAAGCAGATCCGGGTCAACTCTTGAAGCATATATCTCATGGGGGATATTAGGTTCCATACAGTTAAATATAAGATGTTTTGACTCAATCTCTCCGCCTAAAGCCTCTTCGCTTTGTGTTTCTGTATAGCCTTCCACCATTAATCCAAGTCCATAAAATCCTTGCCAGTTGCTTGTTTGTGTTCTTTGTTCAAGTGATATTTCAGTAATTGTCCCTGCTTCAGCTTGAATCGTAACATATCCAATATATGTTTTAATAAAGAAAAATAGTGTAACAGTAATAGCTACTAATACTAATACAAAGATTGAATATACAGTATAATTATCTAGTAGCTTCTTTTTCATTCTTTACTTTAATTATCTCAATTCCTCCGTTTTTTCCGGGTATAAACGTTACTACTGATCCTTTAGAAACATCAAGAATAGATGCCCACATAGTCGGCAATGTAAGTATATATTGTTTATTTTTAAGCTGCTGAATCTTAATTTGATTTTGTTTCAGCCTTGTACCGGTTTTTTGTTTTAAGTTAATTTTCTCATTCATTTAAGATTAATATTAATCCCATATATAGGTATATATATAAATCTTATGATTCTACTTAGTCACTAATTTAATCGTATTGCTGCTTGGTGACGTATAAAAATCCAAATAATAGAAAATTTTAAATAATACCTCTATAATAATTGGATAAAAGGGGGTGTATAGAAATTGAGTAATGAAGATAATAATACATTAGAAAGAACTTCTATTAAAACTCTCAATTTAATTAATAATGCCCAGATAAAAAGCTTGTCTTCACTTGCTGACGCTCTAAAAAATATGCCCGATGATGTTTTTGGATATCACGTCAATTTCCAGAAAAACGATTTTAGTGAATGGATTAGTGAGGAATTTAACGATAAGGAGCTGGCAAACCAGGTTCTGGACGCCGAATCAAAAGAAAATATGTCAAATTTTATTATGTCCCGCCTTTCAAATTCCGTAAAAAAAACCTCAAAAAAACAAGCATCCAAAAAAAAGGAACCTGTAAAACAATATAGAGAAATACCACCTCAAACTCAAAAAATAGAATTAAAAAAACAGATTGAAAAAGAGAAACAGGCTATTGAAAAAGCAAAAGAATTTATCAAACAAAATAAAGAATTACCTGTCAAAACTCAAAAGATAGAATTGAAAAAACAGACTAAAAAAGAGAAACTGGCTATTGAAAAAGCAAAAGAATCTATCAAACAAAACAAAGAATTACCTGTCAAAACTCAAAAGATGGAATTGAAAAAACAGATTGAAAAAGAGAAACGGGCTATAGAAAAAGCAAAAGAATCTATCAAACAAGATAAAAAATTAGCTGATAAAGCCCAAAAACCCAACTCAATTAGAACAGATAAAAAAAAAATTGTGGAACAACCCAAAGAAATGCAGGTAAAATTAACAAATCTTAAGGAACAAGTTATCATAATAAAGAAAAAACAAAAAAATATGCATGAAAAAAAACATGTTGAAAGTGTCTCTTCAATTATTAAAGTATTAGAAAAAGAAAACCAGATACTTCAAAAAGAAAGAGAGATTGAATTCCGCGAAAAGAAAATCCAGGAGATTGAAGAAAGGATAGAAAATGACATCCATGAGCTAAAATCATCCAAAAAAGAAGACATTTTCTTTTCAAAAGATTTCATTCAGGGAATCATTGTAGGTATTTTGTTAGCTGTATTAGTTGTTGTCATTTACTGGAAGTTTATTATGGTTTAACTTATGATATAACTCATACTAAGCGCTTATCCGCAACCCAAATCTCAAGCTATTTCTAAGCGATTAGGGTATTGGCTTCGCTCTGAGGAATTTGAAATTTCACTATAGGGAACTTTGAAAAAATGGATTTTTTTTGTTATTTTTGTGTGTTGAGTGTTTTTGTTTGAAAAATATGATGTTTTGAGTATTTTTGTTCTTGTTTTCTTTCAATTCTTTGTGAATCGAAAAGAGCTATCGCTAACCATTAA
>JBDRFR010000070.1:0-5523 GCA_043818675.1 Nanobdellota archaeon
ACGACTCCTTCTTTTCCGATTCGCTTATTGGTTAACTGGGTTGATTTAGTTTTAAAATAAGGTAAAGTTAAGGCATATATACAATAAAAGTTATGCGTAAAAATATCGTAATAGAAGACAAAAAAGAGGAAGATTTAATAAAGAGATTAGAAGGCAGGAGCGATATCAAAGCAGAAAGAATCAAAAGGTTGCTTAAGTTGCCCGACCTTACAAAAAAAGAAAATTCCCCTGTAAAAATTTTAGTTGACCAGATAAAAAAATTGTCAAGATTTGCTGATTTTGATTTGGTTGATTTCCCAAAAATAATAACGGTAGAGCAATGCTTCGATCTTTTAAATATGCCGAAAGACCATCCAAGTAGAAAAGAAACAGACACTTACTATTTAGACGATACTTACATTTTGCGTACGCACACAACAGCTTTTTGGTCTTTTTATCTAAAAGACCAGGAAGTTTTAAAAAGATTGGAAAAAGAAGGTAGCGTTCAAGCTCTTTCAATGGGAATAGTTTTCCGCAAAGACGAGATTGATAGAAGCCATTATCCTGCGTTTCACCAAATCGACGGATTGCTGATTTGTAAAAAATCGCAAAAAATTATCACACAGGAAGATTTAAAAAATGCCCAAGTTGATTTAGCGAAGGACATTTTCGGCCAAGATATTGAATACAAATTCATCGACGACTTTTTTCCCTATACAATACAAAGCCTTGAGATGGATATTAAGTTTAACGGGGAGTGGATGGAAGTAAATGGAGCGGGGCTTGTAAATCCGGTAGTCCTGAAAAATTTTGGATTAGACCCAGAAATTTATAACGGCTGGGCATTTGGATTTGGGGACAGATTGGCAATGATAAAAATGGGAATTCCAGACATAAGAATACTTTGGTCAGACGACCCGAGAATCACCAGCCAGTTTAAAGATATAAACAGCAAATATAAAGAAGTAAGCAAATATCCGGAAACTTCGAGAGATATTTCTTTTGTGATTGATAAAAATATAAATCTGAATAATTATTATGAAATAGTAAGAGATTCCGCAGGGAATTTAATTGAAGAGGTAAAACTCATAGATAGTTACGAAGACGAAAAAAAATTCGGGAAAGATAAAAAAAGTTATACTTTCAGGATTGTTTACAGATCTCCGGAAAGAACTCTAAAGAACGATGAAATAAATAAAATCCAGGAAGAAATAAGAAACAAAACAAAACAAGATTTAAATGCCATTCTACGTTAAAATAACGATGTAAAAAAATCAGAGTAGTAAATTAGAAAATAATCCTTCGATTCCCTTGGGCTTTCGATTCTAATACTTAGAATGGAAGAGATTACACTAGGAATATTGAAGTGTAAAATATGTCAAAAAAACTTAAAAAGGCATTAAGAGGAATGCCACTACACCTTCAAAAGGTGGAGGGTATAAAATTTGGTGAAACCTCATTAGATTATTTATGCGTTAACGTACCACCGCTTTGCAATTATCATTGCGAAAAATGCTTTACATGGGCTGGTAGAAAAAAACTAAAAAAATTCATTGGCATTCCGAAAATTAAAGAAATAATAAATAAAGGAAAGGAAATGGGGGTAAAGACAGTTGCTATTTTGGGAGAGGGAGAGCCATTGCTTTTTCCTGGGACTAAAGAGATTATCGCGCATGTGCATAAGCTAAACATGATTCCATTAATTGCTACGAACGGGAGCTTATTAACCAAGAAAATGGTTGATTTTTTATATATTCATGGTACTTCTATCGCTCTTAGTTTGGATACCCTAGACGAGAAAGAATATAAAGAATTCTGCGGAGGTGCAGCGAATATTAATGTTATTAAAAAGAATTTGGAATATACTAGAAAGGTCTTTTCTCGAGATATATTTAAAAAAAATGGATATAAGGTATATCGTTTGGCAATCCACATGACCGTTACGGCTAAAAATTATCGAAATTTAGAAATAATTAGAAAATTCTGCGGAAACGATATTTATTTTAGTTGTGAGCATATAGCTATGGTAGGAGTAGCAAACGAAAACACAGATATTTATGGCGGGAAGAAAAATCTTGAAAAATACAAAAAAGTAGTAAGGAAAACAAGAGAGATAATGGATCCTATGGTTATGACTCAAACAGATTGCGGCGCGGATACTTGTTGTTTTTATTACTATGGTTTCGCTGTAGGATATGAAGGAGAAATTATGCTCGATACGCATGCCTTAGAAACAAAAGGTATTATTGGCAATATAAAAAAAGATACCATAGAAAATCTAGTTAAAAAATCAAAAAAAATTAAAAATGCTTATTATAATGAGCGTGGCGGACATTACTGTATTATTAGAGATCCTGGATATCGGAATTTTATTAAATTTTTGAATGGCAAAGAAACAAAAAAAATTGGGAAAACACGTTGTTAATCTCGTTTTTATAAAAATTATGAAGCCGCAAACAAAAAGCATACAAAAAAAGAGAGGAATGATCGATGATACTTATAAAGATAACAAACTTTGGGCAGGCATAGTATCAATATTTGAGTTTTTATGTAATTTATTTCCCACGAGAAAAGCAAATCGGGAGTTAATTGTAGAACTAAAAGAGGGAACAAGGAACTCAGAATATATTAAGGAGACTGATTCGAGGGCATATAATGATTGGATTAAGCACGCGAACAGAATAAGAAAATTGATATTGCATGGCAATCCAAACAAATTTTTACAGTGGGCACCAATTAAAGATACTATGAACATAACTAACTCTAAATTTATTATAGAAGAATTAAATGATTTAAAAAAATCACCCCATTGGGATTCTTTATGGAAAAATACAACTATGGAAACAAAAATTGGTGGGCAGCTTCCGTTTATTTTATATCCTAAAAGCAGTGGGAATACGATACATTTAACATATATAATATCAAAATTTAAAGAAAAAACTGGAAAAAATTTTACTGATTTGGATTTTATTTTTGAATTCGGCGGGGGTTACGGTAATCTTTGTCGTTTAATTCATAAACTTGGTTTTCGGGGTAAATATATAATTTTCGATTTACCAATATTTTCTGCTTTGCAGAAATTTTATCTAAAATCCTCGGGATTACCAGTCTACGCAAGCAGTGAGATTGGCATTCAAAGAAAAGGAGTATTTTGCATTGATGATATGAAGGCATTAATAGAAATGGAATTTCCCAACAGAGATAAGAGTCTTTTTATCGCTACTTGGTCTTTGAGTGAAACTTCTTTAAAGGCAAGGCAAACAATCGAAAAATTTTTATCAAATTTTAATTATTTTATGATGGGATATCAAGATAAATTCGGAGAAGTTAACAATAGAGAGTATTTCGATAAACTAAAAAAAGAACGCAATGATATACTTTGGTATGATTGGCCGTTTAAACAATTACCGGCTCATAATTTACTTATGGGAAAAAATAAATGACTCTAAAAACCCTCAATTTGCATTTTACTAATAGGTGCAACATGCGTTGTCGGCATTGTCTTTATTTTTGCGGAGAGAAAGAAATAAAAGAAATGGCTTATTTGGAAATCGAAAAATTAATTAAAGAATTTTCTGAAATCAGTGGTAGCCAAGGTACTCTTAATTTATTCGGCGGAGAAGTATTTCTATGTAAAAATATTTTTGCAATTATTAATTTAGCTTTATCTGAAAATTTAAATGTTGGTATAACAACTAACACAAATTTTTCTCGAGATATTATCAATAAAATCTGTCGTCTAAAAATCAGCAGATTGGCGGTTGATATTGATGGTGCTAACGCCGCTAGCCACGATTGGCTTAGAGGAAAAAAAGGACACTTTAAGAAAAGTTTGGAAGCGATAAAGTACTTTTTAAAGGCTGGTAAATTTACTGCCTCCAATATTGTTTTGCATAAAAAGAATATAAATGAAGTCGAAAATATACTTAAAATTTGTCAAAAAGCAGGTGTGAATTTTATATCTTTTTATCTTTTTACTTCGCTGGGTAGAGGAAAGGCAATAGAAGATTTAGTTATAGGACCAAAAGAATGGAAAGAGACGAGAGAACGAGTAAAAAGATGGATAAATAAGAACAGCCCAAATTTTGGGGTTATCTGGGAACGTTCTTATGAGTATGTCGATAAAATAAACAGTATGTCCGCTAGTCTTTGCCAGGGGGGTGCAGGCGACGTTATTGATGTTCGTTGCGATGGTAATGTCTATTACTGCGGTTTGTTATCAGCCGTAGATTTCGGTTGTTTAGGAAATGTAAAAAAAGAGACATTAGTAAAAATTCTTAACAGAAGAAAAGAGTGTGCTATCGGAATTAAGTCTGGTTGTGCGGCATTAGCCTATAGCCATAGCCTCAAAAAATTAATTGATCCAAGGCCTTCTACAAATGAAATTATCCCTGTTTGTCCTTATGACTGGGAAGTGATGCGTGGCGCTTCACCAGACTTAAAAAGTAAATTTGCCCACATTAATTTATGAATCATCTAAATAGGTATTTAAAAAGAGAATTCATGGGAGATAAAAAATTAGCAATTTTATCAGTCACAAAAAGATGCAATTTATGTTGCGCATATTGTCGGACAGAAGACATATGGTATGATGTTTTGGGTCAAAAATCTAAAGTCGTTGATCTTCCCAAAGAAAAGTGGGTTCAAATATTAGATAATTGTCGAGAAGTAGGGGAAGTACTAATTACAGGCGGAGAGCCGGTAGAATACCCTCTACTTAAAGAATTTTTATGCTTTCTTACTGAAAATAAAATTAGGTTTTCTCTTCATACTAACGGGGTTAGTAAAAAGTGGTCCGACGTCCTGGTTTATTTTCAAAATAATAATCTCCATCCAGATATACATTTATCAACGGAATTATTTGCGGATATGCAAAAAGAAATTAGGGGAGGTTCTAAACTCCCGTTGCAATTTATTGCCGATGTTAAAAAATTAGACATGACAGTTGAATTAAAAATCACCCTACATCAGCGATTACTTCCATATATCGATCAATTAAAAGAAAATTTGTATTCATGGGTGGAAAGAGGCGTAGATTCTATTTTTTTCCAACCAATTGCTCCAGTTAGTAAACATTTCCCACGAAGGCTGGTATTAGATAAATCTTTTATCCCCTTTTTGGTAAAACTTAAAGAATTAAAAGCAAAAGATCCGGTCCTAAGCAAAATAATAAGAAAATCTGAAGTTGGTTTTGATACTATTATCAATTTGGTAGAGGGGAATAATTTTTATAAAACAATAGCTGAGAAATGTAGAGTTTATGACCGGATATTTTTCTTAAATCCAGATTTGCAAATATTAAATTGTAAAACTCTTTGGGATAGAAAAAAAGGTACGTCTTGCGCTGATTTTTTTGATTTTATTTGTTGTGGTTTTCAGCCGTAAATTATGAAAATATTAATAACTGGTGCCTTTGGTAACATCGGTAAATTATTAATAAATGATCTTTTTCGTGTTGCGAAGCGAGAGCTTCCGAAAAAAGGTGATTTTACTCTTCGGTTCTATTTAACAAGTTGCTTTGACACTACAGAAAGTCAAAAAATC
>JBDRFR010000071.1:0-16004 GCA_043818675.1 Nanobdellota archaeon
ATAGTGATTCCAGCTATCTTCCTTGCTTGGTACGTTGTCCATCCGTCATTTTTTCGACGTAAAGTCTCTAAAAGCTTTGTTCTGGTGAGTTTCATATCCAGAATAAACCCACCGTAGGGAAATAGTTTCCGGATAACACAACAAAGCCGGAAGTGGAAAACTTTATAAATTAAACTTGTTTCTTATCATTCAAATTTATATAAAATATATAAGAAAATGTATATGACACATACCCAAAATTATCAGGTAGCTGTAATTAATCTGGATGATCTTTGGGATAAGGCTGGAAACTTACCTTCTGAAACAATGCAAATGCTTGGTAATGCCCGTAAGGCTGGCAATGATCTGGTATTAAGCTCCGGCAGGATTTGGAGTGGATTTGAATATGAAGCCAGACAGTTAGATCTTTTATATATGCCTTCCGTAAGTTCAGGAGCTTTGTTAAGGAAAAAAACAGCAGACGAACAAGATGTGATAGCTTATAAACCAGTTATCCAAAAATATGCATTCGCTTTAAAGGATTACGCAAAAGGACAGAATGCTAATAAAAAAATGATGACAGCTCTTTTTTTCATGTTTGATCCAAAAACAAATCATGAGATTATCCTTGCTCAAGAACCGATTAACATAGTCGGTAACTATGACAGAAAAACATATTCCAGGTTAACAGATACTGATGTTGAGGTTGATGAGATAGAATTGAAAAATGGCAGACAAGTATCACAGATAATGCTGTTATCTGATCAGGAAAAATGGATAAATATTTTTCAAAATGAAATTAAAGCAAATGGATACCAAATTAAACTGAAAACTGGAAAATTGGGTGATGGTGAATTATTTTACGTGTCTATAACCAGTGATAATGATTTATTAACTGCAGTAGCTAAATATCTGAATATTCCGAAAAAAGAAATATGGTTTGAGAAAAGGAAAATACTACCAACAGGATGGAAAGGCAGACAATCAACTGTTGATTTGGAAGCAGTTGTAAAGCAGAACCAATACCCTATGATAGAAGGACACGCCTAAACATTAATATCAATCAGGCTATCAATCAACTCCTTAATTCTAAAATGGATAGTTACTAAATAATAAATCATGACAGCATCTGTTTTGCTGCTTCCGAACAAATCAGAAGTCTTTAATTTCTTAACCCTCAAATAAAGCTTATTGACGCTCTCTTTGGAGTATTTATAAAAAACCGAATAGAAATCAGCCATAATGCCCTGAATTTCTGTATAGGCTAGGATAAACGGCTTAGAGATCAATTTAGAATTTGTAGAGCTGTAGACCGCAAGCAGGCTGAACTGATCAGCAAGCGACTCAAAAGTACGTACAAAATGATAGTAAAACGCAGTCAGCTTTATGTCGTTTCGGTTTCTGGAAATCAATTCCCGCGCGCAAAAATTTGTAAATTTGTTGATAGACCGGTCAATATAATACATGTTTTGCAAAGTTGTCAGGTCATTATTTTTATAAGCTTCAAGTGAATCATTAATTAAGGATGTTAATAAAACAAAAGACCTACGCAAAGCCGCATCAAAATCTTTGTCTGAAGTGCCGGATAGGTCTTTAATCACCAGATAATTATTTTCCTGTGTTACCAACTCATACCCGATGGTCTGATCGTCCATTTTTTTGCTTAAAAACGAGACTAAATCAGGATTGATCTTATTGTTATAATGCACTTTTATCTCTTTACAGCCGCTTCTGTAATTAGAGGTAACATACCTTTCTGTAATATTCAGAACATGGGGAGGGTGTATTTCAGCAGCTTCAATATCAAGCGCGTTAGTTGTGGAAACAACAACCCTGTTGCCTTGCGCTTCCACCTCTAATTCATCCCCTTTTTTAATTCCATGCTGAACAGCCCATTTTCTGGGTAAAGAGATCAACTGTGTGGAATCAGCAATTTGAATAACACGCCTTTTCATAAAAAACACCCCGTATTATTTTGATATACAATTATGAATAATTATATAATAGCAAAGAGTTATTAATTTATTTATATATCTTTCTTTTTTTATATAAACGCAAGAATTTATATAGTATTTATAAAATTTAAGCATTAAATATATATAAATAATCTTATTTCTATACATTGGAATAAAAATGATATATGAAAAAGATTATGAAGCTGCACAAAAAAAATCAAAGGACAAAATGCTCTTTGATTACGAAGTGTGCAATAAAATGAGTGAATTCTCGTCCAAATAATTAGGCAGATTCCTTTATTATGCCATAACCGATAAGACGGAATCTGTTGCCTACAAGCCTTGATAAGGTTATACGTGAACCAACATCAACACAAACAGGCAATTTCAGAATGCATGTGACTATACCTTTCTTAATTTTAACAACATTGCCAACAGTTGCAGTGGAATTTACATTCAGCATCAATGGTTCATTAATTTTTATGGGATCAACAGTAAGCTCAGTTTCCAAACCGACAACTCTTTCTAAAAGTTTAACTTCGAGGAAAAGCTCGTACCATACTTTCGGGAGCTTGCCTGGCAAACCCACAACATTGCCCCCTAGACTGTCAGATTTCACAATGGATGGATCAAGTGAAGTCATGACACCTATTGATCCGCCGGGCAGCACACGGTCAACTGCGTTGCCGCCTGTTTTTAACCCTACAATTTTTGTATAGACAGGCTTCCATATCTTCTTATTCTTTTCTTCAAAACTAATTCCAGGTTTTATCTCGATATCATTTCCAATATCAAATTTGCCTTGTTTTAAAACACCGCCTAAAACGCCGCCGATCAGATCTTTTGGAGCTGTGCCCGGTTTGTTAATATCAAAACTCCTTGCAACAAACATTATTGGATCTAAACTATCGTCACGCTTAGGGGTTTTGAAAGTTTTTTCAATGGTTTCTATCAGAAGGTCAATATTAACATTATGCTGTGCAGACAGGGGAATAAGCGGAGCTTTTTCAAATTTTGTTCCTTTAATAAATTGCATAATTTCATCATAATTTTTAAGCGCAGCTTCTTCACTAACAAGGTCGATTTTGTTTTGAACAATGATGATATTATCAACACCCATAATCTCAAGAGCCATTAAATGCTCTCTTGTCTGCGGCTGTGGGCATTTATCGTTTGCAGCGATAAGCAGCAAAGCACCATCCATAATAGCAGCGCCTGACAACATCGTTGCCATCAAACTTTCGTGGCCAGGAGCATCAATAAAACTTACTTTTCTTAAAAATTTAGTTTCTTCACCGCATATTTTACATTTTTTATTAACAGAAAAACCGCATTTTTTGCATTTATAAAATATAGCATCAGCATAACCAAGCCTTATAGTAATTCCTCTTTTAATTTCTTCAGAATGTGTGTCTGTCCATTTACCGCTCAAAGCCTCTGTTAAAGTAGTCTTACCGTGATCAACATGGCCTATCAAACCTATATTCAAAACAGGCTGGGAGATATCTTCTTGTTTTGAGACCTTTTTTTTAGGAGGCATTGTCATTGCTTAAACTTTAATTATAATAGTCTTCCACTATATATCTAGTCTAAAATGGGAGTACATAGTATAATAACTTCAACCTATAACTATTTTTCTGCTTTAGCAGTCTTTTCTGTCTTTGGTTTATCTGCTTTAGCAGTCACTTCCACCTTTGGCTTATCTTCTTTAGCAGTCTCTTCTGCCTTTGGCTTATCTTCTTTAACAGTCTCTTCTGCCTTTGCCTTATCTGCTTTAGCATGCGCTCCTGCCTTATCTGCTTCTTCTGTCTTCTTGTCTTCTATCCCTAAAGCATCGCCTAGCTTTTTAGTTCCTTCTTTAACAACAACAAGGTTAATTTGTGATATTGAATCATTAATTTTATGGCCGCAGATAGTTTTACGTTTCTTCATGCCTTTCATTCTTATGCCTTTTCTTCCTTTACCAGAAAAGCCAACACCGCCAAGAATATTAATTCGTTTTCTGACGCCTAATATACCATGCCGCATTGGAAACCCGCAATAATCAGACCCGCCTGTTATTTTAAGCTCATAACCTGCTGCTCCAAATGAACCTCCATCAATAGAATCGCCAATTTTTAAGCCAGAAAATACCTTAGATTGGTCACCTTTTGCTTCTATCTGATAACTTTTACCGGTTTTTGGATCGGAAATGCATAATTTATAATCACCCATAATAATCCCTCCATAATTCTTTTAATTCTAGAAATATTTGGTCATTTAAAAAGCTTATTGTTTATTTTGACTAAATCTGACAATTTGATCCTGTTTTTATAAACCGCCATGCCTAAAGCTGAATTGATGTTCATGGATTCAAGGTTATTAATCTCTTCAAGAGTTGATATTCCACCGGCAGCTGTAATATCATTAACTGTCATAGCCCGTAACCTCTGGAAAAAACCAAGATTTGTGCCTTTTAGCATGCCTTCTTTGTCAACATACGTCGCTAAAAATTCTGTGCAATAAGGTTCAAGATTTTTTATGGCTGAAAACACATTGATACCGGTTTTTTTGCTCCAGCCATTTACGACAATTTCCTCATTTATCGTGTCAATTGCAATAATTAGCCTGTCTTTAGGTATTTGCTCAACCAGTTTTTTTAAAAAATCATAATAAATCTGCCCATGCCTAAAAACCGGGCTGCCAACTATTACCTTGACACCTAAAGATGCAATTTTTTCCACATCTTCTACTGTACGGATACCGCCGCCGATACGGCACTTTATTTTTTTTGTTATTTTTTTGATCAGATCATAATTATTGCCGCAGCCCATAGCTGCATCCAGATCAATCAGCTGGATAGTGCCAAAAGGCTTAAACTTACTGATAATTTTATCATAATCAGCCACCTCTACCTCTTTATTCTCTTTTTTGCCCTGCACTAACTGTACAACTTTGCCGTTCATTAAATCAATACATGGATAAATCATTTTAATGCCTCTTTTAGTTTTTCATAAAAATTATCCTGGGTTAGCAAGACTATCTGATCTTTCTCTGCCAATTTCTGCTGGTCTTTTGTATTATAGCCCCAAGCTGCCATAAAACAAAGATAGCCTGCTTTTTTAACCTGAATACAGTGCGTAAACAAATCATCAACAAATACAATGTTTTCCTTGTTATAGTTGCTTGATAGGCTATCAAGTTTAGCAACTTTCTCTAATCCTAAATCTTTGTCATATATGTCAGCCATTGGTATGTCCATGCCGTATTTTTTAGTCAATTTAATTACAGTATCTCGATCTTTATTGGTCACAATAATAACTTTAGAGTTAGCTAATAACCTACGCAAATCAGGGATAATGGCTTCAAAAGGCGGCGACAGATCATACCATCTGTCAAAATCAACAGCTTGTAACCTGTGGCGTTCTTGATAAAATTCATCCTGAAGGCTTATAAGATCATCGTGACTAAATGTATTGCAATATCGGTCAAAATCTTTTTGTGTTACTATATCAATGTGCTTTTCAATAATATTAAAAACCATCACAAAATGTTTACCACTATAACAAAAAGTAACCAGTCTTTTATATTGGCTGCACAGTTCTTTATTTTCTGAAAATATTTTTTTATAATTCTCAAAAGTGAATGCTACACCATTAAAAATTTTAGTGTGAGGGTTGCGTTTTAAATAAACATTAAAACCGGTAAACATACTGTCCCAGATACTGTTGCTAACCACGCCATCAAAATCAAGTGCCAGAACTTTCATTTTATAATCTCCCCTATATCTGCTGCTTTAACAGGGGACATGCCCATCACTTCCAGTTTCTTTTTGTCTTCATTGTCATAATCAGACTTCCTAAAAATTTGAAGCGAATTATCCAGGCAATATTTCTGAACCCGGGTGCTGTTTGACCATGCGAGAATTTTTGTTTTGTCAAACCTTTCTAATATTTTTAAATATTCGATTATCAATGAAAAATTGGCATCACTTTGCATATCCGGTTTAAGCGGAAAACAACCGTCCAAAATGTATAGATCGTAATCCTTAGATAAGGGATCAACCGCATCAAAAAAGTTGCTGAATGTATGCAAAACATGGTTCTTTTCTGTGCATATCTGCCGGGTCTTTTTGATATATTCAGGACTATCTTCAATCTGTAAAATTTTCATCTTCGTACAATAATACCATTTTCTTTGCAATAATCCTTAATATTTTTAACTGTATATTCCTTGTAGTGAAATATTGATGCTGCTAAAGCAGCGTCTGCTTTTCCTTGATCAAAGGCTTCTCTGAAATGGTCAAGAGTTCCAACACCGCCTGATGCAATAACTGGGATATCAACAGATTCGCTGATAAGCTTTGTGATCTCCAGATCAAAGCCTTCTTTGGTGCCGTCACGTTCCATCGAAGTTAACAGAATTTCGCCTGCGCCAAGAGTTTGCCCCTGTTTTGCCCATGCAAGCGCGTCAATACCTGCTGGTTTCCTGCCGCCGTAAATATAAACTTCATAGTCGCTTGGCATTTCTGTGTTTCTTTTAGCGTCTATTGCAAGAACTATGCATTGAGAGCCAAATTTAAGGCTGGATTGCCTTAGAAGCTGTGGATTGTTTACAGCTGCAGTGTTAATGCTGACTTTGTCTGCGCCTGCATTAAGAATATTTCGAATATCCGCTAAAGTTGAGATCCCGCCGCCAACAGTAAACGGGATAAAAATCTTTTTAGCTACCTTTTTAACAAGGTCTATAGTGGTTTTACGGTTTTCGTGCGATGCTGTTATATCTAAAAATACAAGCTCGTCAGCGCCCTGCTTATTGTACTCAATAGCAAGCTCAACAGGATCGCCTGCATCTGTGATATTGACAAAGTTGATTCCTTTTACAACCCTGCCATTGTCAATGTCCATGCATGGTATAATTCGCTTTGCTAGCATTTTAAATAACCCTTTAATTCAACCAGATCAGTAATATCACCAAAATTATAACCTATAAAATTAGAACCTGCGCTGATTGCTGCTTTTTTATCAAAAATTGTATCGCCAACAAAAATAGTCTCTGTTTCCAAAACAGACAGGCTCTTGCAGGCAAGTTTGATAATTTCCGGGTTTGGTTTCCCGGTTTTAACGCTGTCGCCGCCAATAATAAAATCAAAATACTGTAAAATTTTTAACTTGCTTAATATTTTTTTAATAATATTAGCCTGAGTGTTTGAAACAACTGCCAATTTGATATTTTTCGATTTAAAGTATTCTAAAATTTCCAGCACATTATTATTTAATCTAATTAAGCAAATAAAATTCTGAAATGTATCAAAGTAATATTCCTGTATCTTGCCTGATGTAATACCCGGCAGGTATTTTTTTATAGATATCCCAAAACTTATAGCCCATATATTCTCACTAAACTCCTGCCTTTCAATTTTCGAAAATCCAAAATGGACTAATGCGCTGTTAAATGCCTCAAACCAGGCATCATAACTATCAACTAGAGTGCCGTCCATATCAAACAATACTGCTTTTATTTTATCCATTTTTATCAAAGTTCTGAAAAATTTTTAAGCATCTGCAGCCCTGCATCGCCGCTTCGCTCTGGATGGAACTGAACACCAAAGATGTTGTTTTTTGATACTGCGCTTACAAAATCGCAGCAGTAATCTGTTTTTCCAAGGACTATACTTTTATTTTTTGGTTCTGCATAATAGGAGTGCACAAAATAAAAGTATGTTTCATCAGGTATACTGCTAAATAATGGATTGGCTTTAAAACTTACAGAATTCCAGCCAATCTGCGGTATTTTTAATGTCTTGCTTTTAAATTTCCTGACCTTCCCACTAAAAATGCCCAACCCTGATGTAGCCGGATCTTCATCACTGCCATCGAAAAGCACCTGCATACCAAGGCAAATGCCAAGGTACGGCTTGTTTTTTTCTAATGCATTTAATAAAACATCAATCAGCCTTTTGTTATTTAAAGCATTCATCACATCACCAAAACTGCCAACTCCAGGAAAAATCAGCTTATCAGCTTTTTCTATTTCAGCTGCATCATCTGTGATGATATTCTTCACCCTAATAAAATCAAGGGCGTTTTTGACACTTTGCAGATTGCCTGCACCATAATCGATAATTGCTATCATATTTTTCCTTTGGTGCTTGGTATTTTGTTTTGCATTTTTGTGTTTTTTGATGTTGCCATTTCCAGTGCTTTACCAAAAGCCTTAAACACTGCTTCACACCTGTGGTGGTCTGTCCTGCCATAAGGCAGCAATATGTGTATTGTTACACCAAGATTGTTTGTAAAACCCTGAAAAAAGTCCTGGATAAGTTCAGAGTTTAGGTCGCCTACTACTTTATCACGGAAAACAACATCGTATTTTAGATAGGGCCTGCCGCTAACATCAATTGCAAAAATCGCAAGACTTTCGTCCATTGGCATCACAAAATAGCCGCTTCGCGCAATGCCCCTTTTGGTGCCAAGCGCTTTTTTGAAAGCCTGGCCAAGCGCTATTCCTATATCCTCAACCAAATGGTGCTGGTCAACCTCCAAATCACCGGAAGCTTTAATTTTCAGATCAAACCCGCCAAACCGGGTAAAGAGTTCCAGCATATGATTGAGGAAATTGATAGGCGTATCTATTGAATATTTGCCTTTGCCATCAAGGTTTAATGTAATATTTATGGAAGTTTCCATGGTCTTTCTTTTAATTATGGATTTTCGCATTTTAACACCTCAGTTATCTGATTAACATTATCAATCACAAAACCTGCGCCATTAGTTATAAACAAAGTTTTTAAATATTGCGCAGAAGTAATCCCTATACCGATCATGCCGGCATTAACTGCCATTTGCATGTCATCAATTGTATCACCAATGTAATAACCTTCTGTGCAATTTAGCTTTTTTAAGGCTCTTTCTAATAAAACAGGGTCAGGCTTTTGTTCAGGGTAATCATCCATAGTGATTAATACATCAAAAAAGCCTGTGGTTTTGCTGCATCTCAAGGCATATTCTGCCTCTGGCCTGGGCCTGCCTGTAACAATCCCTAACCTGAATTTATCCCTTAATTGTTTTAATAGCTTTGGTTCCATAAGCCATCTATCATTTCTTATTAAACCATCAAATTTGCTGCCAAGATAGATTTCCTGGAATTTGCTCTGAATATCTGATTTGGGAATGCCTTTGCCGATTAATGCTTTTGTTAAGTCCCAATCATTATTATAGCCTCCTTTATCTTTTAGCTTTTGAATATCATTATCAGTAATTTTTTGATTTATGAAAAACTCTACAGTTTCAATAATTGTCCTGCGATAACTGCTGCTAACGTCTACTAGTACTCCATCCATATCAAATATTACTGCTTTCATTTTTGGTTATCATTCTTTGGTTTGTCCTGAAATTGCCTGTTATGTTTCCATTGGCCCGCTAAAACCCAGTATAAAGCAAAAAAACCAGTAATTGTAAGTATTAAGACGAGCAGGTCATTCATTTTAGCTCAATAATAGCTTTAACTAACTGCTTCATCTGAGTCTTTGTACCGATTGTAATCCTGACACACCCTTTTAACAGTTTGTAACTGCTTCTGTCCCTGACTAAGATCCCTTTTGTTTTCAGTTTTTCTACTATATCTTCTGCGTTTTTACCAAATTTAGCTAGAAAAAAGTTTGCATCGGTCGGATAAGTCTTAATCCTGAGTTTTTCAAATTCATCATAGACATACTTTTTACCAAGTTTTATCTGTTTTATGTACCATTGCAGATAATCCTTATCGTCAAGTGCGGCCAATCCTGCCTTTACAGCAGCGCTGTTTACGCTGTAAGGTGAGCGGACTTTTTTTAAATTTTTAATTATAGCTTCGTTTGATAAGGCGTATCCTAACCGCAGCCCGCCAAGACCAAATGCTTTTGAAAAAGTCTGGATCACTATCAGATTGGAGTATTTGTCTATCAGATCAGAACATGACTCTCCACTAAATTGACTGTAAGCCTCATCCACTAATACTAAAGCGCCTGTCTCTAAAACCTTAACAATATCTTTACGTTTAATAATCAGCCCTGTGGGATTGTTAGGGCTGCAGACTATAACGAGTTTTGTTTTTTTTGTTATTTGTTTCAATACCCTTTTTAATGGGAATTGAAGGTTAGGATTTAACAAAACTTCAGTTATTTTGGCGCCTGCAACTTCTGCGTAAAATTTGAACATTGCAAAAGTTGGCACAGGGATTATAACCTGGTCGCCCGGACTGATATATGTCTGCATAATAACAGATATGGCTTCGTCTGTAGCATTGGTGATAACCAGGTTTTTTAAGTCAATTTTCAGGTAATCTGATAGTTTTTGCTGAAATTGTGCATACTCAGGATAAGCGGATATCTCGGTATCTTTTAAATTGCGAAGAGTTTCCAAAACTTTTGGGCTTGGGCCTAATGTGTTTTCATTAAAATCAAGCCGCAGCATACCGCGCCGTCCGTCCAAAGGCGGTATATAATCTTCCATGTTTATTATGTTTTTTTTAGGGTCCATTTTTAAACCTCGTGCTAACTGCCAATTCATGGCCTGTTAATCCTTCAACTTTAGCAATATCAATAATTGTGGTACTGAGATCAGCTAATCCTTGTTTTGTCAATTTCTGGAAACTCATAATTTTGATAAAATCGTAAACTGATAGCCCTCCACGAAATCTTGCATTGCCAAGTGTTGGCAATACGTGGCTTGGGCCTACTGCATAATCGCCAGCAGACTCGCAGGAATATTCACCGACAAAAACAGCGCCTGCATTGTTAATATCCCTTAACATTGAAATATTCTCTATTTCCAAATGTTCAGGCGCAAAATTATTGATAAAATTTAGCGCTTCTGCATCAGTATTAACAATAACTATAGCGCCATATTTTCTGATAGATTCTTTTGCTATATCGTTATCAAGCTGCTTTTCAATCTCTACCTTTACTTCATCAGCCAAAACTTTATTTGTAGTAACAAAAATGGCAGAAGATAATCTATCGTGTTCTGCCTGTGAGAGCATGTCTGCTGCGATAAAACGCGCATTCCCATTATTATAGTATATCATAATTTCTGTAGGGCCTGCAAGCATATCAATACCTACATCACCAAACACCTGCCTTTTTGCAGCTGTTACATAAATATTTCCAGGACCGACTATCTTATCCACTTTTGGTATAGTTTCTGTCCCGTATGCTAGAGCTGCAATTGCCTGCGCTCCGCCTACACGAAAAATTTTGTCTGCACCGGCAAGGTCACAAGCTACTAAAAGAGCGTAATTATTTTCCCGTGGCGGGCTTACAACAATGATCTTCTTTACGCCTGCAACTTTTGCAGGGATTATCTGCATCAAAGCAGTGCTTGGCAAAGAATATGTGCCAGCAGGTACATAACACCCAACTTTATCAATGGGACGTATTATTTGCCCTGCATTAACCCCTTTTTGCATCTCTTTTACCCATTGTTTTGGCATCTGTGTTTTTGCGAATTTCTCGATATTGACAGCTGCATTTTTTAACGCCTGCAGAGTTTTCTCTGAAACATGTTTGTAGGCTTTCTCAATCTCTGTCTTTGTGATTTTTGCTGTGTTAGCTGTAATTATATAGCCGTCGTAACGCTTAGTATACTTAAACAACGCTTTGTTGCCAAAGGTTTTTACTTCCTTAATAATCGGTCGAACCCGATCCATAGCTTTATCCAGGTCAATGTTGCGGTTTTTTATTTCCTGCAGTTTTTTACTGTCAAGACCTATTATATCTATCAATTCTTTCACCTTTGTATCCTATAGTATATTTATGGTATTATCTTATTAAGCGGGTATTCCACAATCCCCTGGGCACCGGCCTCTTTAATTTTAGGTATCAGATCCCTTACTATTTTTTCATCAACAATCGTATTGACATCAATCCAGTCTTTGTTTGACAATTCAGAGATAGTTGGTGTCAACAAGGCAGGCAGTATTTTCAGGAGCCTGTCCAGGTCTGTTTTTTTAACGTTCATCATCAGGCCAACCTTTTCAGCGGCAGTTATCGCACCCTGCAAAAGCATTGCGATATTTTCAACCTTTTTCCGTTTAATGGGATCTTTATATGATTCTTTGTTGATTATTAGCCTTGTTGTGGATTCCAGTATAACATCAATAATCCTTAAATTATTGGCTTTTAGTGATGAGCCGGTCTCTGTGATTTCCACAATAGCATCAGCAAGTTTTGGAGGCTTTACTTCTGTTGCTCCCCATGAAAATTCAACTTTTGCACTAACATTGTTTTTCTTCAAGTAAGATTTGGTTAGATTTACAGCTTCTGTAGCTATCCTTTTACCTTCCAGGTCTTTTGCCGACTTAATTTTGCTGTCGTTTGGCACAGCTAATACCCATTTAACTTTGCCTAGGCCGCGTTTTGCATAAACCAGGTTTGCAATCTCTTTAACATCAGAACGATTTTCTGTTATCCAGTCTTTTCCTGTCAAACCGCAATCTAATACCCCTTCTTCAACATATCTTGACATCTCCTGCGCCCTGATAAGCATACATTCAATGTCCGGATCGTCAATAGAAGGAAAATAGCTTCTTCCGTTTGCTGAAATATTAAATCCAGCTTTTTTAAATAATCTTATAGTGCTTTCCTGCAAGCTTCCTTTTGGTATTCCAAGTTTTATCATTTTTTTCACCTTATTATTTTATTAAAAATTTTTTGTAGGAAAATAAATCGAAACCTCAATTAATACGGTTAGTAATATTCGGTTTAGCCAATGTTTTTTTGTAATTTAGGTTTAATACCCAGATGCTTGCACAAAAAAAAGTATTTCTTTTTTTCACATCGGATATTTTAAATTGTAATGACACTTTATTAAAGTTTTGTAGTATGAAAATAAAAAATCCCAATCGCAGCAAACTGGGCGGTATTTTTTAAGCCTCAGAATTGGGTTTTGCTAGTCACAGCAGTGCTGTGGGGTATGAAACCCAATTTAAGCAATCAATCGAAACGCCAATGCTTTGTTGTAATTATTACCTGTTATTAGTTGAATATTTTTTGGATTTATATCTTGATCTCTTATCAACCTTAATACATATAAACGTAATATTTGGTTTAACAGGTGCTTTATTTTTTATAGACTGTTTTTGGGTCGAACACTTTTTTACTGATAACTTCACCTTTAATATTTCGATAAAAACATGTTTGGTAACCTGTATGGCAGGCAGCGCCTCCTATCTGATTAATTTTTATTAAAACTGTATCATTATCACAATCCAGCAATATTTCTTTTACCTCCTGGACATTTCCTGATTCTTCACCTTTCATCCATAATTTGTTTCTTGACCTGCTATAATACCATACCCTATTTGTTTCTAACGTCTTTCTCCAGGCTGCTTTATCCATATAAGCTGTCATTAATACTACTTTGGTTTTATAATCCTGGGTAATAACCGGGATTAACCCTTTTTTAAATTCTGGTTCAATCATTTTATACTAGAGAAGATAGTTGCTATAACTAATTTATACCGCAATAATGCGGGTATATAATCAGTCTAAAGGAGTTGATAGTATTTTTACCCTGTTTGGCCTTTTCTTTACATATATATTAGTGGTATCAATTTTGGAATGGCCTAGTAGTAATTGAATGTCCCGTATATCGGTTAGATTATCATACAGGTGTGTTGCACAGGTTGCTCTTAAAACATGAGGATGCACTCTTTTCTTAATGCATGCATTGATCCCTGCCTTTTTTACAACTTCCTGGGCTGTTCTACGCGTAATATGGCTAAAGGATGCGTTGAAAATGTAGGGGTTGTTATCTTTTCTAAAGCTTAAGTAATATCTTAAATCATAAATTAATTTATCAGATAACTTGATGTACCTGTCTTTTCTTCCTTTTCCAGACCGTACAAGTCCTATCTTTTCATCAAAAAACATGTCGTCAATTTTTAACTTGACAAGTTCTCCAACTCTTACGCCTGTTGAATACAGGAATTTTATCATGATTTTATGCTTAATATTTGCAGTTGAATCAATCATTCTAAATATTTCTTCTTTTGTTAAGACTGTTGGTATCTTATATTCCCTTTTAACAGATTTTATCCTGGAGAAAATAATCTTTCCTTTTATACCCCTATAATAAAATTTAATTGCTGCGATTGCAAGGTTAATTGTTGCCGGAGCGTAATCTTTATTTCTTAAATATATTATATAATCCCTAAAATCCTTTATAGTAATATTTTTTGGATATTTTTTTATAATTTCAAGAAATTTTTCGTTGTGGAATTTATATGCTTCTATTGTTTTTTTACTTACGCCAAGTACATTAAGTTCATATTCTATTCTTTTAATTACGTCAAATATCTCATTTTTCATTCTTAACACCTCTTTGCTTATCGCGTTTTGTTTCAAACTTAGCGGGTTTGATTAAATCCCATCAAGTGAGGTAGATGCTTCACATCTGATTAAAATTAAGTTTAGCCCCTTTATATATCTCACGCACATATGTCCAGTGTCCAGTGGTAACCTGATTTAGGGCTTATAAGCCGTAAAACATCTAAATTTACAGCAATTAGCAATGTCCAGTGGATAACCTTCATTTCCTTTGCAGATTTCCTTATCCAGTATACCCCCAAAATTGTGTGGATCTGTCAAGTCCCAACTTAATTCTTTTGTGCTACTAAAACCAATAAGAGGACTTTCCGTTAGGAATAGATAAAATTTTGGAGGTAAACAAAATGAATAGAAGAAAAATATTAAAGGAAATTGAAAGTGATTTCCTGACAATAGCTAATCTGGAAAGGAGCATGCGATTCATGCTTCATTCTAAAAGCAAACAGCATCAGTTTAAGATACTGCACTGCGCCTTTAGAAGAACCTGCGATATTCTTCTGAAAAGAAGAAAATTCATCGCAAAAGAATTGGGTCTGAAGTTACAGCTTCTTCAAGACCCTTAATTTTTTTTTTATTTAGTAAAACACCGATTTCGCACTTAGAGAGCCTGTAAGTGCCCAGTATTTATATATATTCGCCTAATGGATGTTAAATGAAATTTTTGAATTGCTAAAAGAGGGGGATTTTACTAAAAAGATTTATATATGAATTGTTCCAATTAAATTCTATAATGAATAATACAGAACCACTTCCTTTTTACAAAGAACCATTATATTATACTGGATTAGTTGCTCTAATCGGAATCGGTTTAGTTATTTATTCTATTGTTGGGAATAATGTTTCTTCAAATCTAATGGTTCCTTCTGTTGTTGTGGCTTTTATTTTTGGAGCAGCAACATATTTTATGTGGGACACAAGATGTCCGTATTGTAAAAGACCTTTCTCTAAAAAAGAACAAAGGGAATGGGAAGAAGATTTAGGTATTAAAAAAGAACCATATACTTATTATTCAAAAATGTATCAATATTCTGATGGTTCAACTGAACCCGTTCAAGATAGTAAAAAAACAATAATGCGAGACAAAAAATATGATAAGCATTATTATATTTGTAAAAAATGTGAATATGGTTCTGATAGAGAATGGACAGAAATAAAATCGAAGTGGTTAGGAGAAGAACCTAATATTCAATATATTAAAAAGAAAGGAAACTCAAAAGGTTTTGGTATTGATTTATTTGAAGAAGACAGCTATGAATATCAGGGGAAAAGAAAAAATATTCCTAGAGCAGTTAAAGAAGATTTATGGATTAGACATTTTGGTAAAAAATATTTTGGTAACTGTCTAGTTTGTGGAACAACAATAGAAACCAAAAAATTTGAGGCAGGTCATATTAAATCAGTAGCAAATGGTGGTTCAGATAACATATCCAATCTTAAACCAATTTGTATGAAATGTAATCGAGCAATGGGAACAATGAATTTATATGAATATAAAAATAAATATTATTCTAAAGCAAATAAGTAAAATCCCCCTCTTAGTTCTTCGAACATTTACACTCACTTCGTTCGAAATTTATATACGCAATTCAAAAACTCAAGGGGACGCTGCGCTTTCGGGCTACGCCCTCACCCTCATTTAACAGCACTTAAAAGGAAATTTGCTCGGCTCGCAAATTTCCCAAATTTTTTGCTACGCAAAAAACTTCTTTTAAGTGCGGTGTTAA
>JBDRFR010000072.1:0-8615 GCA_043818675.1 Nanobdellota archaeon
CAATAGAAAGCGCAAATAAGTATGTTGTGCAGAGAAGGTTGAAATTGCAGGGGATGAAATGGAATGAGGAAAATGCAAATTATATGGTTCATCTAAGGGCAGAATATATCAACAAACAAATGGATGCGCATTATGGGATTAGAAATAACCCGTTGATAAATGAGATAGCAGTAACTTAACCTTAAATTAGTACACGCACCCTGTGTTTAGCCAAAAATAGCAGGTAATGATACATCTAAAAATTTACAGAAATTCATTATTACAGAAGAATTCTTATCACTTAATAGGCTTACATATATATTGTATAATTTTAATAATTACATAGCCGGTTTAAAAATTTCATTTTCCAAAAAAGGGGTGATATTTATATACTCAGGAAATACTTAGAAATGCAATGCTTTTTTTGGACAGATATCGACGCATCTGCCGCATTTAATACAATCTGGTTTTTTTGCCATTTCATTTACATTCAGTTGCATCGGACACACTTTATGGCAAATCTGACAGTTTGTACATTTACTTTTATCAAATTTTAATTGATGTTTATTACCGCCAAAAATTCTTTGCAGTGTTCCCATCGGACAAAAAGTACACCAGGTTCTTGGATTAATGAAAATACCAAATATGAGCGCAATAAGCGTTGTTACTATACATATTGTAACAAACACCATACCGATTTTGTCTATTACGCCTTGCGTTTTTATTATTCTAAAAAGCATTATGCCCATCATTAAAATAAAAATGCCCCATCTTAAGACCATATTCTCAAATATTTTTGGTATTTTTTTTCTTATGCTAATTTTGGCAACCCAAAAATCATTAAAACTTCCTCTGGGACACAGATTGCCGCAAAACCATCTTCCTTTAAACGGACTGATTATCATAAGAGTCAAAAAAACTATTAACAGAAAATAGCCAAGTTTTGGAAACCAAATTCCAAAGAATGATATTATTATTACAAGGATGCCAAGGTAAGGTGTTATTTTTAACATAATATCAGTTTAGATAGATTTATTTTTAAATATTATCTTTAAGTGGCCAACATAAGATATTTTTTATTTTTAGACTTTATTTAAATTGACTATGCCAAAACACTTATCTTATTTATTAATATTTAATTACCTTTTTGCAAATGTTCTTAATCCATCAATTCAATCTACTGTTTATTTAAATTAAAGAAAAAAATTACCATCCAGACCGCTTAAATTTCTTCTCAAGTTCAGCTATATTTACATTTATTAATGTCGGCCTTCCATGGGGACAGGAGTAAGGATTCTTACAGTTCTCAAGTTCCATTAACAACTGGTCCATCTGCGGTTTTGTTAATTCATCTCCGGCCTTAACAGAGGCTTTACAGGCAAACCTGATAATTTTTTCTTCGATTTCATTAGTGATCGTCTGTTGTAATTGGTTTACAATATCAATAAACAATACCGACTTAAGTTTCCCAAAAATCTCTGGCACTGCTGTTAATTTTACAGAATTATTGCCAAACTCATCAAAATCAAACAATTTGTTAAGAAATATTTTATTAGTAATAACATTTTGATGCTGTTCTGGTGTTAATTCCAGAATTTTTGGCTTGATCAGTGATTGTTTTTTGACAGCATTATAATTTCCCATAAACTTTTCATAATTAACCCTTTCCTGTGCTGCATGCTGGTCAATTATCGCAAGGCCCAGTGGATTTTCTGCAATGATATAGGTTTTATTAATCTGTCCGAATATTTTGAACGGTCCAAAGATTTGTTTCTCTTTTGTATATTCTTTTACAGCCTCTTTAACTTCCAATGTGCTTTGTGAATCTTTTGAAAATGAGTATTTTTTCAATGGCATTTGGCTGGTTTCATTTCCGATAGACACATCTGATATCAGACTGCAATTTTCAAAAGTCTGCTTTATCGCATTGAACAGTTCTGTCTCAATTTGCTTCTCATTTCTGATCCGGACTATATCCTTAGTGGGATGCACATTAACATCAACATCAGTATGTGGAAGTGTTATTTTCAAAATAAATATTGGATGACGATTAACAAAAAGCAATGTATGATACGCATTATAAATAGTGTTTGAAATAAGCTCATTTTTAACATACCTGCAGTTAATATAAACAGACTGCGCTGATTTATCAGACCTTGTCAATGAGGGTTTTGAGATATACCCTGCAACCTCAATATTTTCCGTTTTATAGTCTACCTTTAACAGATTTTTTGCTAGATCAGCCCCATAAACAAAAGCAATGTTGTCTAAAAGTGAATCTGTTCTGGGAGAATGGATTGTTTCTTTATCATTATGTTTCAGTTTAATTGAGATATTGTTATGCAGCAGCGCATAATTTGTTACAATTCTGATTATACGGCCCAATTCAACCTGTTCATTTTTCAGGTAGTTTTTTCGTACCGGCACATTAAAGAATAGATTATTAACTTCAATTGTTGTACCCTTCGGAGCTCCAATCTCCTTATTTTTGATCAATTTTCCTGCTTCTACTTCAATGTAAGTGCCAACATCATTATTGTTTGTAATCAATTTAAAATTAGAAATTTCTGCTATAGCTGCAAGCGCTTCTCCTCTGAAACCTAATGTATTAACAGTATTAAGATCATTTTCATTACTAATTTTGGATGTTGCATGCCTTTTAAAACAGAGCATTGCATCACTTTTGCTCATCCCTGAACCGTTATCAATGATTTTAATAGAATTATCTGTTAATAAAATTTTAATCTCTGTTGCGCCGGAATCTATTGAGTTTTCAAGAAGTTCTTTTACAACACTTGCAGGCCGTGCAATAACCTCTCCTGCTGCAATTTTTGTTATAGTTGAATCATCAAGTATACGTATCATTTTAAAAATTTACTAAGTCCCATATCTTTTAGCCTGCTCTTTTGTTTAATATCATGGTGAAGAGTCTCACCTATCTCATCATCCATCTCAATCCTATTCATTATCTTTTTTGATTCATCTATTACCTCTTGCGGTATGCCTGCAAGTTTTGCAACCTGTATGCCATAGCTTTTATCTGTCCCGCCCTCTACAATTTTTCTTAGAAAGATAATATTGTGTTCTGTTTCATTAACCGAGATATTATAATTATTGATACCTTCATATTTCTGCGCAAGCTTATTTAGGTAGTGATAATGTGTTGCAAAAAGAGTTTTAGCCTTAATTTTATTGTTGATATGCAGCGCTATTGCCCATGCAAGCGATAATCCATCATAAGTTGATGTGCCCCGGCCAATCTCATCCAGGATAATTAATGATTTATCTGTTGCGTTGTTAAGGATATTAGCAGTCTCGTTCATTTCAACCATAAAAGTGGACTGCCCAGAAACCAAATCATCATAGGCGCCTACTCTTGTAAATATTCTATCAACTATCGGCAGGTTTGCGCTTTTTGCAGGAACATAAGAGCCTATCTGCGCAAGCAAGGATATTAAGGCAATCTGCCTCATATATGTTGATTTTCCAGCCATGTTTGGCCCTGTTATTATCATTGTCCGGCTCTTGCTGTTTAAGCTGCAGGAATTTGCGATAAAAGGCTCTTTTGAAAACTCTTCTACAACTGGATGCCGCCCATCTGTTATGTTAAGTATTCCCTGTTCATTAATTTGCGGCTTTGCATAATTATTTTCTTGGGCTGTTTCTGCAAGAGATATTAAACAATCCAGGGTAGCCATTTTTCCGGATGTATCCTGTATACTAGGGATATATTTTTTAAGCTTGTCCAGAATGTCGATAAACAGGTCATATTCCAATTCAAATATCCTTTCCTGCGCTCCCAAAATTTTGGCTTCTTTTTCTTTTAGCTCTTCAGTAATGAACCGTTCAGAGTTTACCTGTGTTTGTTTTCGGATGTAATCAGTTGGGACTAAATGAAGGTTAGCTTTTGTAACCTCTATATAGTATCCAAATATCTTATTATACCTTACTTTCAACGATCTTATACCGGTTTTTTGTTGTTCTCTTTGTTCAAGCTCTGTTAAGTATTTTTTGGTATTTAACGTTAATTCCCTTAATTCATCCAGTTCATTATTGTAGCCATCTTTTATTATATTCCCTTCACGTATGATTGTATTAGGCTCATTTTTAATTCCTTTATCGATTATTTCAGTTGGTTCTATTAGATCAACAATATCAGAGCTTTCTTTAAGGAGTAGTGTTTCAGAATTAACTAGCATCTCTTTAATTTTTGGGACGGTTTTTAATGACATCTTAAGAGATACCAGATCTTTTGGACTTGCAGAACCAACAGAAACTCTGGTGATTAATCTTTCCATATCATACACTTTCTCAAGATGTTTTTTCAGGTCCGATCTTAAGATGATTGCTTTGTTTAATTCAGTAATGCTGTCAAGCCTTTTTTCGATCTGCAATTTGTTCACTAAAGGGTTTACGATCCATTTTCTAAGCAGCCTCTTACCCATTGGCGTCACAGTTTTATCAAGCACAGAAATTAATGTATTATCATCTTTTTGATGGAACACATTTTTTAGAAGTTCTAGATTTCTTACAGTGGAATTATCAAGATACATATAATTTTCAAGATTATACTGGCAAATTTTATTGATATGGATCAAAGAGTTCATCTGGTTATCTTTCATATAACATAATAACGAGCCTGCTGCCCTGACCATCAATTCCGATTTAATCCCAAACCCATCCAGATTCAGCACATTAAAATGATCTTTTAAGCTTTCAAGTGCTTTTTCATAATAATAAAACCTGTCATCATATGCATTTAGAACATATTTTTCTTCTTTTAGTTTTGAAATCAGCTCGGACTGTTCTAATGACATCGGAAAGATTATTTCTGATGGGTTTTGCCTTTTAATCTCATCAAAAAATATTTTTTCGGAAATCTCTGTTACAAGAAATTCCCCTGTAGACATATCACAAAATGAAAGGCCAAATATATCTTTTTCCTTAACAAAGCTAACTATATAATTATTGGCGCCTGAGTCAAGAATCATTGATTCTGTTATTGTTCCAGGTGTTATGATCCTTACCAGATCCCGCTTAACAAGCCCTTTTGCCAGCTTTGGATCTTCCATCTGTTCAACCATTGCAACCTTGTACCCTTTTTTCACTAGTTTTGATATGTAAGGCTCTATGCTATGATAAGGTATTCCTGCAAGCGGCGCTTTTGTTTCCCCTTTACCTCTGGAGGTTAACGTAATTTCAAGTTCCCTTGCAGCGGTTTTTGCATCCTCAAAAAAAGTCTCATAGAAATCACCCATCCTAAATAGTACTATACAATCAGGATGCTGGTTTTTTATCTTCATAAACTGCTGCATACCAGGTGTAAGTTTCATGTTCCCCCTTAGATTTAGAAAAAGCAGGATTTTATATATGTTTTGGTAAATATCAATAAATATTCATAACTTATAGCTTTCATCAATTTTTTGTGTGTATTCCTTAATTCTTGCAACTGTCGGTTCAATAATAAACTTCACAATTTTTTCTTCAAAAATTTCAGTTATTGTAAGTTTTTCTGTTATTTTATAGGTATTTTTTGTTTTTTCAACAAGCAGTATCCCTTTTAACCGCTTGATTTGCCTCATAATATTTGACAAAGTGATGCCTTTTTCGTCAAGCTTATGCCTTTTTCGCTCCTCTTTTACCCACTTTACAATCTCTTCAGTAGAAAGGCCTTTTTTTGCCCATAGGAAAACAAAAAGAACATCAACTATAATGTCTCTGGAATCTCCTTTTTGCAGTAATCCTAAACTCAGGCACAATTTCCTGACAAGCTCCCTTCCCTCCAGATTATCTGATTTTTCATACTTTCTGATTGTTATTTCAGCGATTGGAATTTCCCTGCTTATTGTTTTCATAGTGCAATAAATAAGAAGCTAATATATAAGTTTTTTGCACGTGGGCAGTATTATTCCAACATAAACCAAACATTTGTATTGCATAAATGTAGTGTTCTATTGATTATTTTAAAATTGCAGTTAATAGTGAGGAAAGCAACTACATTAAAAAATATCCAGCAAATGCTCTTCAGCAATATAAATCAGAAAGAAATGCATAAAATATCAAAAATTCATTGCCCGCTTACAATCCGGAGTATATCTTCTCCGTACTTCATAATCTTTACAGGCCCAAGCCCGTGTATCTGCGACAGTTCATCCTCGGTTAGAGGCATTTTTGCTGCAATATCGATCATGGTTTTATCATGCATGATGATATACGCTGGAATATTCATACTCTTGGATAAGTCAGCTCTCCACTCCCTAAGCCTTGTGACAGTACCAGCAGAGTAATTCTGTTTAGGCACTTTGGTAGTTTGTTGCTGATCAAAACTGTACTTTATAATTGGCACCTTATCCTTTGACTGTCCATCTTCAATAAATTCCAGCATATCATTTGTAATAAAGTTAGAAATTTTATTAGAGTAAGTTAGATAAAGGTTTTCTTTTGCCCTGCTCATCGCCACATAAAGTAATCTTCTCTCTTCCTCTTCTTTATCATATTCTTCAACCTTTACCATCTCAATTACTGGATGTTCGCTTCCCATACAAGGAAAATATATGCTTTTACATCCGATAACAAAAACCATTGTTGCCTCAAGCCCTTTTATTGCATGAATTGTTGCAAGCGTAATATCATTTTCAGTTGATGTTACACTTCTTTTCATTTCATCGCTTCTTACAACATGTTTCATCCCCCTGGATTTCATAATCTGTGATAATTCATTTAACTGCCTGTTTGTTCTTGCAAGTACAAAAATATCACTTCTGGGAAGATCAGATTTAATAATTCGCTGCAGCACAAATTCAAACTCAGCTGACTCATTATCAAACTTTAATAATCTGATGTCTTTTTTTCCTTCTAAAGAGGAATCTAGATCAGGCATTTTCATGCTTTTTATCGCTTTATTCACCAGATTCACAATATGCTTTGTTGACCTATAGTTCTTTGTTAAAGTTATTATTTCTGAATTAGAATATTTGTTCTCAAAATCCAGGATATGCCTTATATCTGAACCCCTCCAGCCATAGATTGACTGGCGCGGGTCGCCTACGCAAAACAAATTTTCAGGATTAAGCAGATCTATCAGCTTAATTTGTGTTGAATTAACATCCTGATATTCATCCACCAGTATATGGGAAAAAGAGGGTATTAATTTAGGATTCTTTTCAAAAAATTGTAAGGTATCAATAAGTTGGTCTGCAAAATCCCTAAGCCCGTGCTTTTTCATATAAGATTCTATATAATTGCATAACGATATCACTAGCTCAACACTTTTTTTATGCTCATACAAGATATCAAAATTCGATTCAACTATTTCCTTATTTTTAAACTTAAAATAATCCCGTATAAAAAAACAATCATTCATAAAAATATTTGCAAGCTGCTCATCAGTTTTCCCTCTCTTTTGCGAAGAGCTAAAGTAGATTGAGATAGCTTTGCCCATCGAGATATTATTTTCAGATAACGCCTTATTCATAAGAAAGATCTTGTCCCTATAGCTTATAACGCGCACTGGCCTGCCATAGATTGCATCATTATTGTTTCTTAAGATCTTTTCACAAAATGAATTAAAGGTCTCAACCTTCACCTGATAAACAATTAACCTTCTCATCATCTCCTGCCTTGCCTTTCTCGTAAAAGTTATCGCCAATATTTTTTCTTCAGGAACAGACCTATATTTTACTAGAAATTCAATCCTTTTTGTTAGGACTGTTGTTTTGCCTGAACCCGCGCCGGCAATGCATAAGATATGTTTATTGCTGCTTGTTATCCCTTTTTTTTGCGATTCATTATATTTTGCCAGTTCTGGAAAGGATTTAAATAATTCCCTATCCTGTTGGGTAATTAGGGTTTTGTGTTCTTTAAACCCGTACGATAGCTTTTTTTTATATAGTGATGGATTATCAATTTCCTGCCTGCCTTTAGCGCTTAGTTCAAGCACTTTCCAAAAAGATTTGCCGTTTACAGATGTTTGATTTATAAGCCCGTTTAAAATAAGGCTGTCGATTATAGCAGTTATTTCTTCCTTTTCATAAGCAAGCGAACCGAAGTTTTCCAACTTATCCAGTTTATTCCTTTTGATAGATTCATTAGTATCTTTTCCAAGAAGAAATTCTGTTAGAAGCTTCTTTCCAACATTAAACGGTATTTCCTTTAGGGCCTTTAACACAAAAAGATAATCCCTGCTCATATAAAATTAGGAAAATATTAACTATAACTATGTTTCGGTATGAGGATAATAGAACTTGGCATAAATCCTTCAAATTTTCCTGTAAAAAAGGATTGGCAAAACCAAATATTCAGAATGGATAAACTAAGTCCATATTTATAATTTTATTAATTGAAAAAAAGATAGGGAAAGATTCCCCGTTAAGAAGAATATTGTGATGAGACCCCTAAACCTTTAATAATGGAAAATAAAGGGATTTCTAAAACCAATTTGTTACCATTATGGTATGATAAAATTAGAAAATGATATAAACGCCATGTTGTTTTTGGCTTTTTATGTCAAAAAAAGTGCCGGACTTAAACGAGATTACAGTTAGTTGGGATTCTGCAGGTTTTTTTCCGATGGTTGATTTAAAATGCTTATTCCAGTATTTTGACTACCCGGAGCACGTTGAGATAGGAGCAAAATC
>JBDRFR010000073.1:0-2351 GCA_043818675.1 Nanobdellota archaeon
TTTTTCAGAGGTATGGAAAACCTAAAATATGTTTGATATATTTGTATTTTTAAACGGCTATTTATTTTCATAATATATCAACCATCTCACAATTAAAATACAGGTATAATACATTATAAAACATTATTGAGCGATAGGTCCAAAGTAAAAAATGTTCGACTGAGGGTTGATTGCAAATTTAATTCTACTGAGGAATCCGTCTAATCCAATGAAGTTAGGAAGGTTGCGTTCATCTTGCGGAACGAAGACTGTCCCCTCAATAATGATATCCTCCCCTTGTTCAGCGCATATTCTAACAGGAAGTCTAATCAAAACTCCTCCTGTCTTTTCACCACGAATGTTTAAGCATTTTGTATCTATAGCTTCATCTTTATAATTTGGGTTCAATTCTATTGCTTGTTCTTTATTTAAAATACACCACGGTGCACCTGTGTCCAAAACTGCGAAAGTTTTAGGAAGGGTATCAAACTGAACCGATACATATATTCTGCTCTCAGGATGTTCCCCAATTTTATCTATGTAACTGGTCTGGCTACACGCAAAAATGGTTCCATCATCATGTCGAAGCATATTCTTCTCGCCTATAATACTTTGATAATAAATACATCTCTGCCTTTATAGGTTTTAGCTAACTTACTATAGGAATTTGAAACACCTAATAGTCTCCCATTTGAAACTGCAATCCACTTTTTTTCAAATTCTTTTCCCAAGTTTTTTAAAAACTGTGTAGTCTCTTGAATACCTTCTGTTTCTGATTTATTAGAACTAACCACTTTTGAAGGCGCGATAATATTTTTTGCGACACTGAATTTTTTTTCATCAGGAAAAAATTTGACAGCAAGCTGGAAAAGTTCTCTTGCTTTTTCAATTTCTTCAGATGATAAAAAACTTTCAAATAATTCATAAACTTTATTTTTTAAACCTTCATTATACAATTCTTTTTGTTCTGGCACCCTTTTTTGGATTTTTTCAATCATATCTTCAAAAGAGGCTAAACTATCAATTGAAGCAATCTGATCTTCTAATGCCATCCCTTGGGATACTATTGTATAGGAGTGACTTTTATAGAACTCAGAAGGGATATAGCAATCAGGCTTGACCTTATTGTTCGCAAATTGAGCATACATAACCAATCTGCCTAAACATATATAGTTAATTACTGCAGTTGTTGTTGAATCTTCGGCTGAATAAACTTCTGTACTAAACATTTAAATCACACCATATTTTGGGTCAAAAGTTTTTAGAAAATCTGGATTCAACAAACTAAAAAACAGCTTTTTTTCTTCCTTATGAGCATTTTCAATCAACTCATTTATGTGCTCAAATTTTATTTTTCTTTCTAATGAAACATCTATATCAATTATCGAACCCTTGGCTATCTTATCAGGTGCCTGCAATTTCACTTGAGCATTATTTACCAGGATGAGTTTAGACGCAAAATCGCCTGTCTTCATTACAATTGTTAAATTATTTTCGTTTTTAAATAGATTTTTATTCTCAAGTTGTATTTTTAGCATAGATTTCTCATAGATATTTATATCAGCAAAAAAGTTTATGTATCTTAAACCAAATCTTTCAATTCTATCTACTATCCCCAACCCTGATAACTTTTCAAACGTATCCTTAATTTTATCTGAAAACGTATCCCAACCTACATACTCTTTTACATTTGCTAAAGAGAACACTTTAGGACCTACCTGCATTATGTAATTACTTTTATGCAATTTATAGTAAGGCATGTATATTAGGTTCGGGTCTTGTGACCTAATAGCCTCTGGCAACTGCAAAACTGGTAATTTTTCTGGTCCCTCAAATTCATTATGGAATTTATTATAGATTACACCAAAAACAGCATCATCTGGTAAGTTTGTAACAAATCTTAATTCCACAATTGCTTCGACAATGGGACATGGTGTTATTTTAGTCGGTATATCCATAAGTTTCCTATCATATAATTTGTATTCAAATAAAAAGAAAGAACATTCAACTTGTTTATTAATTAATATTGCCAATTTAGCAACATGTCAACAAAATCGAAGCTTTTACACTTATTTTATTATGTCTTTTTGGATACTAACCAATATCTGATGGTCTCGTAAAAAGTCAGGCGTGATATTTGCCGAACTTAAGCGTATTAATAATGTTAACGACCATTATATTGTAAGCAGGTCAATAATTACATCGTTTTGCTCTTTGATAAATAAAAAATAGCGCCTCGGAGAACTTTATGCCTCACAAAGGCATTCTACCGACATCATTCTCACTACTTTAATGGCAGCAGCCCTGAAGATGTTCACTCCCAAAGCCTTTAAGGTTGGGGGCCAGTAGGGGACGTCCGAGTAGCAGTAGGG
>JBDRFR010000074.1:0-2511 GCA_043818675.1 Nanobdellota archaeon
AAGATTAATGCGCCTTGTCGGTCCCATCCTTTGCTTTGCGATGTCGAGTTCGGATTTACCCTCCCATTTTAACATATCATCTGTTTTTGAACCGTCTCCATGATATTTTTTTTGTATATATTGTTCATGTCTATACAAAAACATAACAATATCGCTGTCCTGCTCTAAAGATCCTGAATCTCTCAAATCAGCGAGTATGGGTCTTTTATCATTTCGTTCTTCACATTTACGATTTAGCTGACTTAAGATAATTATAGGTAAATCCAATTCTTTTGCCAATATTTTTAATCTTCTACTGATTTCTCCAATTTCGTAATTCTTTGTCTTAGTTTGATCGCCTTCAATTAATTGCAGGTAATCAATAAAAATCGCTTTTATATCTTCTTTTTTCTTTAATTTCCGAGATATACGGCAAATATCTGATAGCGTAAAACAATCTTTATCCATTACAAAACTGTTAAGTTCGTATATTTTACTTGCTGCATCAGCCTTTTTCGCCCAATCCTCTTTAGAAAAATAGCCATTGCGAAACTTAACAGAGTTTATCCCGCTTTCACTTGAAATTATCGTATCATAAAGCTGTTCTTTGCTCATCTCTAATGAAATTACTAAATTACAATAGTTTTCTTTAGCCATATTAATACTCATACCTCGCATTAGAGAGCTTTTACCGTGAGAGGGTCTGGCTGCAAGAATAATTAAATTACCCCCCTGAAATCCGCAAGTAACCAAATCAATATCTTTAAACCCCGAAGGCACTCCAGTTATATTTGCATGGTTTTCGTAAATAAGCTCATGTCTTGCTTCACCCTCTAACACAAGTTGTTTTAAACTTACGTGACTTTCAGTTTTGACTTTTACATCTATTTTTAAGGCATTTGTTTGAAACTGGTCTATTGTTTTTTCAGGCGTATCATTAAGATTAAAACAATTTTGAATTGTATTATTGCAAAGCTCAATAGTTTTTCTTAAAACAGCGCATTCTCTTATTTTCTGTATTGTGTGTTCTGTGCTGGTTGGAACTGGACAGGTTTCAACCAATGTAGCTAAATAAGTAACACCGCCAACATCGCTAAGGGCGTTGAGCGACCTTAATTTTTCAGAAACAGTTAATAAATCAACAGGTTCTTTCTTGAATTTTAAATCGAGAATGGCTTTGTATATTTTTTGGTGGGCTGTTTTATAAAAATCTTCTGGAACTAAATTGTCTATTGTTTCTTCACAAATATCTGAATATAATAAACAACCTGCAAGAATACTTTCCTCATGCTCTATGGTTTGCGGGGGCACTTTATGTAAAGAAATATCCATTATTAACTTAATCCTTTATTCCAATATTTTTGTTCGGCCTGTTTGCGTGCTTTTTTTGCTTCCTCTAAAGTATCAAAATAACCCAAATTTATACGCTTATTGGGTACTCTAATTTCAGCCCTGTATCTTTTATTACCTTTATGCCATGAAACCCCTATAGCGCCAGTCGTATTATTTTTTGAAATCCTTCTGTTTCTTTGCTGTTCTGTTTGGGTACTCCATTTCGTGTTTTTTAATTCATAATTACCATTATTATCAATTCTATCTAAACTATGACTTTTCGGACAATCTCCCATATCAAAATAGAAATATTTAAACTTTAACCAACGTTTACAAATCTTAATGCCACGTTCGCCATAATATTTATAATTTGAGGCTTTAGGGTTTAAACACCTCTGCTTCATCTGCCGCCATGAAGAGTATGTAGGTGTTAGACTCATTTTATGTGTGATATTCATTTTATTTCTAACCAAGCACTTCCGATAGTGGTGGCTGGTAACCGTTTGGTTCTTGTTGTATTTCTTTATTTTTAAGTGGGAAAAACCCTTGCCAGCCACGCATTATAGTTTCTTCAATAACCTTGACGGGATCATTCCCAGTAAGTTTTAGTTTTTCTAATTTATCAATATTTAGTTTTTCAGCATGTAAAGTAAGCGGCTTTCTTATTTTAATACGATATTTTCTAAATTCATTCCATAAATCAGAAGGTAACCAATCAGGTAGTTCTATTTCTTTTGTAATAGTTTCTTTAAGTGTTTCTTTTGTATTCACCTTTTTGGGTGACAGCTTTGACACCTTTTTGGGTGACACCCCATCACCTTTTTGGGTGATAGTCACCTTTTTGGGTGACAACTTCCAAAGGTCAAAATTCTTTTGAAATCCATAACTTATAATAAACTTGTCACCTTTTTGGGTGACAGTTTTTTTTATTACTTTTTTTAAAATAAGTTTCTTTAAAATAGTATGGCACTTACGCCTATCTATTCCAGTAAATTGTTCAAATTGCGATAAAGAGATTATATCCATTTTCTTTTTAGGGCTATTTTTATCTTTTGGGTTTTCAAGCCATCCCCAAGTTTTTCTTAATATAACCCAAATCATTTGCCATTCTTGACCGCTTAATCTATAAGAACAAAGTTTATCAACAATAGTATTCGCTATGTCAATATGACCATTTTCTAATTGAGGATTGGCCATTTT
>JBDRFR010000075.1:0-14227 GCA_043818675.1 Nanobdellota archaeon
TTCTTGTTTATTAATAATTGCTTCTTTACGAGAATTTTCAAGTTCAGCATTTCTTAGTTTTTGTCTCCAACTCAGCATAGAACATATCACTGGATTAGGTAGTATTTGCTTTTTTCGGTTTTACCTTAGTAGTTGAGAATAATGTATAGCTCGGAAGATATTTACTATTAGATAGTAGAAACATATTTAAACTTGGGTAAAATTTGGATAAAGATAATGAAAAAGATTAGAAAGAATATTTTGATAAGCAGTATGCTAATTGTAGGTGGGTTGGAAGGGATATTGGGAGGATGTGCTGCTACTAAAGGTGAGATAGGTTCTCGTCCTAAAATAACTGTTGCTGAAACATATAATCTGGTAAAAAGATCAATAGATGACCCAGCAAATTTATTAAAATGTCTAAGAGAAGAAGAATATGTAATTCCAGATAATATATGGCGTGCGGGTTATAATTCCATAAATACAGATTTTATGTATACTCCTTTTGCGATAATGATAACGCCAAATCTTATTAATACATATACTGAAAAACAAAATCTTAAAAAAAATATTCAATCGCTTAATCTTACAAATGAAGAAGAACTTCTATACCATACGATGTGGATAACAAGCGGGTCAATAATTATTACGGAAAGCCGTATAAAAAGTCCTTACTTCAAAAAAACACTGTTTCACGAAAGAATACACAGAGAGATAATGTATCTGCCTGAACAAGACCAGAAATATCTTCAAGCTGTTGATAAGGATATGCAAAAAAGAAGAATGAAAAATGGACTAAAGCTTTTAACACTTAAAAGAGGATGCAAGAATCAAATATATACAACAAAACAGTTCAGGGAGATGTCAGATCATTTTTACACCACATTTCTTCAGGATGAATTTCGCCAGGAGGTAGGGATGGTTCTAAAAAATGTACATCCTAAAGCATATGAAATAATAAAAAGCATTGGCAAAAGATGCAAGCCAGAATAGCAAATATAGTGCAGCAAAGAAAAAATTCTGTTTCATCAAAAAAACCTGCTAATTTTTATACTAGTTGATAAAATAAATTTATGGTGAGGCTAAAATCAAGATAGCAATTACCTGCAGCATCAAACCAGATGGTAATGAAGATTTGGAAAAATATGCTGAATTCGATAGCATTGAAACAATAAATGATCTAGCGGAAGCTATAAAAGCAAACAGTCATGAAGTAGAGGTTATTAACGTCAATAAGGATATCAAAAAAATTCTAAAATCAAAAAAAAAACAAATTGACCTGGTATTTAATGTGGCGGAAGGACTTTGCGGTGAGGAAAGAGAGGCGCTAGTTCCAAGAATCTGTGAAAAACTAAACATTCCGTTTACAGCAGCAGGGTCACAGACATTAATTAACACGCTTAATAAAGCAAAAACCAAGGAGATTTTAAGGCTTAACGGGATAAACACTACCAAGTTTCAGGTTTTAAATCATGAGAATGAAGAAATAGAAGGCCTGGCTTTCCCGCTTCTTGTGAAGCCGTTGTTAGAGGGCTCTTCAAAAGGATTGTTCAATGAAAACTTAATAAATAATAAAGAAGACCTAAAAAAAATTGTTAAAAAAATAACAGAACGATATAATCAACCTGTAATTGTTGAAGAATTTCTTAAAGGCAGAGAATTTACGATCTCAGTGATAGGATATGATGAACCAATAGTCTTACCTATTGTCGAAATATTATTTGATCATCTGCCAAAAGGATTGCACCCAATGGACTCTTACGAAGCTAAATGGATATATGATAACCCAGGTTCAAATATGGATCCGCTGGCCTGCCCAGCTGCAATTGATGAGAATTTAAAATCACTGATTGAGGCGATTTGCATCAAAACATTCAAAGCTCTGGACTGTAAAGACTGGGCAAGAATTGATATTAGACTTGATAAAAATAATGTACCAAACATATTAGAAGTGAACGCATTACCGGGCTTTATGAAAAACCCCAAAGAGAATTCAAGATTGCCGAAAGCAGCGTATGCTGCTGGCTGGAGCTATGAAAGACTGATTGCTGAAGTAATAAAATCAGCAGCCAGCAGATGGAAGATCTGCTAATTTTATGTTTTTT
Source organism: Nanobdellota archaeon (assembly GCA_043818675.1). Taxonomy (GTDB): domain Archaea; phylum Nanobdellota; class Nanobdellia; order Woesearchaeales; family DATDXC01; genus JBDRFR01. The sequence goes on from JBDRFR010000075.1 coordinate 2,085, forward strand.
TAAACATTATCCGGGATGATTATTCATAAAAAGCCCAAGCAAACCGGCAGCCGTTTCTGGACTACCGCCATAGACAAATATTGACGGCATTACCATAATACAACTTACCCAAACATTTATATAATATTTGCTTATAGAAATTCAAGGGGATTAAGATTAGAATTGCTGTATTGTATACTAAAAGAGATAATATGATAGAGTCGTATCATCAGGATTGGGAAGGAAGAAATACAAATGATGATGCGCATTCTGTAGTTAAAGCATTAAATAAACTAGGTCATGAAGTGTCAACTTACTATGTTGATTTAGATATGTTTGAAAAATTGAAAAATGACAGGGAAAATATCGATCTGGTATTTAATCTCTGCGATGACGGTTTTTTCTCAAAATCAAAACTGGAGCCGCATGTGGCTGCAATGCTTGATATATTACAATTGCCGTACACAGGAGGTAAGTATTTAACATTATCAATAACTTTGAGAAAGGATACTGTCAAGAAGATATTAACGTATCACAACTTACCTACGCCAAAATTCAAGGTTTTAAAATCTGCCAGGGAAAATATTAAGAATATGAAATATCCCCTGATTGTCAAACCATTACGTGAGGATGCAAGCATCGGCATCAAAGATGAGTCGGTCGTACATAATGAAAAAGATCTGCGAAAACAGGTTCAGAATGTGATAAAAGAATATAAACAGCCAGCATTGGTCGAAGAATTCATTTCCGGAAGAGAGTTTAACGTTGGCTTTATCGGAAAGGAAATGCTTCCAATATCTGAGATAACTTTCGATGGGCTCCCGCCTGAAAAACCAAAAATTATAAATTATGACGCAAAGTGGAAAGAAGATTCTGTGGATTATGAAGAAACAAAAAGAAGCTGCCCTGCAAAAGTCAACATAAAACTTGGGGAGACGCTGAAAAATCTGGCAACAGAGGCTGCAAAGCTGTTTGACTGCAAAGATTATTATAGGATTGATTTTCGAGTTGATAAAGATAATAACCCATTCATACTTGAGATTAACCAAAACCCGGACTTATCAGAAGATGCGGGACTTACTGCCATGGCGCAGGTTAAAGGTTATTCTTATGCACAGATGATCGACATGATTGTGAGAAATGCTCTTAATGATAATAAAAAGCAAGCTTAAAAGAAACGGATTTTCTATTAATTTATGGAAAGATGCAATGGTGGAATATCCAGTCAATGTTTGGAAAGCATTGGATACAAAAAGCAAAAAAACCATCATAGCTAATTTACTGTACCTTAAAATTTCGCCGTATACTATGTTATGGGATAAAGAGTTCAGATTTGATTCATCACAACCTTACCTAAAAAAAATGGGAGATCGTGCAATAATGCGGGATATTCCGAGAATTGCCGAAATGGATAAAAGATTGCCGCGCGTATTCACAAGAAATTTTAATAATAAAAAAATAAAATTTTTAAGTAATGATGCAGAAAAACTAAAATGTAAAAGCAGCTCGGAATCAGCTTTAATTGGAATGTCGTTTGGGAAGGACAGCTTATTATCCTACGGTATTGCAAAAGAAATCAGATTAAAACCTAAACTTGTAATGGTGCAGGATTTCTGGGATGTTGAGGCAGATCATAAATTTAATCTGATTCATAGGTTTGAAAAAGAGTTCAAGACCAAAGTATTTTGTATGTCTGATTATTTGGACAATATTTCTTCAATTAAAAGATTTAATAGAACAAACTCAATAGGAATTATCTGCGCTAATGCTATGAACGCATACCTTACAATGCTTTTGCCAATCGCAATGTATTTTAAAACCCGATATTTGGTGTTTGGCAATGAACAAAATTTTAATGATTACTACCCAAAAAATGGTTTAAAAGTGTACCCATCCTATGACCAAAGCAGTGAATGGATGAAAGAACAAAACAGCTTACTTTCAAAATTTACACAAAACAAGTTTCAAATCAGCAGTTTTGTTGAACCCATTTATAACATAGCAGAAATAAAGGTGCTATTTAACAGGTATCCAAAAATTGCAAAATATCAGATGTCATGCAGCTCTGTAAAAACAATCAAAGAAAGATGGTGTTATAGCTGTCCGATGTGCGCCAAAGCATTTTTGTTTTTGAAAAGCAACGGCGTGGATCCAAAAATTGTAAAGTTCAAACATAATTTTTTTAATAGAAAGTATGAAAAACTTTACCCGCTATTTAAAGCGCCGAGCAGAATTTATGAAAAACCAAAAGCCGTCAGAGATGAACAGCTGTTTGCATTTTACCTTGCTACCAAAAATAAAAGTGAAGGATACTTAATTGACAAATTTAAGAAGAGATTCATGAGTGAGGCAGTTGAGCGGGAAGATGAACTATATAAAAAATTTTTTAGGATATATAAAGCACCAAGCCTTCCTAAAAGATATAAAAAGGAGATTAGATCTATACTGGCAGAAGAGTTAAGATGAAAAGTATGCTGCTGTTTCCTGCAAGGTATATAGGATACGAAGAGCTATATTACTCGCTTAAATCTATGAACCTTAATAAAATTCTGGTTATATGCGAAAAGGAATTTATGCAGGATTACAATTTAAAAGGTAATTTCATAGATGATGATTTTAAGAGTGAAAAAAGACTGATTGAGAAGATTGGATTATGGGTTGAAAAAAACAACGTTAAGCTTATAGGAATTATCGGAATTGATGATGAAGAACAGTTTAAACTTTCAAAAAAATTATCACTTTGTTTTAATATCAGATTCTATGATGATGAAACACTTAATACTGCATCAAACAAGTATATCATGAAAACCAGATTCAAAAAATACAATGTGCCAACTGGCAAATGCGCCTTAATAGAAAAAATGTCCAATGAGATCAAGTTTCCAAACGTACTAAAAACTATAACCGGCACAGGAAGTGAATTTATTTTTTTAAACAAAAATGAATCGGATTTGAAGAAGAATATTGAAATTTTAAAAAATGCACTGAAAAAAATAAGAAATGACAAAAGGTTTAGAATTATTGAATATCAAGATATAAAATTTGACCCGCGCAGACAGTTCTTATTAGAAGAATATGCCGAAGGGGAGGAGTATAGTTGCGATTTTTCGGTTTATAATAAAAAAATTCAGATATTAAGAATCGTGAAAAAATATCAAAGTGAACAGATAGGATATTATAAGGGTTTTTATCTAATGAATGAAAAAAACATCAGGAAAAAAGGCATTAATGACCTGAATAAAGTATGCGCTAATATTTCCAGAGCATTTAATATTCAAGAAGGTGTATGCATGGTCGATTTTAAAGTAAATCAAGGTAAAATTAATGTTATCGAATCCTCAATACGCCCAGGACTTAGCACATTCATACCCTTAATGCAGAGAATGTACGGGTACACATCACTTGGGATATACGCAAAGATGAAACTGGGTTTAGCAACTGAACTGAAATTGCCAAAAAATGAGGGAGTAGTTGTTTATCTTCTGGCAGAGAGAGGAGGAGTATTAAAGCATTTAAAAATTATCAAAAACACAGCAAACATTATAAACATTACAAAATTTACAAAACCAGGAGATAAAATCATCGATATAATAACAGACCATACTGACCTTATGGTTGGATACATATTAATTAAAAACCCGGAAAATGCAGATAAAATATTTGAAACTAAATATGCGGAAATAATAATATGAATAAAAAAATAATTGAGATTGTAAAAAAAGTATGGAAAGAGGTTGTGGAAAATGATGACCCATCCAGGTATAAGAAATATATTAAGAAGCTGCCGACAGATTTACTGCTAAAAAGCGCTGAAGAATATGGGACACCGCAATACATCCTTGATAAAAATCAGCTGCAAAAAAGAGCAAGATTATTTCTGGATACATTCAAAAAGCATATTCCAAACATTGAAGCGTATTATGCTTTCAAATGCAATGATTTTCCGGTCTTAATAAAAACTTTAAAACAGGAAGGATTTTATGCGGATGTTGCTGGAATTTTTGAGCTTCAGCTTGCGCTAAAACTAGGGTTTGAAAAGATAGTATTTACAAGCCCTGGAAAAAGCTATGAAGAAATTGACCTTGCTGCAAAAAACGGAGTAATTATAAATATTGATAATGACGAAGAGCTTGAAGAATTGATTAAGCTAAAAAAGCCTGGGCTTGTAAGTATAAGGATTAATCCAAGCAATTCAGTTACAAAAGTATGGTCTAAATTTGGATATTCACTAGACCAATTAAAGGATGTTTGGCAGGTTATTAAGAGAAACAATTATCTAAAACTTATGGGACTGCATTTCCACTGCAGTTGGAATCTGAATCCAAGCCGCTACGTAGAAAATATTAGATTAATTGGAACATATTTAAAAAATAATATTAGCAAAGAAGATTTAGAAAGCCTCGAATTTTTTAACATAGGGGGAGGATATTTTGCAGAAGATATAGCAATAGTAAACAAATTTGGCTTAAAGGCTGACCTGATAAATATGGTAAAAGAATATGAAAAATTTGAATGTGATGATTTTGACCCGCATAAATTCAAAATTGAGGTAGTTGAGCCGATTGAGAAGTTTGCTTTAGAAATATCGGCAGCGTTAAAAGAGAACATTCAGAATCTGATTCCGAACATAAAAATTTTCTGCGAGCCAGGAAGATATATTGCGACACACTCAACGTCAATACTACTGAAAGTAAAGTCTGTCAAAGAAGACTGCGTCATTGTCAATGGAGGAATAAACATGGTGGGTGATTTTCGATTTGAAGAATACGCATTTGCCCCAATAGTTAACCTGTCAAATTTTTCGCATCAGTTAAACAAAAAAACTATTTACGGACCATTATGCGACCCCTCAGACCTTTGGGGATACAGTTATTATGGAGCAGATATCAAGAAAGGGGATATACTGGCGGTTTTGCACCAGGGAGCTTATACCTTAACATGCGCATGGCGGTTTATCAAACCAATCCCGCCTTATATTTTTATCGAAGGAAATGAGATAATACTTGGTAAAAGTTCTGAAAAATTTGAAGATAGATACGCAAATTTTAAGTTTATTGATTGAATTTATTGCTGGGAAATTCTCGTCGAGAAGGATTAAAAGAGTGATTTAAGATTACAGAAAGTGCAAAAAAAAAGATGGACTTGAGCATATTCTATCGACGAGGGATATAGAAAATAGTTACATTTAAATATAAGTTATAACAAAAAATGTTTTGAAAAAAAGAAATGTTTTTTACGAAAATTGAGATTAATGGTGAAGGAGTGGTGAAATATTTTTTTAGGCAAAAATGGTTTGGCTTTCAAAAAACTCTTTTACTAAACAAACTGCATCTGTTTTATTATAATTAAAATTAAAATGCAGAGAAAAAAATGGAAATGATCCAATCATTGTTAAAAAAAAGCTTTATTAAGGAAGTTGTAAAAGTAGAAGTATGGAAAGAGCTACTACAAAAGAGTATTATAAACGAAGAACAATTAGATTCTGTATGTAAAGGCAATGTAAGAAAAGAGACGGTTTCTGAAGTGATTAAACAATATCCGATGAGGATTAATCCGTATTATCTAAGTTTGATTAAAAAGAAAGACGATCCAATTTGGAAACAATGTATACCCGATGAGATGGAATTAAAAGATGATAAGGGAATGGAAGACCCGCTATGTGAAGAGCGTGACAGCCCTGTATCAGGTCTTGTGCACAGGTATCCGGATAGAGTATTACTTATGATTTCCAATAATTGTGCGATGTATTGCAGATTTTGCACAAGGAAAAGAAGAGTAGGAGATCCGTTTAAACGGATTAGAAAAGAACAAATAATGGGTGGTATTCAGTATATCCGATTTCATCCCGAAGTAAGGGACGTAATATTATCCGGAGGAGATCCATTTTTGTTATCCGACGGCTTTCTGGAATCCATATTAAAGGAATTAAAAAAAATACCGCATGTTGAAATCATTCGAATTGACACAAGAACCCCATGCGCGCTTCCGCAAAGAATTACACCTGAACTGTGCGATATGCTGAAAAAATATCATCCAATTTATATTAATACTCATTTCAATCATCCAAATGAAATTACTGCAGAGAGTAAAAAGGCGTGCTGTATGCTGTCGGATGCAGGAATTCCGATGGGTAATCAAAGTGTGCTTCTTGAAGGGGTTAATGATGATCCGGCGGTTATGATGAAATTAATGCAGGAACTGCTAAGGATCAGAGTTAAGCCATATTATATTTATATGCCTGATCTGGTTAAAGGCACAAGTCATTTTAGGCCAAGACTTAGGAAGGGTATTGAAATAATGAGACAACTCAGAGGATTCACTTCAGGAATGGCTGTGCCACAGCTAATAATTGATGCACAGGGCGGATGCGGGAAAATACCACTTCTACCAGAGTATATTGTGGAAACCAGGAAGAATATTGTAGTGCTTAAAAATTATAAAGGGGAAATAGTAGAGTACCCTGATGTATAAGTGATCTTTCTAAAAGTTTAAATAGCAACCTCAATTACTAATTAAAGGGGAATATAATGGATGATGAAGAAAATGTAACCATAACTTACGAGACGTTATTTGAAATTTTGAGAAGAGAGAAAGACAGGCTGGAACTTCAAAAACTTGACAATAAATTTTATTCTAATGTAGTTGGCTACTTAATAGATAAACAAAAATTGGCTGACCAGGAAACACAAGACCAATTATCAGACAAGAAAGCAACAAAACAACTGGAAAACTTAAAAAAAATATTAAAGGAATTATACGACCGCAGGGAGAAAAAAATAATGACAATGGCTCTTGATAAGACAAAAACCAATTCTGATCTGATAGACGGAACGGTGTTACTTGAAGAAGAAAAAGGACTTTTCGGTTCTTTAGTTAACGACCTTAAAAGCTGCCGGGAAGATGTTCTGTTAAGGATATTAAAATCTGAATTACCAGCTAAAGATGAACCTGTTATAGAAGAAAAATCCAAGAAAGAACCGGAAAAAACTACCAGGCTCATACGACTAAAACATTCAATCCCAAAATTTGTTGGGTTAGAGGGAGAGGAATTTGGGCCTTTTGAAGAGGAGGATATGGCATCTCTTCCAACAAAAATTGCAGAGGTTTTGATAAATAAAGGAAGAGCTGAAGAGATTAAAGAGGAATAAAGCAAAAGGTTTTTAAATAAATTACTAATTCTTAACAACAATGAAATTAAATAAAATAAGAAAAAGGCATTGCCCTTACTGTAAGAAACATACAGAACATTCTGTTGCGGCAAATAAAAAAGGGAAGCCAAGAAGCATGACGTATGGCAGCAAACTGAGAGCTAAAAGAAGAGGACAGGCCAGAGGCACAGGAAATCTTGGCAGATACTCAAAACCTGCAATTACCCAATTCAAAATGACCGGGAAAAAGGCTTCTAAAAAAACAGATTTAAGATATTCCTGTAAAGAATGCAAAAAAACCCATGTACAAAAAAGTGGATTTAGAACCAAAAGACTGGAGTTTAAGTAATTCTACCCGAAATATTTAAATAGTATAGGAGATATTATTGCCTATTGTGGGGTAAATGGTTAAAACTTCTTTAATCAAGAAAATAACTAAAGACAGCGTAGATAAGATTATCCTTTTTAACAAATTTCTAAAGGATGAAGAATTACCATTATTAAAAGAAGAGTTTGGTTTAAACAGTAATAGTGTTAAAAGAATCACCAGCAGTTACCGAAATATTGGCTTAATTCTAACCCTGAATCAGCAACAAGCATGCCTTAACTTTGATTGGTCGCCATTTATAAATAAGGTGATAATTAAAAATGATATTATAAATAAGCTTGATAATGTTTTTATTAATAGTGACTGCAACAGAATCCTGATTTTGACAACCAAAAGATTACTGAAGATGGATATTGACAAATTGAATGAAAAGATAGAACGAGTAAACCAGGCAATATGCAGGTACAATGTTAAAATTGATAAGGAAAGAAAAGAGATTGAAAATGACCTAAAAAAACTTGCTTAATGACCAAAAGACTTATAAATTAAATACTTATCCCTTCTAATAACATATTTTGATCTGTATAAACTTTAGTGGAGGCGTTTTTGATGAAATTGAAGGAAAATAAAAGCAAATTTATCCAAGTAAGATGTCCTAAATGTAAGAATGAACAAACAATATTTGGGAAAGCATCAACAAAGATTATATGCCTTGTATGCAGTAAAATAATCGCTGAACCCAGAGGAGGAAAAGCGAGAATTAAAGCTAGAATACTTGAGGTGCTGGAATAATGCTTTTACAAAAGCAGGGTTATCCAGAGGAAGGCGAGTTTGTGTTATGTACAGTTACAGCTGTGCACCAGAATTCAGTGTTTGTTATTCTTGACGAATATAAAAAGACAGGACTTATACATATTTCTGAAGTGTCGCCGGGCAGAATTAGAAATATCAGAGATTTTGTGGTTGAAGGAAAAAAAATTGTCTGCCTGGTTCTAAATATTAACACTGAAAAAGGACATATTGATTTAAGCCTAAGAAGAGTTAATGATAATCAAAAAAGGAACAAAGTTAATCAGATAAAACAAGAACAAAAAGCTGAAAAAATTGTAGAGTACGTGGCAAAAAAATTGGATGTTGGGTTAACACTCTTATATAAAGAGATATACGAAAAGATATCTAACAAATATGGTTACTTATCAATATTCTTTGAAGAGTTGGTGGCTGGAAATGCCAAGATTACAGAATTGGAACTTGACAAAGAAAAGGCTGGAGTTCTTTCTGAAGTTATAATGGATCGGATAAAGCCACCACATGTGCAAGTTCGTTCTGAATTAAAACTTAAAACTTATGACCCAAACGGCGTAGAGATTATAAAAAAAGCGTTTGAAAAGGCATTATCCAGCCAACCACAAGTAGATGTTAAATATGAAGGTGGTGGGCGATATAAACTGAAACTTATTGCATCAGATCATAAAGAAGCGGAAAAAATACTTGATGAATTTGAGAATATCGTAACTGCGATGATGGGAAAAAAGAAGGAAGCTGTTCTTTTTGAAAAAAATATTTAAATGCACAAAGTGCAACAAGTTTACAATGGAAGAACTGTGCATCGTATGTGCTAATAAGACAATACCTGTAGGAGCACCTAAATACAGCCCGGAAGATAAGTATGCTTTATATAGGAGAAAGGCAAAAGATTTATATTTTAAGGAGCAAGGATTATTATGACCAAATGGATAATTGAACAATTTGGGAAAAAACCCAAATTGAATAAACCTGTGTTAATTGAAGGTCTGCCAGGGATAGGAAATGTTGGTAAAGTAGTAGTAGATTTTATGATAGATGAACTAAAAGCTGAGAAATTGTATGAAATTTGTTCATATTCTTTCCCGCACTCAGTGTTTGTTAATGAAGAAAATCTGGTGGAACTGCCAAAACTGGAGATTTATTATAAAAAGCTCAAGTCCTGCGATATTTTGCTTCTTGCAGGTGATATTCAGCCAATAGATGAGATCTCAAGCTATGAATTCTCAGAAAAGTTACTCAACATTGCGCAGGATTTCAAGACTAAAGAGATTATTACGCTTGGAGGTATAGGATTAAATGATATACCTAAAAAACCAAAAGTGTTCTGTACAGCTAATTCAAAAGAAATTATCAAAAGATATAAGCATAAACTGTTAAACGAAAAATTATACGGAATTGTAGGACCAATTGTCGGTATATCGGGACTGCTGCTAGGACTTGCTGCTAAAAGGAAAATTCAGGCAATAGCACTACTTAGCGAAACATATGGACACCCCATGTATCTTGGCGTAAAAGGAGCACGGGAAATTTTAAAGATACTTAATGATAAACTGGGATTAAATTTGGAAATTGACAAGCTTGAAAAAGAGATCGATGAAGTGGAGTCCGAACTTATTAAAAAAACAAAAGATCTGGAAGATGTTTCGAGAAAAACCGCGCTTAACAAACTGAAAGGCAAATTTGGCGGAGAAGTCAGCTATATCGGCTGAGCCTGTGTTAATTTTTAATATAATTTTTATTTACGGTTAAGTTATATAATTCTGTTGGACAGATAGATTCCTTTTAAAAAAAATAGCCGCTGGATGATAATTTGACCACATGCCTGTGGGAGATTCATTAATGCTATAATTATTCTAGAAAAGTTTATATAGTTTAACCTATTTAATATATTAAAATTATTTAAAAAATTAATAAAATTTATAAAGTTAAAATAATTAAACTAGTTTAACCAAAATGACAAGCAAACTTATAAAAGGAATAGATGAGCAAGTTTGGAGAAAGTTTGTTGCATACTGTAAAATTAAAGGGGTTAACGTAGGGGATGAATTGGGAATAGTGCTAAAGGAACACAATGATAAAAAATTGAAGAATGTGATATAAATGAGAAAAATAATGCTCGTTTTAATAATGGTTACGATGGTATTTATAGCCTACGCTGATTTTCCGCCAGGACCACCACCAGCACCGCCACCAATTAGTAATCCGACAGTAGATGACCTACCAACGCAAGATAGTCCCCAACAAGATATGCCTCAAGAGCCACTTTATGATGAATCGTCACCAACAGAAAATCTGCCAACGTACCAGCAAAGAGATAATATAGATAACTTACAGCAAACGGTCCAAAATAATCTTGATGCAAAAAGGGTCGCTGAACTGCAGATGGGTCCAGAGGAAGACTATTTTACACTTTTATTAATCATCACTAATATCATAATGTTCCTGATATTACTTGTCATGTTATTTATTATTTTAAAAATGAAAAAAAACTCACAGCAAAGGCCTGTTGTTACATTAGACCCATCAATAATGCAACTGGCCAACTATATAAAAAATAGATTAGGTCAAGGATATAACTATCAGACAATTAAACAATCACTTCTGCAAGCTAACTGGAAAGAACCGCAAATCGAAGCTGCAAAAAATCAGATAAAATGGTAATTGAAAGATTATTAAAATCCAGATGGATTGAAAGAAGACCCGCGTATTCAATTATTTTAGGTGTATTTTTTACACTAATCGCTTTTTTTACTTCTCTTACAATATTTAGGGATGTTCCCAATTTTGTGGGGTTTGCAACAATATCTTTTACAGTAATAATGACACTGCCTATTGTAAACGGATTGTTTGTGCTTGAAGAAAAAATTGAAGTGAAAAGTAAAAAGGGGTTTTTAAAAAAACATGAGGCAATATTTGATTTTTATATATATTTTTTTATTGGAGTGTTTATAGTGCTTTTTGATATTGCTCTGATAAACCCCGGGCTTGTGTTTTCTGAACAGCAATTGACTGGGATTACAGTAAAAACTATATCTAATATGAATATGCCACCGCCACCATCAATCACCGGAGGGGCAAGCAAGGAAATTATCAGCATTTTTCAAAATAATCTGCACGTTATGATAATATGTTTTGCGCTATCTTTTTTTTACGGATCAGGCGCGTTATTTTTAATAACTTTAAATGGATCAATATTCGCTTCTGCACTAGCCCAATCTGTTAAAACTACAATCCCCAGGATTGGGAATATTTTTACATTTTCATTTTTAGGGTGTAATCTTGGAGCAATGTTTTTACATACAATCCCGGAAGTTGGAGGTTATCTTATAGCCGCAGTGTCGGGTGGTGTGCTATCAAAAGCTTTGATCAAAGAGAAATTTGGGAGTAAAGGATTTAATATTGTTTTTAAAGATTCAATAATACTATTGATAATATCAGTTGTTGTATTAATTATTGCTGCAATTATTGAAAATGAGATTTCTAAAAAACTTTTTTTGAATAATTTCTGTATGGAAAATATATGGGTTATTTTATTTATATTGGCAATAATAATATTGGCTATACTGATTTTCGAATACAGCAGAAAACGGAAATAAGTATAAAATGAAAAAACTTATATACTAGTTATGCTAAAAGGTTACTAGTATAGTAAAGAGGATATTAAAAAAGGTGATAAAATGAAAAAAATTTCGATAGGTATTTTATTAAGTTTAATTCTAATTTTTGGCTGTTCGCAGGATATGCCGCCTGAACCAGGAGCTCCCGGAGCAATCGGACAAAGCGGCGCAGTACTGCCAAATTGGGCGACTGAACCAACAGGATACCTGGATGTGGTACCTGAAAATCTAGTATTTTTGCCAGATGAAGAAAGTAAAGATTTA
>JBDRFR010000076.1:0-25033 GCA_043818675.1 Nanobdellota archaeon
GTTAGGATAAATTAAAAGGAAATGTGAAAAATATAAGAAAAGAACAAAGGAGAGGAATTAATTCATACAGGTAATCTAATTTTGGATTAATAAGATGAAGTTGGCTCTTGTCGAGTGGGCTTTTTCAAAGCGTTCTATAGTCAAATTAAAGGCGTAAATAATCTGTTGTTCATATTACTTTTTTAAATAACATTCCACAACGCTACAAAGTTGACGTGTTAAATTCGTAGTGAGTAAAGGCTATATTTTATTGTAAAAATATACCTTAAAACAATATGAGTAAATTAATATAACTTCAGATGATAAAAGAAAAATGGCATTTTTAGAATTAGCGTTGGAAAAACTGGCAAGGTTGCAGAAGAGATATGCTTTACTCATTTTCATTATTGTCGTGTTGATTACAGGCTTCCTTGCTATAGGCGTAAAAGACATCCGGCTCCAGACCGACCTTACAAAAGAAATGCCGCAGGATCTTCCAATCTTTCAGCTTAACAACAAGATCTCAGATACTTTTGGTGGACAGGATACTATCATTATACTATTTCGGTTAGATGACACCCTGGATATACAAGATGGAATTAATGATATCAGACATCCTTATGTTATTCAAAGCATAATGGCTTTAGAGGCTGTCATCAAAAAAGAAAGCTCTGTGGACAGCGTAACTTCAGCAGCTCAATATTTCAGGAGCGAGCAGTTCTATACGCTCGGTCACGTAAAATCCATACTTGATTCAAAGTCCAGTTCATATGCATTTTTTAGCAGGGATTATAAATCAACATTAATGTATATCAAGGCAGATGTTGGCTCAAGCGAAGAGAAAATAATAAAACTTGCAGAACTTATCCAGGGTAACATAGATTCAGTGCCAGGCATTCCAGGAGTTAAAGTATCAATAACAGGAAACCCGCCAATGCGGGTTGTTATGATGCAGCTTCTTTCTCATGATGCAGGATTTACTCTTTTGTTTGCTGCACTTATTATACTAATACTGCTGTTTATCATGGAAAAATCTTTTACAAAAGGATTATTGGTCTTTACTCCATTAATGATTGGTTTGATATGGACAATGGGAACAATGGGCTGGTTGAAGATACCCTTATCTATAGCAACAGTCGGGCTTGGAGCTATGATCCTAGGTCTTGGTGTTGAATATGGAGTTTTCATGCTAACAAGATACAATGAAGAACGAGAAAAAGGGAAAAGCCAGCTTAAATCTCTGATAATTGCTGTACCCGGTGTTGGAAGCGCAATATTCGGTTCTGGTATGACGACAATAGTGGGATTTCTTGCGTTAACACTATCTGTCATGCCAATGATGCAGCATCTGGGTCAAAGCCTGGCTTTAGGGATTGCTTTCTCGCTTGTCTCAGCAATAGTTGCTGCTCCAGTAATAATAATCTTGGCGGAAAACTTCGAGTTTTGGTATACAGATCATAAGCACCAGAAACTGTCAATACAAAAAGAAAATCACGCGAGAATGAAAAGATGAACTTTAAACAAATAGTAAAGAATTATTCAGGGTTTGTATCGTATCACCCTTATCTCATGGTTTTACTTGTGATATCTATTTCTGTTTTTGCCGTATTTGAAGCAAAGAACATCCAGATGAAAAGTATGGATTATAAGGACATGCTTCCTGATGACATTGAAGTTATGAAGACTCTTGAAATCATTGGCGATGAATTTGGCGGAACAGATAGCGCGATGATTGCAATAGAGGTTGTTCCTAATCATAAAGGCTCTGATGAAACCCGGGATGTTAGAGACCCTGATATAATAAAATATTTGCAATTGCTTACTCAGACTGTTCTTCATGTAGACTATGTTATAAGTGCAACAAGCCCAGCATCCATCCTCAAATCCAAAAATAATAATACCCTGCCAAAGACACGGCACGATATAAATCCAATCGTAAAAGAGAGTTCAGCATTAAGTAGTTATTTAAGCTCGGATTATAAAATTGCTTTAATTAAGATAAGCCTTGCTGATGGTTTTGATGAGGATGAGATGCTGGTTGATCTAAATAAAGTTCTTAATGAAGTGCCAAAACCTTCCGGCGTTAACGTAGCTGTTGCGGGTCAGGACCTGGCCATGTCTATTGTAAAGCAAAGCATTGGCTCAGATATGCAAAAAACCACACGTGTGTCACTTATTGGCATCCTTATTGTCTTGTTTCTATTATTTAGGTCAATCAGATTTGGATTGACTCCCCTTGCTACCATCGGTGTGGGTATTCTGTGGGCTTTTGGATTTATAGGGTTGATCGGTATGGGAATGAGCTCTGCCACTTCAGGCGTAATATCGATGATAATGGGGATTGGTATAGATTTTGGAATACAGACCGTTACAAGATTCAGACAGGAGCTAAAGAAAATGAAAGCTGAACAAGCAATGGAGATAACATTAAATGCAGTGTTCATGCCAATGGCAACCACAACTATGGCAGCATTAATTGGCTTTAAGGCTATGTCGTTTGGAGAACTTACCATGATGGCCGAGATGGGAACAATGATGAGCTACGGTATAGCAGCTTGTTTTCTTGCAGCAATTACGATTGTTCCTGCCTTGCTTGTCATTGGTGAAAGATTAACCAATAAGAAACAAAGGCAGGAAGATACAAAGATTTTTAATAGATTATTCTTGTCAAGAATAAATCATGGAAAAGGAGGATGAAATAAATGAAAAAACTAACAATAATTGGAATTCTGATACTTATAGGGTGCTTATTGAACATAAATATTGTAATGGCAGATGCAAATGATTTTGCCGGACTTGACATAACTTTGTTAAACCAGGATCCTGACCCTGGGCAGCAAGGGGAATATCTTGAGTTAAGATGGAAAATAGTCAAAACCGGCAATGATAAGATGGATGATATCAGTTTCCACCTTGATGCTAAGTACCCTTTCTCCTTTGATAAGATAGACACGCCAGATAAAAAAGTTGGAACATGGGAAGGATTTTCTTATAACGAAGAATATTTCATATTATATTACAAGCTGAGAGTTGATAAAGATGCTTTAGAGGATACATATAAAGTAAAACTAAAGATCACACATGATAATACAAAGGTTTATACAACAGGCGACTATGAAATAAGGGTGGGTGATAAAACTGACCCTGAATTTGTGATTGGAACATTGGTCAGTTCACCGTTAAAGCTGTTAGGAGATACAGATGAAAACCAGCTCCAACTAACTCTGCAAAACATAGGTGATGAAAATGCCGAGAACGTGCAAGTTGAACTTGATTTACCTGAAGGTTTTAGTCCAACGTATGGTTATTCTGATAAGGCAGCCTTAGGTACAGTGGAAGCAGACGATAGCCTGACAGCAACATTCTACCTTGATTTGGATGAATCAGTTAGGGAAGGTGAGTATGATGCAGAATTAAATATCCAGTACAAGGAAGCAAATGATGCTGATAATGTTTACAAAACGGTTGTCCTGCCTATGAAGATTCCTGTGCATGGGAGACCGGCGTTTAGCATTGACACAGTACACACAATTCCAGAAAAAATATTAGCGGGCAGCGATATAGAGTTGTTTATCGCAGTAAAAAATACTGGCAGTAAAGAAGCAGAGTCAGTATCAATAAGAGCATTCAAGGAATCATCACAACCGTTTGATTTTGATGAAAAATCTGATTTTATCGGGAAATTAAAGCCCGGAGATACAGGAGAAGCAGTGCTCAAGTTAAATGTTGAAGATAAAGCAAATGCTAAAACCTATCTTTTGGATATGGAAATTCGGGGCATTTACAATGATGAAGTTATTACTAATGAAATTATTGTACCAATCAAAGTCCTGAATGCGGAACGAAAAGGGATATTTGGAACTGGTAATACAGTTATCGGATTGTTGATTGTTGTATCAATAGTAGTAGTTGGACTTGGCGCATATTATGGGTTAAGGAAAAAATGATGGGTTTATTTACGGAAATTTCAATTACAAGCATACTGGAGCGGGTACAATTAAGAATAAGATTGTTCGGTACATACATAATCAGAAATGGCAAGCATCATCAGAAATTGTCCTTATTTTTAATTAAGATAATCCAATCTTATCCATTATCAGGCCTGGCTCAAACTTAATCATGTCTTCATAATTTTGCCCTACTCCTAAATATAATATCGGTTTTTCTGTTATGTAACTAACCGACACTGCTGCTCCGCCCTTTTCGTCAATGTCTGCCTTTGATAGAATTATAGCATCTATCCCGATTGCTTCATTGAAAGTCTTAGCCTGTTCAACACAATCATTTCCAGTGATGCTTTCACCAACAAATATTTTCAGATCAGGTTTTGCAACCCTCACAATCTTTTTCATTTCGTCTGTCAAATTTATATTTGAATGAATTCTACCTGCTGTATCAATCAGAACAACGTCGATCTTTTTAGATTTGGCATGCTCTATTGCATCAAAGGCGACTGCTGCCGGATCTGATCCATAATCGTGTTTGATTAGTTTTAGCTGAAGTTTATCTGCATGCAGCTGCAATTGCTCAATTGACGCGGCTCTAAATGTGTCAGATGCTGCCATAACACAGCTTATTTTATTTTTTTGCAGTAATTTGGCAATTTTAGCTATAGTAGTGGTTTTTCCTGACCCGTTTATCCCAACAAAACATATCACAAACGGTTTTTTTTGTTTTATCCTTTGTATCAGATCAAAAGTTTGTACATGCAGTAAATCCTCCACTGACTTTAGTAAGCATTGCATAATCTTTTTTTCAATGTTAGACCTGATAATAGGTTTGTCTACCAGGTCATTTTTCAGATCTGCTTTAATTTTGTCAATAGCTTCAACAGCCACATTACTTTCAAGCAATGCAACCTCCAGATCCCAAAAAAATTTTTCAAATTGGTCTTCATTAATTTTTTTGGTTATTAGCATTTCTTTAATTGCACCAAAAAACCCTTTTTTTTCAATCTGTTCACTGTCTGAATTCAATTCTTCAATAGTTTCTATTTCAATTAGCTTTTCAGATTTCCTGTCAAATTTAGGGTCAGTCTCTTTATGAAAAGTCCCTTTACTCTTTTTCAAAATCTCATTTTTTTCGTTCTCTTTTACTATTTGAACTTGCTTTTCGATTATTCTTTCTGTAAGAATTGGTTCAATAGACTTCTGCACTGTTACGTTTTCTGTCTTGGCCCCTTTAGAAAAAGTCTCTATACCCTTTTTTAAAATTCTTTTTTTTTCAGTCTTTTTTATTTTATCTTCCATCACTACTTCAATTTGTATCGGTTCAGTAGATTTCTGCACTATTATACTTTCTCTATTAGTCTCTTTGCTCTTTTTTTCAGCCTGAATTTGTACTTTTTTTCTTTCAGTTTGAATTGGTTCGACAGAGTGCGGTACTGTTATATCTTCTTTATCAGTCCCTTTAGAAAAAGCGCTTTTAATTCTTTTAAAAATCCCTTTTTTTTCACTTTGTTCATTGTCTAACTTTTTATCTTCGTCAGTTGTAACAGGTTGGGTAGACTTTTGCACTGTTATAGTTTCCTTAGGAAAAGCAATCTTAGACTCTTCAGGTTTTTTTATGGTTTGTTCACTTTCTAACTTCTTTTCTATTTTATCTTCTTCAACAGGCTCTTTTGTACTTTCTTGATTGGTTTCCTTAGAAAAAGCGCCTTTTATTTTTTCGATAAAACCTCTTTTTTCTATTACTTGTTCTTCTCCCTGTTCATCAATTTTTCTTGATATCTGGGAAATGCCCTTCTTTAATTTTTCCTTTAAGAATTTAAACATATTAACTCACACATTCCCGGCAATCTTATTAATTTCTTCCTGGAGTGGCAACGCTTTAACAGCAATCTTATTAATTTCTATTGTTAACTGTTCCTGTAACTGTGCTACTTTTTCCAACTGTTCTATTAGTAATTTTCTTGCATCTTCCATATTTTTACTGACTACAACACCTGCGCCGACGTTCATTAACAGGCTATTATTTTCTTCCAGTCTTGCTTTAGCAAAAATACCGGAACATACAGGCACAAGTATTTCTGTTCCTTTTTTTACTTTTTCAAAATCTTTAAGTCCATCTACTATACTCCTAATTTCATTACCCTGGCTTTCAAACGCCTGAATTTGTTGCTGCATTTCTTGTATTTGACTATCCATCAATTTCAGTTGCGCATATTTTTCCTGCATATCATTCATTTTTTCAACCTTTTTTTAGTTATCTTATCATATAATCCGTCAAATAGCTCTCCCATGGGCCTGCCTTCATGGATCCTTTTAATGGATTGTGCCAGAAGCGGCGCTAATGAAATAATTTTGAGTTTTTCCATTTTTTTAGTGTCTGCAATTTTCATACTGTTTGTGACAATTACGCCTGTTATTGCGTCATCTTTTAATCTTTCAATCGCAGGTCCTGAAAATAATGCATGCGTTGCAACAACATATACCTCTTTTACGCCTTTTTCTTTTAAAGCTTTTGCAGCACCTATTATTGTACCTGCAGTATCTATGATATCATCGACAATTATTGCATTTTTATTTTTAACGTTTCCTATAATATTGAGCACTTCTGATACACCATGCCTTGGTCTTCTCTTATCAATGATTGCAATTGAAGTATCAAGTAATTTAGCAAGTCTTCTTGCCCGTTTTGCTCCTCCAACATCAGGTGCAACTACCACAAGGTCTGTAATCTTTTTATCCAGAAAATGTTCAGCTATTAAGGGCAACGCTTCCAGATTATCTAGTGGTATATTGAAAAATCCCTGGATTTGGTCCACATGCAGGTCAAATGTCACAACTCTGTCAATTCCAGATGCTTCAAACAAATTGGCAACAAGTTTTGCACTTATCGGTTCCCTTGGCTGAGCTTTCCTATCCTGCCTTGAATACCCATAATATGGCACTATTACATTAATCTCTTTTGCAGAAGCTCTCCGGCACGCATCCACGATCAGTAGTAGTTCCATTAGGTGGTCATTTACCGGTGGGCTTGTAGGCTGAATGATAAAAACGTCTGCTCCTCTAACACTTTTTTCAATATGGACATAAGTTTCACCATCATTAAACTTTTTAATGTCAACTGGTGTTAATGGTATATTAAGATGCGCAGATATTTCTTTAGCAAGATCAGGATTAGAGCTTCCAGGAATCAACATATTTCGTTCACCCATACAATCTTCAGAAAAGGCTTTTTGTTTAAAAAGGTTGTGGTGATATTCAAATAGAATTTTCTGCTAATTCCTTATCAGTTTCCTGCTTGGTATTTAGTATAATCTCAATATCTCCAAAATGCTGATATTGAGCCAAATCCACTTTTCTTTGGTTTGAAAGATATAAAAGCGGGATAAAAGTATGGATCTTAGCTTCTTTTGTATTTTCTGTTATCAATTTTGAAAATGTCAGTCGTTCTTTTGTGCCTTGATAAAAATAATTTTTAATTTTACCGTATACTTCTTTTATCAAATCTCCAACATCCACCTTTTTTTTGGGTATTTCAATGCTTGTTGGTGGAATGCTTGCGATAACTCTTCTTTTTTTCACTTCCAGCGCTTTCTCCAGTGCCCCAACCAGATCATATATGCTAACTTTTCGTTTTCGGGGCTGTGGTGTCCTTGGTATCAAATTATATTTTTCTTCCGGGCCTCTTACAATACTATCTTCTTCAAACAAAAGCGTATCGTCTTCTTCATCGTTTTGAGAAAAAAGTCTATCTAGGTTTTCAAGATCTCTGCCCATTAGCCTGCTTGACTTTATTCTTAAAAGAAGCGCTGCCGCAAGAAGCACTTTTCCAGAAACTCTCAAATCCTGACCTTGCAGTTTTTTTATCATGTCAATATACTTTTGCGTAAGGCTGGATATATTAACATCCCATGGGTCAATCTCTCCATTATTAATCAGTTCATATATAATTGTCTGCCAGGTAATCTCATCTTTAGTAAAAAGTATATCAAATATCCTATCATGTCCTTCTTCCATATCTTATAGTCAGCTGCCAATCTATATAAATTTAATGGTGGATGGCACTGTTCAAAATCTCGCCAACGCTCGAGCTTGCTTCATGATGTTGTTATCTGATAAGCTGACATCTTGCCTACCCTATGTCAGCTTAAATCTAATCGTAGCTCGCAATACGGGATGTTAACCACATTTTGATCGATGCAATGGCGGATTTTATTAATAAAAACCTTTATAAACATCAAAATTGAGTTTAATCTGCATATGCAATCAGCTGAGTTTATTAAATGGATGCAAAAGCAGGGATTATTACAATTAGCTAAAAACAACTTTATTTATTTTAAGAAAGTACTAACGGAATGCCTAAACGCACAAGATGAAGATGTGCTTATTCTTTGTGATAATGGTTACCCTGAAAAAAGGATTGCGCCCATTATGGCTGTTTCCTATTATTATGCTGCTAAAAAACTTGGTCTTAAAGTGGCTTTGCAAGCCCAGGCACCGAAACTTAAAGGTGAAATAGCTTCTGAAAATATTGTTAAATCCTTAAGAGCCTTAAAAAATGGCAGTATTATTATTCTCTGCCTATCACATCGTCTTGGACAGTTGAAAAAGTTGGGCAGAAGCTACAGAAAATTTGCATTAGCAGGCGACCATCGGTTTGTTTCAACTCCTAGTTTAGGAAGTTTGCCAACAACTGATTTCAGTCATTTTATTAGATGCATTAATATTGACTATACAAACCTTCAGGAAAAAGCCAAAAAGATCAAGAACTTATTAGATTGGGGCAGGCATATCAAAGTAGAAACCCGGCTTGGCAGTTCTTTTGAATTTAGTGTTAGGGGCCGCAGTGCTGTCTGTAATGATGGGAACTATACAACAAGTGGGAGTGGCGGCAACATTCCGGCAGGAGAAGTATATATCGCCCCCATAAAAAAATCAGTAAATGGTGTTTTGTATATTGACGGTACTGTCAAGCATAGATGGGGCACGTCAATTGTCAAAAAACCAATCAAGCTGACAATAGAGCGCGGTAAAGTGCTTGATATTAGCGGCGGGCTTGAGGCTAATATGCTTTACAAAACCCTTGAATGGGCATATGAAAAGTCTGAATATCCGTGGGGGGTAAGATATATCGGCGAATTTGGGATAGGCATTAATCCAAAGTCTTCCTTGCTTGGAGCAACCATCATGGACGAGAAAGTAATCGGTACGGCACACGTTGCTATCGGCTCAAATTACTGGTTTGGCGGAACCATTTACTCAATTATCCATCTTGACCAGGTTTTCCGGAATCCAAAGATCATGATTGATGGTAAAATATTAAAATGCTGATAAAAAACTATAATAGTCTAAAAAGCACAAAATCCCGAAAGGCTGCTTTAGATATAATTAATGCTGGCTTATCAGCTATTAAAACAGATAAGATCATTTCTCAGTCTGTAAAGTGCCGTGCAAAGATTCTGCAACTTACTGATATTGAGGATAAGATCCATCAGTATAACTTGACAGATTATAACAAGATACATTTGATCGGTTTTGGCAAAGCATCTTCGTTTATGGCAAAGGCCCTTGAAAAAAAAATAAAATTTGACAGCGGGATTATTATCTCTACTGTAAATGTTCAACTGAAAAACACAAAAATCAAGATAATAAAAGGGACCCATCCTATGCCTTCTTTAATAAACCTTAAAGCCACAATCAAAATTGAGGAATTGCTTAAAGGCTTGGACAAAAATGATCTGGTTATATGTTTAATCTCTGGCGGCGGGTCTTCACTATTGTGCCACCCAAAAATCCCTTTAAAAAAATATTTGGAGTTGATAAAAACAGGCTTCAAATCGGGCATTGACATTTACAAGCTGAATAAAATCAGAAAGAGGCTGTCTTATGTTAAAGGCGGCAAGCTTGCGAAACTAACAAAAGCCTCTATTGTATCTTTAATTTTTTCTGACGTAATTGGTGATGATTTAGGCACTATTGCCTCTGGTCCAACATATGGCAGGTTTTTCAAAAATGTGGATAATATTTTGTTGTTAAATAATACCGTTGCATTATCTGCTATGAAAAAAAAGGCAACATCGTTGGGCTTAAAACCCACTATCTTTTCAACAAGTATAAGTGGTGAAGCATCGGTTATCGGTAAAAAGCTGGTTAATACTTTCAAAGTTAAAAGAACTGATTGTCTATTATTTGCCGGTGAAACAACTGTTACTATTAAAGCTAATGGCACTGGCGGCAGGAACCTTGAACTTTGTATGGGCGCTATAAAAGGTTTATCGCGCTTAAGAAACACTGCATTAATCTCTATAGGCTCTGATGGTATTGACGGTCCAACTGACAGTGCTGGCGCAATCATTGATTCAAGTTCATTAAAAAAGACTAAAAAACTTAACCTTGATATTAAGCATTATTTAACTGATAACAATTCCTACCCCTTTTTCAAAAAATCCGGCGATCTGGTTATGACAGACCAAACAGGTTCAAATATAGCTGACATTGGTGTTATAGTCAGGCTATAATCTTTTAAACAAATAGTCTCTGTTTTTAAAAAATACGTCAACTTGTTCTTTTATGAGCCTCTCAGCCTGGTCTGTTGTCATTTTCCGAGTTTCTTCAACAAATGAATAAGTTCTTCCTAACCATAGAGGCTCAAAAGACCGCAGTATTGTTGAGCTTATATGCTCATATTTTTTAAAAGCAATAATATAATCATATACTATCCTGGACCATAACTCTGAATTAATTTTCACTTTACCATAATGTGCACATCCCTTAATCTTATTATAACTCTCTTTTGGCAAGCATTTTTTAATTATTTCCATCTGCTCTCCAAAACCTGTTATAAACCGATGTTTTAATCCTTCTTTGTCTATTTTTATAATTTGATTCCTCGCACCTTTTATTTTGCCAAGTATCGGTATCTGTTTCATAATTTTTCTTTCTTTTAAGTTAGATTTATTATCGCAGATAATCTTAAACATAGTGCTTATTACCTGCCTAAACATTGGACTTAAGCATGTTCCAGGGTCTTTTGGCGAATGGACCTTCACACCCAGGTTTGCCTGACAAATCTTAAAATTGCCAAGAATCGCATTCGCTGTCATAAAAATGTCAATGCCAAAATATCTTGTGTTATTAGTCCATTTGCATTTATTAAGAAAAAAAGGCGCAAGTTTACCTGCAAACGAAAATTCTCCGCCGATTGGCTGCCTGATTTTTTCACCAAAAATACTTGCCACAAGGGGATAACATATATTATTAGTAATTGTCCCATCATACTTGAACCTTTTATAATACGGTGCTACGAAGTCATATCCGTCAAATATTGGTTGAGCCTGAAATTTAATCCAGTCCACTGATAGGCTTTTGAGATCGGAATCGTTTATAACGATAACCTCAGGTTTTAATATTGAACCTATTTCAAGCATCACTTTTAAAGCGTTGCCTTTTCCAATTTCATTGTGCGGCGTTCCAATATGCAGTTTTTTAGTTTTGGTTTTAGTTTCATTAAACCGCTCTTTAGTACAATCAAGCGAACCTGAATCGCAATTTAGGATCAAAGCTTTTTCAGCAGGGTAGTGTTTCCTTAAGCCCATGTCTACTTTCTTAGTAATAAATGATATGTTCTCTTCTTCATTAAATGACGGCGTAGCAACCAAAATATTAACTTTTTTTATTGCTTCTTTTTCTAGTAGTTTTTCATACATTTATACTTTAAAATTTTCGTTAGACTACTATTTAAAATCTTCCCTTTTTTGGTTGAAAAAGTAGTTAGCTTCACTTTCAATCCATAAAATATTAATGTTGACAAGCAAGAGTTTCTGAGAATGTTCGCCATATCATAATTTAATTCCAGAATAAACATTAAAGGTTATTATTTGTTTAGTGATGGTACTAAACTTCTCCATCCTCGATAATATTGGCATGCTTATATTACCTATCCAAACCTTCCTTTATAAAAAACGAAGCAAGACCTGAATCAAATCCGATATTTTCCGAAAATTATTTAAAAGATTTTTAACTAGAGCGTGGTTTCAGGTGATTATCAATTTATGAATGTAGAAGAATGGTTCGATAAAAACAAGTATAAATGCCAAAGTTTTTCTAACATCAAAAGACTTATACAGTTAAAAAAACAACAGAAGCAAAAAATAAGCCTCTGCATCCCTTCTTTTAACGAAGAACTTACGATTGGAAAGATTATCACTATTCTAAAAGCTGAACTTATGGACAAATATAAATTACTTGATGAAATAGTTGTTATTGATTCCGGTTCCACTGATAAAACCCTGGAAATATCAAAAGAAGCAGGCGCTGATGTACATCTTGCTTCTGACATCCTAAAACGTGAGGGGAACAATAGGGGCAAAGGTGAGAATTTATGGAAGGCTTTGTACGTATTAAAGGGTGATATTATTTGCTGGGTTGATGCTGACATTAAAAATATGCATCCTCGCTTTATTTATGGCACTGTTGGCCCATTATTAACCAACAGAAAAATTGGGTACGTAAAGCCCTTTTATCAAAGACCATTAAAAGTAGGCGGCAAACTGCAGCCTCTGGGCGGTGGACGGGTTACAGAACTTACAATTCGGCCGCTTATTAATCTATTCTTTCCCAGATTAAGCGGTTTTATTCAGCCATTGAGCGGCGAAGGCGCAGGACGTCGCAGCATTTTGGAAAGGATCCCATATTTTACCGGATATGGTGTTGAAACAGCAATGCTTATTGATCTTGTCAAAAAATTTGGTTTAAGAAAGATTGCTCAATGCGATTTATTGCGCAGGATCCATAGAAATCAGGACTTATCAAGCCTAAGCAATATGGCTTTTGCTATCATGCAGGTATTTTCGAAGAGAGCCAATACATTGGGTAAGTTTGTTCTGATAAGGGCTATCCGACAAAAGTACAGGATTATTGAGCGCGACAACAAGAAATATCAGCTGAAATCAAAATATATCTCTGATGTTCAAAGGGACCCGATGATCTCTGTAAAACAGTACCGCAAAAAATTTAAAAAAGATCCAAGTTGGGTTTATGCATAATGCAGCTTATCATCTTTACAGACCTTGACGGCACTTTTCTGGATAAGAATTATTCTTTTTCTGATGCTTTGCCTGCTTTAAATCTTATAAAAAAAAAAAAGATACCTCTAATTTTTTGCACCTCTAAAACTGAGGCTGAAACACTTTATTGGCAACAAAAAATTGGAATCAGCTATCCTTTTATTGTTGAAAACGGCAGCGCGATCATATTTCCAGATAATAAATTAAGAAATATTATATTAGGGACAAACTACTCACTATTAAAACAAAAATTGGAAAAGATTGAATATAACACCCACTCTAAATTTGAATATATGAGCAATATGACAGTCAAAGAATTAGTAGATTATACCGGTTTATCAGTTGAGCAGGCCAAAATGGCAAAGACTAGGTTGTATTCAGAATCTTTCCTGATTTGTAGAGGCAGCCCCCAAAAAGTCAGGGACCATATTAAAAAAGCGGGTCTGGTTTATACAAGAGCCACCTTATTCCACCATATTTTGGGCGATACAGATAAGGGTAAAGCTGTTAGAGTTTTAACAGGTGTTCTCAGAAAACAATACGGACAAATTAAGACTATAAGTTTTGGCGATAGTTTCAATGATAAGCCTATGCTAAAAGCAACATCTAAATCCTATTTAATAAAAAACGGTCCATTTGAATGGAACCAAATCATACTAAAAATTATATCTTAATTTATATAGAACTCTGCTGCTGATTCAGGTGTAACAGAATTTACAATCATATTTGTGGATAGTTCAAACCCTGCCCATGTTGCAATCCTTGGGCACACTTCGATATGGAAATGGAAATCTTTATCTCCTGAATGCAGATAAAAATTATAATCAATATTAAATTTTTTAAGTTTTAATAAAATCTTTTTTAAGATGTCAGCCAAATCATCTGTCTCAAATTCATTCAAGTCTGTTATATTTTGCACATGCCTTTTTGGAAAAATCCACACTTCAAAATTAAACCTTGAAGCGTACGGTGCAATAGCGCCCATTGTTTCATTTTCAAAACATTTCCTTTTTGTTTTTAGCTCGGCTTTTATAATGTTGCAGTATGGGCATTTTTTATATCTTTTTAAAGCGTTAATCTCTTCTTTAACAAGCGGCGGGATTTTATCAAGTGCCACAACCTGGCTGTGTGAATGCACAAGCGATGTGCCTGCAAGAATACCATGATTTTTAAAAATATCTATATATTTAATCTTTTTAACTTTTGATAATTCGTTTACCCTATTTTTATACACTTCTAAAATTTTCTGAATATGGTTTTTTGACAGGTCCCATAATTGTTTTTCATGATATTGTGTTTCTACAATCACTTCATGGATACCGTATGCAGGCCCTTTAAAGAGAATTTTTGTCTTTTTAGAATTGCCTTTTTTATCCTCCACAATTGGAAATTTATTTAGAAACCACCTTATTATCCATACACCGTTATTTTCAATTCTGCCAATCTCAGGCGGTGTTGTTTTTTCGTTTCCTGGACAAAAAAAGCATAAACCCTTATTTACAGATCTTGCTTTTTGAAATTCTTTTACCCGTTTACTCCTTTCAGGCGCGTAATAAACATACCTGTCAAGTATGTAATCTTTCCTAACTTCCATATCTTATCTTTCCTGCTGCAAATTTATAAATTTATCTATTGCACGTATAATACTACCACATGGGTGTAACACATGTTTATAAACAGCCAGAATATAGTTCTGCATTGTTTATTAAAAACTAGGGTGAGATATAATATTATACGTATGTGTACAAATATTAATATGAAAAAATGAACTTAATGAGGGTACTTATGTTTGGCTGGGAATTTCCACCTTTTAATTCAGGAGGTTTAGGCACAGCTTGTTACGGTTTGACTCGCGGCCTAAATAGGCATGGTGTTAAAGTCACCTTTGTGCTTCCAAGGCATCATCCTGACATGAATTCTGAGCATGTCAATCTAATATCTGCTGATATCGAGATGATCAGCATTAAGTCGCTTATTACTGGTTATATGACAACCTATGAATATGAAGAAAACCTGATTAGGTTTGGCACTAATTATGATGAAGTTAATATGTATGGGAAAAATTTGTTTGATGAAGTATACAGGTATTCAAGGAAGGCAGGCTTAATAGCTGCAACTCAAAAACACGATGTTATTCATGCGCATGACTGGTTAACATACCTTGCAGGGATTGAAGCAAAAAAAATTTCAGGCAAACCTCTTATAATTCATGTGCATGCAACCGAGTTTGACAGGACAGGTGACCATCCAAACATGCATGTTTATGATATTGAAAAACTAGGTATGGAACAAGCTGATGTAATCATAGCTGTGAGTAACTACACTAAAAATAAAATTGTGTATCATTACGGTATAAACCCTGGCAAAATCCATGTGGTTCATAATGGTACAGACATTGACAATACTCCCTCACAAAAGAGTAAGCTGTCCAGTAGTGATAAGGTTGTATTATTTCTTGGCAGGATAACTTTGCAGAAAGGGCCAGAGTATTTTTTATATGCTGCAAAAAGGTGCCTGGAAATTGATCCGAATATTACTTTCATTTTTGCCGGTGGCGGCGATATGGAAAATTTTGTTATTGAAAAATCAGCAGAGTTGGGCATAGCTTCCAAAGTTCTTTTTACTGGTATGTTAAAAGGTGATGAAGTCCAAAAAGCTTATCAGATGGCGGATGTTTATGTTATGCCTTCTGTTTCAGAACCGTTTGGCATAGCGCCACTTGAAGCAATGAAGAATAAAACACCTGTAATTATTTCAAAACAAAGCGGTGTTTTAGAAGTTATTGAAAATTGCCTTGTTGTGGATTTCTGGGATATTGACGATATGGCAAACAAGATTCTTAGCGTTTTAAGGTACAGCACACTTCATAAGTGTCTCTCAGATGATGGTTTTACAGAGGTAAAAAAATTAACATGGGACAAGCCAGCAAAAAAATGTATCGATATTTATAATAGTCTAATGCCAGAGGCGTCATAATGGTATCTATTTGCTTTTATTTCCAGGTGCATCAGCCTTTTCGGTTAAGAAAATATCCTGTATTTGATATTGGCAATAAAAATGACTATTTTGATGACCATAAAAATGAGCAAGTATTAAGAAAAGTCCTGGATAAATGCTACTTACGCACAAACAAGCTGATCCTTGATCTGATAAATAAATCAGATGGCAAGTTTAAAGTTAGTTATAGTATGAGCGGAGTTGTTCTTGAACAATTCGAAAACCACTGCCCGGAAATAATCGATAGTTTCAGGCAGTTAGTAGATACAGGATGCGTGGAGCTATTAAACGAGACTTACCATCATTCTTTATCTTATCTCTACTCCAAAGAAGAGTTCACAAAACAAGTAAGCCTCCATTCACAAAAATTAAAAAAATTATTTAATTATAAACCCACTGTTTTCCGTAATACTGAATTAATCTATAATAACGAACTTGCAAACTTTGTTGAAGGCCTTGGATTTAAGGGGATTCTTGCAGAAGGAGCTGACCATATTTTAGGCTGGCGAAGCCCTAATTATCTATACACACCTAAGGGCGCAAAGAAAATTAAGCTGCTCTTAAAAAATTATAAATTATCTGATGATATTGCTTTTCGGTTTGGTGAAAAAAGCTGGTCAGAATTCCCACTGACTGCTGATAAGTTTACCAGATGGGTCAGCAACATTAACGGCAGCGGCCAGGTAGTTAACCTTTTTATGGATTATGAGACTTTTGGAGAACATCAATGGGAAGACAAAGGCATTTTCGAATTTTTAAAGCACTTGCCCCAAGAGATATTAAAGCATCCACATAATGATTTTGTTACACCCTCTGAATCAATATCACGATATGATTCAGTAGGCGAACTTGACGTTCACAACCTGATGAGCTGGGCTGATACCGAACGGGATTTATCAGCATGGCTTGGGAATAGCATGCAGCAGGAAGCGATAAAGCTTCTTTACTCATTTGAAAACGACATTAATAAAACCAACGACCCAAAACTGATTGACGATTGGCGCAAATTGCAGGTTAGCGATAATTTTTATTACATGTGCACCAAATGGTTTTCTGATGGCGATGTTCATAAATATTTCAACCCCTTTGACAAACCTCATGATTCATATATCGCATTTATGAATGTACTTCACGATCTTAAAATACGTATGGAAGATAATTTAAAAATGATGGAGGTGAAAACATGAAAACAAACGACGTTATTAAAAAAGCCAAAAAGTTAGGAATTAAAGCAGGAAAAATGAAAAAAGGCGATATTGTTAGAGCAATTCAGAAAGCTGAAGGAAATTTTGACTGCTTTGAATCAGCAATCGGAGACTGCGATCAGGTATGTTGCACTTGGCGAACAGACTGCATTAAATAATTTTTTTTTTATCTGTTTTTTTTTACAGTATAACAAAAGTTATATTGTGGAGGTAAAAAATGGCTAGCATATTAGCTGATGTAGATTTAGGTAAACAGTTTTATGTACATGAAGGGTTAATTATAAAAAACCTGCGGGAACTGCATGATGCGATTGGTAAGATGGATACCAAGACGTTTAATCATCATGTAAATAGTGAGCGAAACGATTTTAAGAATTGGGTTGAGCATGTCATTTTAGATCAGAAACTATCTGACCAACTAGCAGGATTAAAAACCAAAAAGGAAATGGCTGAGGCAATAAAAGGCAGAATTTGGGAAGTTAGTATTACTCCTAAACAAGTGGTTAATGAAAAAGTTTTGGCTAAGAATGAGCCAATTAAAAAGCAAGTTTCAGCTAAAAAAGTTCCAGTTAGAAAGCCAGTTTTGGCTAAGAAAGAGCTGGTTAAAAAGGAAGTTTTGGCTAAAAAAGAGCCGGTTGAAACTAAACTAATCATAGCTTCACCAAAACGCACTTTTGTAACTGGATTTAAAGATGTGATGGACAAGCCGCATGACAAGCCTTTTACAGTTGGCGGGACACTTATTGCTCTTGCTGCTCTTACTATCGTTGTTGGCGGGTTGCATTTGAGTGAAGCCGTTGTCACCGGTGCAGCAACAGCACAGGTTAAAGGTGAAGCAACAAATTTGCTGGCTGTAATTATTGCGATAGGAGCCACAATCTTATCTGTGTTTTTAATAAGAAAGGCCAAAAAATGAATAAAAAGGTTGACTATTTGTTTGAGATAGCTTGGGAAGTATGCAACAAAGTAGGCGGTATCTATACGGTTGTTAGGTCTAAGTCTGCCCAAATGATCAAGCACTATAAGGGGAACTATGTTGCAATTGGCCCTTATTTTGCTGACAAAGTCGGTCATGACTTTCTTCCAAAAGATCCTGATGATAAGCTTAAACACGTTTTTGACAAGCTGAAAAGAAAAAATATTGTAGCGCATTATGGAACCTGGCTGATTGAAAGCAAGCCTAATACAATTCTTATTGATTATAGTAGATTCTTTTCAAGCAAGGATGAAATCAAAGGCGGCATGTGGAACGATTACCATATTGACTCTATAAACAGTGCGTATGATTATGATGAGCCTGTTGTTTGGGCAACAGCTGTTGGCGTACTGTTAGAAGAATTGTCTAATGTTCTGCATTGCAATATTGTGGCGCATTTCCATGAATGGTTAGCAGGGCCTGGATTGCTGTATTTAAAAAAACACAATGTTCCAATCGGTACTGTTTTTACTACTCATGCAACCACTTTGGGCAGGACCATGGCAGCATCAAATTTTGAATTGTATGCTAAAAAAAACAAGAGCTATTTATTGGAATCGTTGGATATCAATAAACTGGCTTACGATTACGGCGTTCCTGCAAAACACCAGCTGGAAAAGGCAACTGCGCAGCATGCTGATGTTTTTACAACAGTCAGTAAAATAACAGCAATTGAAGCCAAATATATATTAGGAAGAGATCCAGATATACTCGTTCCAAATGGCCTTGACCCTGCAAAAATTCCGGATGCTGAAGAAACGCACATTAAACATAAACTGTATAAATCTAAAATCATGGAATTTTTAATACCTTACTTTTCACCCTATTATCCCATTGACGTTAAAGATACATACATCTTTTTCATCTCAGGCAGGTATGAATTTAAAAATAAAGGCATCGATGTCACAATTAAAGCGTTATCATTACTTAACAACAAATTACAGAAAGAACGCAGCAAAAAAAATGTTGTTGTGCTTTTTTTAATACCAGCCAATGTTAAGAATCCCAAACCTTCAGTTATTGAAAGCAAAGCGCTTTACGAAGACATGGAAGACAGTGTAGACGATAACCTTAACAATATCCGGGAGAATATTGTGCATTCGCTTGCAATGCAGAAATTGCCTACTCAAATGGAAATTTTTAGCAAAGATTTTTTGAATGATATTAATCAAAAAATGCTGAGCATAAAAAGGGACGGCGATCCACCGCTGTCAACGCACGATTTGCATGGCGATAAAGATACTATACTTGAGAGTTTTGCAGAGTTTGGTTTATTGAACCAAAAAAAGGATAAAGTGAAAGTCATTTTTTATCCATGTTATCTAACTTCTTCTGACGGATTGTTAGACCTGGATTATAATTCAACCATGTGGGGCACACAGCTTGGTATTTTTCCAAGTTATTACGAGCCATGGGGCTATACTCCGCTTGAATGCGCAGGATTTGGCATTCCATCGCTTACTACAGATTTAGCTGGATTTGGGAAATATTTGGAAGAAGAGGGTAAAGATTCTGGTATCTTTTTGATCAGAAGGGAAGGCAAGACTGAAAAAAATGTAATTGACCAGATTTATACCAGATTTTATAAATATGTTAGCCTGTCCAAAGAAAATCGCTTAAAATATAAATCCAAAGTTCAACGTTTTGCACGCCAGTGCAGTTGGGATAGCTTAATAAAAAATTATATTGATGCACATAATCTAGCAGTTAAGAAATGAAAATAACGCATATTCTTAATAACAAGTCTGTTAATAATAATGTATGCTGTTCTAGTTTTCTTTTGACCAATAAAAAAGGCAGCTATTGTTTTTTTGGCAAACAAAGCAGATACAACGGCATTTTTTTTTATTATAAAGGCCAGATGTACAAGGTTATTGATAGTCTAATTGTCTCACCTAAAATTACACATCTGCAGAACAAGTTTGGGTCTGTTGAGTTAAGAAGTAAAGATTTGGCTCAAAATTTTTTGATGCATGATAACTCATTGATATGCGAACTTAGTCATGAGCATATCATTGAATTAGTCCTTGATATCCGTAAAAGTTATAGTATGCCTCAATTCGGCCGATTTTATAGCATAACAAACGAAAACAATAAGGTTGTAATTAGATATGAGGAAGAAGGCTCTTTTAGCTGTTATTTAGTTTTGAATTCACCCGATTTTGAAATAACAGATAATTGGTTTGAAAAAAAATACCCTGATGACGAAAAACGTAATTCTTTTCCTTATTCATCATACGTATATTCTGCTCTTAAAGTCAGGACAAATAAGCTAATTCTTACTTTTTCTTTTGACAAGGAAAAAGCCATTAAAGAAAATAATTATGTTATTAATAACTTATCAAAACTTAAAAATGTTAAGACAAAATTTAATAGGAAAGGTAATGGTCAAATTGCCATGGCTTATTCTTGTTGCCAGAATTCACTGAATGGTCTTATGGTTTCCAATACAGGAATATTTGCAGGTTTACCCTGGTTTTTTCAGTTTTGGGCAAGGGATGAAGCTATCTCCCTAAACTCAGCAATTGATATGAAACAAATTAAACTTATTCTTGGCAGGTTGCTTAGTGAGATTACACCCTGTAAAAATCCTGTCAATTACATAAATGGAAGTACCAGTTCTGCTGATGCGTTTGGCTGGATATTAAAGCGTGCGTATGAATTTGATAAACAGTTATTTCGGAAAAACTTAAAAAATCTTATTCTTATCAAGGAGAACTCAGATTTAATAGTTAATAACCCTGGCGAAACCTGGATGGATTCTCTTGATAGAAGCGGTATCAGAATCGAAATTCAGGCGCTGTACTTAAATATTCTAAGATGCATTTTTAATCTTACAAAAGATCAAAAGATCAAAAGGCTTGAAGAGCGCTACAAATTAAAAGTAAAAAGTAATTTCTGGAACAACCAGTATTTAATTGATGGTGTATCTGATATTACTATCAGGCCAAATATTTTCATCGCAGCATACGTATACCCTGATTTGTTATCCCGTTTAGAATGGATAAGATGTTTTGAGACTATTTTACCAAGGTTATGGTTAAACTGGGGCGGGCTATCAACAATTGACAAGAAAAGCCCATTGTTTTGCAGCAAACACACAGGGGAGGACCCCAAAAGTTATCATAACGGAGATTCCTGGTTTTTTGTCAATAATATGGCTGCCTTGGTAATGCATAGAATTGATAAGAGACGGTTTAACAAGTATATTAATAAAATTATGCAGGCTTCTACTAAGGAAATTTTATGGATGGGTGCGGTCGGCCATCATGCAGAGTTAAGTTCTGCTGAGCGATTATCTTCTAAAGGGTCTCCGATGCAGGCGTGGAGTGCTGCGATGTATATTGAGCTTGTAAACGAGCTTGAAAACAATTAAATTTATATATCATTCTTAAATTACTTTGTTTATTGCCGACGTGGCACAACCTGGCACTGCGATGGCCTTGAGAGCCATTTTCCTCACGGATGTCCCGGTTCAAACAGAAAACGCTTAATGCGGTTCTTTGGAAATCCGGGCGTCGGCGTATTTTCTTATTATTGAATAAATTAAAAGTATATTTCTCATCCATAAATAGTAACAAAATAGAAACATTTATATTTGGTTTTATATCCAGTGCTATATGCTTGAACTAGTAGTTTGCTCGACACGGGGAAACTTACTATAATGTTATGAAAAAGCTCCAAGGTCCTATAGATGCAGGTCTTAATGAAGATGGGTTTCGACAAGTTAGGGAACAAGCAACACATTTGTGTGCAGTCCATTTTGATGTAATTGAAACCAGTAACCTCGATCGTTCTTACAAGAGTGCTCTGGCACATCAAAAAGAAGATTCTTCAATTCCTCTGGTATCAAAAGCTGTTTGGCGAGAAAAAAACTTTCGAGAACATAATGGCATAACTCTTTTAGGAATGGGATATAATGATCCAAATTATGATAATGTAGTTCAACACCTGTATGAGTGCAAGTGTCCAGATGGGGAGACATTAGAAACTTTTTTGGGTAGAGTAGCTGGCGGATTAAATGATCTTTATTATAGCTATCCAGATCAAAGAGTTGCATTGCATACACACGGCGGAGTTATCATGGTCGGTTTAAATTATTTATTAGGGCAAGAAATCATCTTTAAAAATGCTAAGCCCCATCATAACTGATATATATCTTATTTAAAAATCGAGAAAACAGACAGTGGGCTATCAGTAGTGAGTTCTAAAATAAATGAGAAAGCGTCAGATATCTCTAAAATTATAAACGAATAAACTTACACTATAAAATTCCAGCTTTGTAATGGTTCTTAACTTATAAAAAAGATTATAAACACTTGATTATTAGGTGTATAATATGGACAAAATACAAATCAAAGAATTATTAAAAAAATATGCATACAATACAATATCCTTCCAATCCCTAATAGATGGACTAAATTATTTTGAAGTCACACAAAGGATTGAGGGTTTTATTCCGTACATAAAAATAGGGCATACTTTTTTGGCAGTTGGCGACCCGATTTGTGATGAAGATTCTGTTTATGATCTGGTTCATGATTTTCGAAAATTTTGCAAAAAAGAAAAATCATATTGCTGTTTTTTATCAGTCTCTGAAAAATTTAAGCATAAGCTTGACTTAATGGGATTTGGAAATTTGAAAATCGGTGAAGAGGGTATATTTGATTTCCCCGCTTATTCCTTTGAAGGGAGCAAAATGAAAGTACTCCGAAATTCAGTAAATCATGCAAAAAATAAAGGTGTTACAGTGCGGCGAGTCGAATACTATAATGATTTAATTTTCTCAAAGATATTAAAACTGAATAATGAATGGCTTACGACAAGGAAAGTGAAAGGGTTTTCTTTCCTTCTAAAGCTTAATCCTACTGAAAATTTCGATGAAAAAATTATTTTCATAGCTGAACTTGATAATGTTATTGTTGGATATCTCTCCTGCATACCAATATACAAAAGAAACGGATGGTATTTTGAAGATTTAATCAGGTCAGAAGCAGCTCCAAATGGCACTAATCATTTTTTGGTCTATGAAGCGGTTGCTTATCTTAAATCAAAAGAATTTCAAATGGCAACCCTTGGTACATCACCTTTGGGCAATATTGAAAAAATTGACAACCCAGATTATAAATCCATTAATAAAATTCTTAAATTTGCTTATGAACATATTCATGGCTTTTATAATTTCAGAGGTCTTCATGACTTCAAAGAAAGCTTCAATCCCAGCCGTTGGGAGGAAAAATTTTTCAGCTTTTATCCAGTAACTTTTAAACCGAAGCTTATTCTAGC
Organism: Nanobdellota archaeon; assembly: GCA_043818675.1. Taxonomy (GTDB): domain Archaea; phylum Nanobdellota; class Nanobdellia; order Woesearchaeales; family DATDXC01; genus JBDRFR01. The sequence goes on from JBDRFR010000076.1 coordinate 23,456, forward strand.
AATTATCAAAGCTTATGACCCTGCAGGCCTTAATGGCATCATGCTTTCAAAATTAAAGAAGATTTTATTGAAAAAATGATCAATCCAAACTCACTTACCAATTATCTGGAGCATTTTACTTATGTGGGTATATTTCTAGTTTTGACATTTGTAGGATATATTATCCCTATACCCGAGGAAATAATTCTGATCTCGATAGGTTACATAACTGCTTTAGGTTTTACTAAACTATATCTTGTTATCCTGCTTAGCATTATTGCCGTTGTTATGGGAGATAGTCTGCTCTTTTATTTTGGCAGAATCTAAAATAAGTTCCTCTTAGGCCTAAAAAAAAGGTTTAATCCCAAAATATTCGAAAAATATGAAAGACTAATGCGTGCTAACTCCGGAAAAACTATATTATTTCTTCGCTTTGTTATTGGATTAAGAATAATAGGTCCTGTATTGGCTGGTTCATTCAAGGTTAAATATCTGAAGTTTTTATATTATGATCTGCTTGCCCTATTGATATATGTGCCTCTTTTGATTTTGATAGGGTACCATTTTCACAATCAGGTTATATCTGTGACTGCTGAACTGGCAGTTGTAAGGCACTTTATATTTTTTGCATTAATCAGTCTTATAGGAATAATGATTCTGTTATACTCTAGGAAAAGATTCTATAAAAATAAATATATTAGCTAATTGTAAATGAAGCGGGGGAGGATAGACTATTGTAAATTGGATCCATAGGTTTTTTAGGGTAAGTATAGCTATCAAGGGGATATATGGTATAATTGAATTTATAGGCGGATTAATACTATTTTCAATTAATTCGGACTCAATTGCCAACTTTATCCAGCTGATTTTTCAACATGAGTTGACGCAGGATCCTACTGATATTATAGCCCTGTATCTAATCAATATCTCACAAAATCTTTCCCTTAGTGCCAGGGTTTTTGGTGCTATCTATCTATTAGTTCATGGATGTATAAAGATTGGATTAGCTTTTGTATTGTGGCATAATAAAATAAATGCTTATCCTGTTGCCGGTATAATTATATTTTTGTTTGTAATCTATCAGATATTTATACTAAGCACCGGATTTTCAATTATTTTACTAATTTTAATGTTAACTGATATAGTAATTATTGCGCTGGTTTACCTGGAATATAAACGATTATTGTTTTCATCAAAATCCGGAAACCTGTCTTAGGCTAATTCAGTCTCTTAAGAAGCATAGGTAAGCCACGAATTAATTCGCCGGATAAATAAGAAAAATGAATCTGAAATAGTATCCAAATAAAATTAAGAAATTGTTATTTCCGGTCAAGAATACTGCGCGGTCTGAAAGACCCGCAGATGAATTGGCCTAGAAAAATCGTAAGATTTTTCTCAGATGAAATCCAATAGAATTCTTAGGCTCTATGCTTTTAAGAAAAAGCAAGAAGCAGACCAAAATCATAAAGCCACCGTTTGGACACTGTTAGTACAGCGTTAACGGTCAAAGGTGACAAAGCCAAGCAGATATGATCTGGCTTCTAGCAATTATCTCTTTCTAGCTTTAGCTATAAAAAACTTTCGAGGTGAATTTCTATG
>JBDRFR010000077.1:0-17582 GCA_043818675.1 Nanobdellota archaeon
AGATTGTTAGGATAAATTAAAAGGAAATGTGAAAAATATAAGAAAAGAACAAAGGAGAGGAATGAATTCATACAGGTAATCTAATTTTGGATTAATAAGATGAAGTTGGCTCTTGTCGAGTGGGCTTTTTCAAAGCGTTCGAATAGCTTTTTTTAGATAGGTTTTTAAGAGTTCGTGCGGGATTTGCTCCACTTGCTTGAGATAAGAGGATAGTAAAGCACTAAAATCGTTTGCAGCAAATCCGTTTTCAAATGGGCTCCTTGTATCTCTTAGAACTGCAATTTCAGGGCTATCCAGGCGATCTAAAACTGAATGATAGTGAGCCATACTAGCTGCCACTTGTCCAATCTGGCTGGGATGCCCCTTGAAGTGTTCAACCTGAGGGATATATTTGTGTACATCTAGATAATACCCCCCTAATTGAACATAATTTCTTTTATCGTTCGTCTGAACAATATGTGGAACAGGTACATCATTATCACCCATCTGCCTGACGGTCTCTAATCTTGCAGCGTATACTTTTTCAGGACCCAGTAAATCTGCTTTAGATAATTTAATGAAAAATTGGTCACCAAGATAAAAAACTCTGTTGGAGGTAGGTATGTCATGCTCTCTTAATTTTTCAGAGCCTATGTACCCATAGTCCTTTTTCATTACTGATAAAACTTCTTCCATAAATGAAGAATACAATAAGTATTTATAAGTTTTTCTATATTAATTACTTTATAGTGATAACTTTAGAGGATATTTTTGATGGAGATATAACTATTGATAAGTAGTTAATTTTCGAAAGATTCAAATAGTAAGGGTATTTTTCCCATGTTTAAAGTATCAATATGATGTCAGAGAATAATTGAATATAAAATGCAAAAACAATCTATTAAATATGATGCCCATGCTCATGCAGGAAGCGATATTCTACTGATGACTGAGAGGGTTTCTCCAGGCTCTTTTAAGGATATCGGTGGTTTACTGGATGATATGAACGCCCATGGTATTGAAAAATCCGTTGTGCTCCCACCTGTTGGAACCATGTATTTCAATTACTTTGATAGAACTGATGGTGCGCTTCAGCCTTTGATATATTTAAGGTCAGATGGGAAGACTGGGCAACCAATGACATGCCCATATGAACTGGAGAATCAGAACTTATTTGCCGCTGTCTACAGACATTTCGAAGGGGCCGACAAAAGACTACTTCCTTTCGCTGCAATTCACCCTACTGAAAAAGTTGACGATCAAATAAGAATTTTGGAAGAAATTGCTGATAATTATGGCGTTATTTATGGCTTGAAATTACACCCGACAGCCATTGCAACACCCACAATAGAGTTACTTAATAAAGGAAAGGGATTCATTGAATATGCAAAATCCATGAATATACCAATTACAGTCCATTCGGCAGTAATTGAACGTGATAAATGGTCGCAACCAGCTGATATTTTGAAAGTTGCTGAACAAAATCCGGATGTTCGTTTTGCGATTGCTCATATGGCTCGTTTTGACGGAAAAAGCCTGGAACGAGCAAATGATTTACCTAATTGTTATGTAGACACCGCTGCTTTAGTGCTTCATGTCGCTCTGGCAAAAGAAGGTCATCCAGTAGTAAAGTCAGGACAGGATCTTTTTGATAGTGATTATAGTGATCCCTATAAAGTACTTGCTGACTTAGTAAATAAATATCCTGACACAATAATTTTTGGTACAGATAATCCAGCGCATTACTGGGTTGAGCCATCTAATGATGTTGGAGGCGAAGGAATTTTTAGGCGAATACATACTCTTACGGAAGAAATAAGCCCTCTTAGACAGCTCCGGGAGAATTTAAAAAATAAAATTAGCCAAGAAAACACGGAAAGATTTCTTTTTGGCAATTTAGAAAATTTTGTCAGATAATATGCAGTTTAGTAATGGGGTTTGCTTACGAACATATAACTTTTCTGTAACCTAGAATAACAGATTACTTATCTGGGATATGTAAATTTTCCAGATCATTTCGGCGCTTCCTCGATCTTATTGAGTGCTGGTTCATCCAAAAATATGTCGCTTAGATATCTGGTCAGGCATAATCCGTAGTTTATTTTTGGCAGGGTAATTTTCTTATCCATGCAGATTTGTATCGCTAAGATATGTATATTTGGACCGGAAAAACTTGACAGAGACATACCACCGGCTATCCTGGAATTTATCTCGATTAGTTTAGGAATCCCTTGATCATCTTCTTTTAGCTGAAAGAAAAAAGGGCCGAAAAATTTCATTGATTTAGCAATCGTTTCACCGATCTTTTCAATCCTTTCGTCTTTTATTATTTTGCCTTTTACAGATATGCCTGACTTTGTCGCTATTCGTTCCCTTGGAACAACTAAAAGAAGGTTGCCTTGCTTATCTGCCAGGCAGTCCACAGTGTATTCTTTTCCTGCAAGATATTCCTGGATTATGGGTTTATCTATCCTGCTATAAAAAAAATCCAGTTCTTCTCTGGATTCAACCTTATGGACATCTACAGAACCTGATCCATCTCTGGGTTTTAACAAGAGCGGAAAGTCTATGTTAATATCCTCTTTTTTGATAAATGATCTAGGCACAGGGATCAAGTCTTTTAGATGATTATATGTTATCCATTTATCCCTGGTGATCATTATTGTTTTGGGGTCAGAAACTAAAACTGTGGCATTAAGCTTCTTAAATTCTTCTCTCCTATTGGAAAAGGGCAGCAGAATATGATCTAATGCAGGGATTATCACGTCGATATTTTCATTTCTAATTATGTTTTTTATAATTTCATAATATGATGGATCATCAAAAGAAGGGACAATATACCCTTTGTGCGAAAGGTGAAGGCCGGGAGATAATCGGTCTGTATCTGTGGTAATTATTCTGATGTCAGGATTCTCTTTTAGAGCTCTGATTGCTGCAATAGCCATTCCAGAACCGGCTGGTGTTATAAGTATATTGTATTTATCCATATTGATTACCTCTCAGTTATTTTCTCGATTATTTTTGGAATATCCAAAAGAGTTGAGATAGTAAAATCTGCCTGATCACCTACTAGTTTATCGTATTCGCCGCTGCCTCTATTAATCCGAATTGAAATTATTCCTGCTTGGCTTGCGCCAATAAAATCTTTTAGCGGATTATCTCCAATAAACAAGGTGTTTTCTGATTTTATCTTAAGCATGGAAAGGGTTTTTACGAATACTTCCTTGTTTGCCTTTGAAACGCCTTTTGTGATATCATTAATGACAATAACATCGAAATATTTTCTAATGTCCAAAGAGTTAATTTTATTATTCTGGGTTTTGATGTGACCGTCTGTAAGTAACCCCAGCTTTAATTTACCTTTATATATCTTAAGAATTTGTTCTGCATCAGGGCAAAGGGATATCTTTGGAATGTGCTCTCTGTAAATCCTGATAAGATGATCTAATGATTCATTCAGTTTTAATTTCTTAAGTAAAATATTAAAATTTTTCTTTCTTATGCCGTTTTCAAAATCATGCTTTAGGATTTTAAATATATTTGAGCAGTCCAAATTGTACTTTGCAGCAAGATGTTCTGATACAGCTCTAAAGCCGCTCATCACAAATTGCTGCTCTTCATACAACGTGTCATCCATATCAAAGATTATTGCTTTTATCATATTTAAAGGATAGTTGGTATTTTAGTGTTGATTGCCTCCTCCTCTATAGATTTTTCATACACATCCTAATTTCAGGATACCTGATATTTTTATACGGGATGATTAGTTTCCAAGACCAGACTGCTTGAGTTCTTCAAGCTTTTTAATTATCCATTCATCGTGTATATCATCATAAATATCTTTACCAGAGTAATAGTCTGCATTGGGAAAATCAGGCTTAACATAGTCAACATCCTTATCTTTTAGGAATTCAAAAAACTCTTCTGCAAAATAACTTAGCAGTTGGATGTTTGTAGCTTTAAGTGTGTCTTTAACATCAAAATATAGGTCCCTAATCTTCATCCTATTTTCTAGGTCAATTGAGCTTAGTATCCTAAATGCAGCTGTATTGAGCCTTATGCACTCTAACAGGTCTTTTCTAGGCAAGGTTGGAGTAGAATATATAACATGGGAACTATCCCTTGTATCAACTACCATTTTTTCTTTTCTGGCTATTTCAACCATGTCTGTTCCAGGAAGTATTCTCAGGATAGCCAGACTTAAGTAATTTGTCCCATACCTCATCTTTTCTGTTATGAATTCTAATGTTTTGAAGTAGGTTTCTTTTGATTCGCGAGGAAGCCCTAAGATTATGTCTGCTTTTATGATGATATTTTCTTTTTGCAGCAAATTGAATGCTTTTTCAAAACAGCTTACAGAAATCTGCCTCCTGATTACTGCAAGAGACTCCTGGTTGATCGTCTGTATACCTACCCCAATCATGATTCTGTTTTCTGGTGAGATTCTACTGTAGTCTCCAAAAAGGTGCGCAATCTCTTCGTCTAAAAATATGGGAAGTATTTCCAGAAAAAGGGACATCTTGATTCTGCGTTTTATCCAGCCTTCTAATATCTTTTTTGCAAATGCTTTATTAGATAGGAAATTTGCATCCAGGATTCTACCAGTTTTGATCCCTTTTTTAAAAGCATAATCCAGCTCATTTATGACTGTGTCTGTATTTCTGTACCTGATATTTGGAAAACCTTTATGGTAAAAGCAGTATGCGCATTTAAAATTGCAGCCGCGTTGGGTTTCTATATTTACACGAATATCGGGCCTTGAGAGAATCTCATCGGAAACGTAACCGTTAAGATAGGCTGATGGAGTTTTATCCAAATCCTCAATAAAATCGGATCCATCATTGCAGATAAACGAATCATCTCTCCTGAATGCAAGACCTTTAATGTCCTCTAGTTTTTTATTTAAACCCAGCAGATTTTGCAGCAGGACTAATAACGGTTTTTCCGCTTCACCAAAAATGAGAAAATCTGCATTTAAGTTGTCCAATTTACCGGATAATATATCTTCTTTTGCGATTTCAGGCCCGCCCAAAAGAATTTTTATATTGGGGTATTTTTGCTTTAAATTTGCTGAGATAAGATTGACAGCGTCTATATCCCAGACATAGGAGGAAAAGCCGACAAGGTCTGGATTCAATTCTTCAATTTCCCTTAAAATTTCCTCAGATCTTTTTTTAATGTTCTCGGGCGGGATATAATAAAATTGTTTTATAATAACTTCTACATTTTGCCTAATATCGCTATCCTGATAAATAAAGCACTTCAACGTATGCAATGCAAGCAAGAAATCATTTTGTGTTCCTGCTATGCCAACCAATACAAGCCTTATTTTTTTATTTGAAGCCATTGCATTCAAAGGATACTTACAACTTTGGCCATAAGTTCCCCTCCATCCTATAAATTGTTTCTATTATCGTACCTAAAATTTTCGCGCTTGCTAATCCCTTAACAAAAGCTCTCGTGAAAATAGCGCAAGATAATTTGTACGGAAAGCTTAACACATTTCTGCTGTTTGGTTATTTTCAGATGGTCCGGAAAATACCACATGAAATGCTATTGAATCAGTTGAACATTAGTTATACGAAGTTTGCAAACTTCAAAATTTATGAATTTGGTTGGATCAGGCCTGTTCCCAAAGCAAACATGATTTTTGTGAGCAAAAAACTGAGCTTTTTTTTGCATTTATTATGCAGGCTTTAGCCTTCATTATTTTTGGAGTCTTCTAAGCATTTGATATTGCTATATTCTTTACTTTTATAGTCTAAGTCTTTATTTTCTTCAAGCGCTTTTTTGACTTCATGTATGCCGTCAATAACTCTCATTTTTAGTTTTATATTTAGCGTATTTCTTAGTTTTGTAAAGTCGATCTTGTAGTTTCGGTCATCTTCCTTTTCTTCTATAATCAATTCCGCTTGGGGTATTATCTGTTTTATTAACCTGCCTAGATCATCTATTTTAAGATTATTCTCTTCCATACCTACATTGAATATCTGGCTTCCGACAGTCTCTATATTAGTCTCTAATACTTTGATGATTGTATCTGCAACATCTGCTACATGAACATGCGGCCGCCATTGGTTTCCGCCAAATACGGTTATCTTATTTTCTCTTACAGCTTTTGCTGTAAGTAGATTCACAACTAAATCAAACCTTGGCCTGTAAGAGTATCCAAAAACAGTGCCAAGCCTAAGAATTGTGGGTCGGAAATTATCATCTTTCATTTCCAACAGGGCTTTTTCTGAAGCGATTTTCATATTTGCGTATAATGAAACAGGATTAATAGGAGAGCTTTCTGACAATAGTTTGTCTTCTTTAGAGGCGCCGTATACACTGCATGAAGAAGCATAGACCAAGCGATTTATCTGAAAATGCTTGCATATTGCTGCAACTGTCCTTGTTGCCAGATAATTTATCTCCTGTGTGGCAGAGGGTTTTAGCGCGCATGCAGGATCTCCGACCAATTCTGCTAAATGGACAACAGCATCAACATTTTCTATAGAAGAAGTTATGTCTTCTATGTGCCTTGTATCTCCTTCAATAATCTTTACAGAAGAATTTGATTCGATTTCTTTTACAGATTCTTTACCATAAATAAATTTGTCCAAAATATTGACTTTATAACCTTTGGACAATAATTTTCTTACAAGAACAGAGCCTATATAACCGCCGCCGCCGATGACCAAGATTTTTTCTATATTCCTTTTCTTCAATTCGTGCTTTTTAAAATATAATAAACTGCCGGTTTTTGAAAGCAAGGCAAGGTCTTTAACGATTGTTTCTTTATTTACTAAAGGTATTGCCATGATTTTTGGATCATTTATTAAATTTAAGATTTGATCTTCTGAATCATTTTCTTTAGCGTATATTGGATTGTTGTTCATAACACCGGAGAGATTATCGTCGATAGATATTCCGTTAAGCAATGCCCGCCTTATATCCCCATCTGTAATAACTCCTTTAAGTTTTTTGGTATCATCGACAACAATTGCCATTTTTATTGCTCCCCTGTCTATGACCCGCATTGCTTGCTTAATTGAATTCTCCGAATTGACCAATATGTTATCTATATCCTTCTTTTTTTGATTAGCTGATATGCTACCTGTTGCATAAGAGATATGATAAAATAGATCACGAATATTCATATGTTCTACCATTTTTCTTAAGGTGAGATTTAGATCTTCTTGTTCAAACTGTTTATAGATTTTTTTTAATTCTTTTAATTGCTCATCCGGAAGTTGGAATTTGTATTTAATCGTTTTTGATTTTTTATAACCTTTTAAAGGCTTGCTATAAGCGTCTTTTTTCCAATTCAGAATATCAAAATTAACTTCCAGATACCTGTCTTTAATAGAGTCTAAACCTTTCTTAAAATCAACGTAGGAGTATTTCAAAAAATTAAAAATATCCAGTAAAATTAGTGTATTTTCTTCTGTAGCCCTATCTCTTTTTCTTAACATGGACAATGCAACTGAATGTAAATAAGTATCAAAATCTTCTTTACATTCAATAAGAACCTTATAGGTATATCTGTAATTTAGTTTGCCAAAGCCTCCGCTCAGTATGTTTTTAAGATTCTCTGCTTTTAAATAATGCTTATCCAGCTCTTCTTTTGAATCAAACCATTCTGAAGAACTATCGCGATAGAATTCGTCAATAATATTTTTAACAGACATAGGGGGCGATTCTGCTAATTTCAAAATTTGGATTATATAATCAAGGGGATTTACACCTTGGTTTTTCAGAAAATGCAGCAATTCCACATAATATTTGTAATTCCACATAAATTGAACAAGCCAATGTATTGGTCTAAAGAATAATATATCCTCAGGGGTCATAGTAGTTGTACCCAGTACCATTTCTTCGCCTTCAATAGATATAATATCTCCATATTTGCCAAAACCATTATCAATTAATCTGAATTTGGTCTTAATACCGTATTTTTCTTTTTGACTGGGTGTGTTTATTTCGGCTCCATTTAACATCCGTAAATTATAACTGACTATACCGCTTGTATTAAAATCAATTAGGCTTTTAATTGCATCTGCATGTGATTTCTTAGTTTCTCCGGGCAAACCCAGAATTAATTCAGAGTGCGATGGGATATGTTTAGAATTAAAATATTGTTGAATTTCCCTGAAATGCTCAGTTGACATATTTGGCCTTTTAATATTTTCCAAAACCTTTGGATTTAGTGATTGAAATGAAGCTGTCACGCTAGCCATATCTCCCATAAGTTCAGCGATCTTAATTACTCTGTCAGGAACATTTTTGGCAAATGCCAAACCAACATATCTGGGATAGCTTGTTTTTTTGTTGATTTTTTTTATGAATTCGGCAATTTCAATATCTCTTTCAAAAATCCCAAAATTTGCGTCGGCAATAAGAAGCAGGGATGTGTTCTTTATCTTTTTGGAGATGTATTCAATTTCTTTTTTTACTCTTTCTAAAGGAAATTTAGCGAGTTTCCTTTGCACTGAATTTCCCCAAGCGCAATAAGTACATGTATAGGGACAGCCCCTGTTTGTCTCGATTATTGGGATTAGATTACTATCAAAAAATTCATCCATGGTCCCTGTTAGATAAGGTGAAGGAACGTCTTTAAGGTCAGGTCCAAAATCCCGAAGGTCACCAATAACGACCTGGTCTTTGCCGGGATCATAATAGGCGCAATTTTCAATTTTGTCTTGTTTTGTTTTTTCAATGTTTCTTTTTTCAAAAAAAAAATTTTATAATATTTGTAAAACCAATTTCTCCCTGATACAGCACAAAGAAATCCAAATTTTTTCTTTGTTTGATGTATTTGAGTGCATCAGCATATTCCACTGGAAAATCAGGACCACCTAAAACAGTGATTATGTCTTTGGAAACAGATTTGATATAATCCAACATTTTTTCATTCAAATCCAAATTCCAAGTGTAGTTACTTAATCCGACGACATCAGGTTTTTGTTTTTTTATTTCATTAATAAGGTCAAGTGGAAACTTAAACAATTTTATTTCAACATCATTTCCAAATATTTTTTTTGTATAGGCAGAAATAAAACCTATATTAATCGGAAATGTAAATGGACCTTTGCTTACGTAATTATGAACCAAATCAGCCAGATAAATAACACATTTTCCACCCATCACATAATCACCTTCTTTGTATTTGTCATTTGAAAAATTCCTGAATTGTTTTGATCATATAATCTAATTCCTCAGTTTTCATGCTCGGGTAAAGAGGTATGTTTAAGACTCTTTTTGATAAAGATTCGGTATTTGGCAAGTCTCCCTCTTTACAGCCATAATTGGTTGTATATATTGTTTTTAGATGAACTGGGTTGAAATATACTTTGGTCATTATGCCTTTATTTGTCAGGTGACCCTGCAAACCGTCTCTTGTTTCTGAGTCTTTTAACTGCAGGGTATACATCTGATAAACTTGATAATGCCCATCCAGCTCTTTTGGAACTGTAATATCAGTAATTTTAGATAAATGTTCGCTTAAATAATGGGCATGCTCCCTTCGTAAATCAACAATTTTTTTTATTTTATTGAATTGCGACAGCCCTAGTGCAGCTAACATAGTCGGCATCCGAAAGTTATACCCTGCCTGAATATAGTCGTTATCTCCAGTAGATGAAAAATAATCATCTGTTAATTCAACCCTGCCGTGCGACCGCATCAATTTTGCTTTTTCATAGATATCCTGTAAGTCAGTTACTATTAAACCCCCTTCGCCTGTGCTTAAAACCTTATTCTGGCAAAAGCTAAAAATTGCCGAATGTCCAAATGTACCGACTTTTTTATCATCTATACTGGCACCTAAAGATTCTGCAGCATCTTCAATTAGAAGTACATTGTTGTCATCTGCAATCTTCCTCAATTTCTGAATATCTCTTGAAGGAAAGCCACCGTAGTGCAATTGGATGATTGCTTTTGTCTGATCGGTAATCCTTTTTTTAACATCCTCTGCATCCAAGCCAAAAGTGTCAGATTCTGACTCTGCAAAAATGGGTTTCCCACCTGCCAAGACTACTGCATTTGATGTTGCTATAAATGTAAATGAAGGGACTATCACTTCTTTATCCTTAATACCATGCGCTAAAAGCAAGGTATGTAAAGCTGATGTGCCTGAATTAAATGCTAATGCATATCTGATTCCTAAAAATTCTGCAATCTTCTTTTCGAATTCTCTTATCTCAGGTCCGTCAGCCCAGTAGGTGCCTCTTTTGATTATTTCCGATACAGCATCTATGTCTTCCTGGTCCGAATATGTTTTAAAAAGGGGTATTTTCCATTTCATTTTGTCCTGTGTATTAAATCCATATTTATTTGCAGTCTAATATGCCCATAATCCTTGATGTGCCCTGCCCATCAATTATTTTTATGGCGTTTTTACTGATTCTGTTTCTCAACTCAACATCTGACAACAATCTCTTAAAGAGTCTACAAATATCCTTATCTTTAATTTTGATTCCGTAATTGTCAGTTTTTAACAGCGCGCCTTTTTTCAGACACGCATTAGCAATATCCTCTTCCCTTTTTGTTTGCGGCAGCACTAGAGCAGGAATCCCTAAACTCATAAATTCCATAAAAGTGTTTCCTGCTGAGCATATCCCAATATCCGCATTAAGCATTTCATCAAACATATTATCCACAGCTTTCTTAATATTTATACCTTTTTTAAAATATTTATTTATTATGCTCTGCTTTATCTTTCCAAAGCCAGGCCCTAGTATTGCTGTAATCTCCAAATCATAGTTTAGCTTTATTAAATTATCCAAAACTCTTAAAGTCAGATTATTGCTGTCACTTCCGCCTAATGTCACAAGAACCTTTCTAATTATTTTTTTTTGCTTCTGAATATTCTTTCTGGAAAATATGGGATTTAGTATGAAGTATTTCAGACCGCAATAAAATTTTCCATTACCTGTGTTCTTATAAAACTTTTCTTTTTGATTTGGGTTAAAAGCAAAAACGACATCTGCTTGTATGTTAAGTTTGTTGGTTTCATCTGAAAAACATACAAGACTATTACAAAATTTCCTGTAAAAATTGATTTCAGACTGCTTAATATTATATGCATCAAAGATTATCCTATCAAAATTTTTTTTTTCCAGCAGCTTTCTTAACTTTGTCTTACTGTCTTTGCTGCTGTCAACTGGAAATGCAATTGTCTTGAAGCCATTTTTGCGGATAATATCAGTGATAACCTGATATTTTTTTACCAGAAAATAAATATCATAGCATTCATTTAAGGATTTTGCCAAATCCAAATCTCTTGTGATATGGCCCATGCCAATCTTTTTAGAGCCTTCTGTTTTGAATAATAATGTTTTCATCTTCTTATAGTGTGTTATTAGCTATATCATCCAGTATTCTTATAATATTTTTAAGTGGAATTGTTACTTTTTCATGCTGATTTGGAAACAAGGCATCTGCTTTGGTCAAGATCAGATTAACTAACTTTAGGTCTTCTGGATAATCAACTGCAATGTGATAGTCCGGCCTTCTGAGATGCTTTGGCGCGTCACATTCGATTATGTTAAATTTTTCAGAGTGTTCTAGGATATAAGGCAGAACATGTTCTCTTTGATTTTGTTCACTAGCGTCCATCTCTGCTTTTTCCAAAGATTCTAATGTTACCAGCTCGGCGCCAGCACCTGGAGGATAGCCATTTTTGTGCTTATTATGTATCAAGTTTGCCAATGGATTTTGATGATAAGCAATTACCAATTCGTTAATTCCCTCTGTGTCAATAAATGGGGAATCTGCGCATACCCGTATAATAACGTCAATATTGAATTCGCGGCTACATTTAATATATCTGTCTAATACGTTTTCTTTCGAACCCCTATAATAAGGTACATTTATCGAGTTGCACAGTTCAACAATCTTATCATCGTCCTTATCCTTAGTGGTTGCAACTATAACGTCAATATTCTTAACTGAACTTTTCAGCCTCTTAATAAGAAAAGCCAAAAGAGGCATACCGCCTACATCCATAAGCACCTTGCCGGGCAATCTTGTGGATGTCATCCTTGCCTGAATGATTATGCCTATTTTTTTCATGAACATCCCTCAAACATCTTTAAAATAAATAAATTCGTCCTTATTTATGTCTCTTGTAGCCTTTCTTCCAACAATAAAATCAAAAAATTTGGGTGATATGCCTGTGCCGGGCCTTTTTGCAATAATCATTTCAGGTTTGATTACTTCCCCTTTTTTGATATCGGCATTAGCAATGATGCTCCTTCTCATTGGCTTTTTCATTTCAATTTCATCTTTTGATGGAGCTTTTATGCCTGTTCCGAACGATTTTTCAACTTCCCGGATACCATTAATCATATTGACTAATTCTTTGGGATCAGCAGAGATTGCATGGTCATAACCTTCCATTTTCTTATCCAAAGTAAAGTGCTTTTCAATAACTTTAGCGCCTAAGGATACAGCAGCCAGTGAAATGTTTATACCCATAGTGTGATCAGAATATCCAACAGGCAGCTTAAACGCTGTTTCCAGTGTTTTCATTGCATTAAGGTTTGTCTGCTCTGCGTTTGAAGGATACTTTGAAACGCAATGAAGAAGGATTATGTCTTCATTACCACAGGACCTTATTACATCAATAGCTTCCTCAACTTCGCTAAGTTTGGCCATCCCTGTCGATACTATCATCGGTTTTCCTTTTTTTGCGATATATGCTAGCAAAGGCAGGTTATCCAGGTCGCATGATGCTACCTTAAACATCGGAACGCCAATTTTGTCCAGCAGATCAACTGAACCGTTATCCAAAGGCGTAGATATAAAAATAATCCCTTTCTGTTTACAGTATTTTGATAATTCGTAATGGTCTTCTTTTGACAACTCTAATCCTTTTGCGATCTTAAGGATGGATTCCACATTTTTAGGCTCTGCAATATTTTTGCTTAGAAACTGGTCTGTTGCAAAGGTTTGGAATTTTACTGCATCTGCACCAGCTTTTTTGGCTTCATCAACAAGTTTTTTTGCTAAGTCAACCTGGCCGTTATGATTTATGCCTGCTTCAGCTATAATAAAACATGGCTGATCTTTCCCGACTAATTTGTTTGCTATTTTTATTGTTTTTTTCATATTAAACCTCCTTTTTAAAACCCATTACTTTTAGCATATCATAAATCTCAAATTTATAGACCTGTGTGGTCAATGATTCTGACCAGATATTAATTATTTTGCCAAATTTATTCCGTATTTTCTTGGTTATTAAACCTAAATCTTCCGGACTTTTTGCAAGTATCACTGCTGCAAAATCCCATTCTCCCGACAAGGCAAATATCTCTACTACGTTAGGGCTTTCTTTTAGGTATTCAACAAAATTTTCCATATCATGGTTGTTATAATTATGCAGTTTTATCCGAATATCAATGATATTATTAAATCCAAAATGCCTTGGCCTTAACTGAATCCTAGGATAAAAGATATTATCATCAATCATCTTTTTAATCCTTTTTTTAACGGAATCTACTGAAAGACCCACTTCTTTGGATATATCTGTTAATGACATACGACAATTCTTTTGAAGTAAGTTTAAAATTTTACAGGCTTTTTCGTCTAATTTTGCCATTTTATTGAATAAAAATGGTTAAAATATATAAATCTTTCTAAAAATTAAGATTATTTTATTTTTTATCTTAAAATTTAAGAAAAAGAGTGGTTTTTGAAAGAAAAATGATGTAATCGGTGTACAAGGGAGGGTAGTGTTAAACAACTGGTGTCAAAATATGCTGTGGGTAAAAATATTCAATAAATTTGAATTATGCATGATCGAAGATATCTTTGACCAAGGATGAGCTTAAGGAAATATTCGATATGGATATTACCCAACAATTGGAACAGGATTATGGCATTAGAAAAAACAAGGCATACATCCATAAAAACAGCTTTGGAATATCGAAATTAAAAATTGATTGATATGAGAAGAAATGATATTGTTAGGTAAATGACTCGTATACGTTTTCAATACTATAGAGAATTGCGCTAATTAGCTTTATATTTATTTCATCATTTATTACGTTATTTCGACGCAATTCGATTATTTGATAATTGTGGCAATTTAAATCAATCTCCGCAATTATCAATATATTCGAATCATTTTATAACTCTGTAAAGAAGAATCCGGGGTTCTAGACCAAACCAAACAGCTTGACTATAAATAAAGCATATAAAATCAGGAATACTAAGCCCTCGTACTTACTGATTTCCCGGTCCTGAATGGAGATTATAAAAATCAGCGTAGATAAGATAACCATAGGAAGGCCAAGGAATAATGTGGACTGTGAGACAGTAAGCATACCCATCAGGCCGGGTATACCCATAACTACAAAACTGTTGAAGATGTTAGAGCCTAGAACATTACCAACTGCCATCTCATAGTTCATTTTTCTTGCAGCGGAAATTGAGACAACAAGTTCAGGCAGAGATGTTCCTAATGCAACTGCGCTTAACGCTATAATTGATGTATCGCCAAAATTGAATAACGTTGATAGTTCAATAACTGAATCTATTGTGTACCTTGCGCCGTAATATAAGCCAACACCAGACAAGAAAAGAATTATTGGAATTGTAATTGAAAACTTCTCTTTTTTTACGTCACCCTTGCCTTTTCGCATTGAGATGGAGTATAATAAGTATACAATGTAACCAAGCAGGCAGGCAATAGCTTCAATAAAACTGAATTTGCCATCATATAAAGTAATCAATAAAATAAACGCAGAACCCATAAGAAGCGGCAAATCAATCTGCACCAAGTCCCATTCAACTTTTAAGCTCTTTTTAGTGAATAATACAGCAATACCGATAATTAGCAGAATATTTGCAATATTACTTCCGATAACATTACCGGCAACAAATTCACTGCTACCTTTTAGAACCGAAATAATGGAAGTTATCAATTCCGGAAGAGAGGTGCCCAAAGCAACAATCGTTACACCCAAGATAAAAGAGGGTATGCCTAAGACCGCGCCTAATTTCTCTGCGCTGTCTGTAAAAAAATCTGCGGATTTAATCAGTACGTATAAGCTGATGATAAAGATTACGCTCCAGAAAAATATCAATGATTCTGAAAAGTGGGCTATGCTGCCAAGAACAGTAATTATCAGGATAGAGATAAATAGGCTTATTAATTTTTTTTGCTGCAATTTAATTGATAGAAAATAGCAGGTAGTTTTTAAAGTTTGTGGAATGGGACTACTGGGAAATGGTTAATATCCAACAATTTTTGGTTTCACAATAAAATATTGGACAGGATTTGTTATATTTTTTACTGTAGCCTCAAACGGAGTAACCTGCTCTCTTCCTTTCAGTTGTGCGTCATTTATTTCTATCAGTCCACATGAACCATTACTAGCGTATATATGAAACCGAAAATCATCATAACTGGTATATCTCCTTCTACCAAACACACCCAGAAGATCAAAGGTTGCTTTATGCATAAATGCCCCAGCAGCCTCAGCTTCAGACTGAAGTCTGGCGCCTTCATTCATACCGTATCCGAGAGAAGTTATTTTTCTGGATTTTCTTTTTGCATTCAAATTTACAATTGCAACCTGTCCAGAACCTATACCAATGGAGACATTTACATTTTCTCCTAGGATATTATAGTTACTTATCGATTTCAATGAATCTGTCGCATAGCAAACTGCCTTATAAGCATTGATATGATCAACATTTTTCATAGTTCTCATGATTTCTTTTACTTCATCAATATTTCTTGTAGACATAATTTCAGAAATCATCTGCTCAGGGAAAAAAAGACCCCATTGCGCTACAATCATATCTCCAATTATATTGTCTAGATAACCTCCGTGATTGTAAAGGATATTAATATTATTATCAAGCCAGGCGGTGTGATCTTGTGTTAAACCCATTATATCTCCACCTTCATTACGAATCCTATCCACTATCCTGGAATAGCCTACAAGATCTGCAAATACAACACTAATAAATCCAGGTCTGGAAGTTTTAAGAAAATATTCTGCCAAGTCAGGTCTTGCCACAAAACACTCCACAAGCTTAGGACCCATTGATTCTGATAATGTATCCTTCTGCGCATAATAAGCTGTAGTCATCTTAAGCGCAAATTTGGAGGCAAGTGTTTCAGCCAAATCCTTTTTAGACTGTGTAAGTCGCCTCTTACCTTCGATTAATAAAAGTTTTGCAAATCTAACGCCAGTTCCTTCATTTATGAGATCTGTTGCATAGATCGCATTGTCTTCTTTTGAAATACCAAATATATCCATTGCATCTTCTCCATCCACCATATGCTTTCTATCATACTCTATAAGCATACCACCTAAGCAATTGTCTTTCTCATTTAGTAAGGCAACAACTTGTTCGTCAATTTTCGTTTCCCCATTCCAGATGCGAATAACTCCTGTCTCTCTGGTATCTTTATCCTCGGTGGGATCGGGGGTAGTTTTATAATATACTAGAATAGCTCCAGGTATATCTGCGTGTTCGCAAAGTAGTTTTAAAGATTTATCAATTCCATGAAGTGCAACTGGATCAAGGTATTTGCCAGTTTGTCTAATCACCCTGTGATGTTCGGCAGCATGAATTTTTCCATAAAGAAAATTATCTAACCTGGAAGCTGCTTGTTTCATATCAGCTATGTGGTGAGGTTCGCATTCATCATTACTAATCATCCCCACGGTACCTAAATGCCTTGAATTGGGTCCAGCATACATCTGGTATAATAAAGTATGCCGACCTAGTCGAGTATCTTCAATGCATTGCTCTTCCAGACGTTCTGTACCTACCCTACCTTCTAATCTTTGGCCTTCTATTTTTTCTTTGACAAGACCGATATCAGTGTCACTGCAATTCGAGGAAAAAAACCATGTATATGGATCTTCATCTGGCTTACCATATTTTGGATTGTAGTAAACTAGAAAAAGACGGTTATCTTCTAATGCAGAACTCATATCATTTAACATTTTTGAAAGACCATCTCTTGGATCTTCCTCAAAGTGGTCATCAATAAATTTGTTGACTATACTATCTACAACTAACCTTTCATCAAGATCTTTTACAGGGTTATCTTTCATGTTTTGCTTCAATAATTGGAAAATCAACTCTGTATATAAAATTTACCCTCACATTATCTCTATTAAGTAGTGTTGGACTAAAATGTAATATCGATAAATTCTATATATTCGCCTTGCGTGCGCTTTAATTATACCATAGTTTACAAGGGTAATCTCTCATCTTTTATAAGCACTTCCAATAGGAAAAACAACAGCAATTCCAATGAATGTTAATGGAAAGTATATCTGAACAATCCATTTAATAATGTAATAAGTAGATAATACTGATAAAAATTCAATAACAAGTGCATTTAAGCCAGATACATCTTTAAAATCTTAATAAACTTTGTTACAACCTTCATACTTCCACCTGGTAGAATGCTGGGATGCTGGCAATACTCATAAATTGTACCATATCCGGGCACCCCATTAACTTAATGTGTTCTTCTTGAATAGTTATTTTGTAATTACAAAATCTTTATATAGGTGTAGAGCTCTTTAGAGCTCTATGAAGAAAATAAAACTGAACGGTGGGAAATTTAGTTTGGTAGATGATGA
>JBDRFR010000078.1:0-3966 GCA_043818675.1 Nanobdellota archaeon
TTTTCCTTGCAGTCCCCCATAAAACAGCAATGGAGATAGTACCCAAACTTAAATGTAAAGTAGTCGACTTAAGTGCTGATTACCGTTTCAAAAACCACAATCAATACGAAAAAGTTTACAACATTCAGCATACAGATAAAAAAACTAAAGCAGTCTACGGCCTTCCAGAAATTTTCAAAGAAAAGATAATGAAAGCCAAAGTAATAGCTAATCCTGGCTGTTATCCAACTGCATGTATCCTTGCTACATACCCAATCCAAAAACTAGCTAAATACATTGTTTTCGATTGTAAATCAGGTTATAGTGGCGCCGGTAAAGCTCCAAGCTATTACAATGATTCAAAAAACTTACAAGACAACATCTTACCATACAAATTAACAAAACACCGCCATAAATATGAGATTGAACAGTTTATTAAGCCAAAATTATCTTTCACTCCGCATGTACTCCCAACTTTTCAAGGTATGCTATGTACAGCACACATAATCCTAAAGAAAAACATACAAAAAGAAGAAATAATTAAAATGTACAAAGATTTTTATAAAGATGAACCATTTACACAAGTGTTAGAAGAAAAAATCCCAGACTTACATGACATCCAAAAAACCAATTATTGTAAGATCGGTGGTTTTGAGATTGATGAAAACAATCAATTGATAATCATTTCCGTCATCGACAACCTTATCAAAGGAGCCTCAGGCCAAGCAGTCCAAAATATGAACCTTACGTTTGGTTTTGACGAAACAGAAGGATTAATATAATCATAAAATATTAATATTAATAAATGAACGGGGCCAATTCCAAATTTTTGTTAAAATCAAGGCAAGATAACAAAAATTTGCTGGCTTCTTTTATTATTTCATAAAAACCATATGTTGGTCAAAATTCGTGAAATAAAATGAACTTAATTAATTTAAAGGATTTATCAAAGAAAGACATCTTATCATTGATAGATAAATCTTTAGATATCAAAAAAAATCCAAACAATTACAAAAATAAATTAGTCGGAAAAAGTATGTTGATGATCTTTGAAAAACCCTCTTTAAGAACACGGGTAAGCTTTGAAGTAGCAATGACTCAAATGGGGGGTCACGCAATCTATGGAGATGTTGGGACATTGCCCTTAGGAGATAAAGAATCCGTTCCTGATACAGCTAAAACAGCATCTAGGTATTGTAATATCATTATTGCAAGAGTATTTGACCATAATGATATTGTAGAGCTTGGTAAATATTCAGATGTTCCAGTAATAAATGCCCTAACAAATTCTTCACATCCTTGTCAGATACTAGCAGATCTCTTAACAATAAAAGAAAAGATAGGTAATTTAAATATTAAACTTGCATTTTTTGGTGATGGAGATAACAACATAACTCACTCATTGATGTATGCAGCGGCAATATTGGGATTCGATATTGCAGTAGCATGCCCAAAACAACATATGCCCAATAAAAAAGTAACTAAAGACTGCATCAATATAGCAAAAAATACTGGAGCAAAGATTACAATAACTCAAAAACCCCTTGAAGCAGCAACTAATTCAGATGTTATTTACACAGATTCCTGGATGAGTTACCATATCCCAAAAACCCAATCAAAAAAACGAGTTAAAACATTTAAACCCTTCCAAGTTAATCAAAAAGTGATGAAGATAGCTAAAAAAAATGCAATTTTCATGAACTGCCTGCCCGCAATGCGGGGTTATGAACAAACTGCAGAGGTTATTGACGGTCCCAAAAGTGTCGTATTCGATCAAGCAGAGAACCGCCTCCACATGCAAAAAGCGATTATTCTAAAATTAATGAATATAAGATAGTGATAAAATATATAAACTTCAACATCAATGACTAAATAAAATGATAGAATGGATTGTTTTGATCATCATGATTTTATTCATCATATTTATTCTTAATTTCTTGCAAGCTGCTTTTTTTCTGATTCTGATTAATACAATAATGGCAATTTTTGTAATAATCTTTATTGTCTCTGATATTAAAAAGAAACGCATGCAGTACTATTATCTTGTATCCCTTTCCGTAACTGCATTATTGTTTATATTATATGAGACAGCACCATTTAGCTGGCTCTTTCAAGTATTCTCCTATAGCGGTATAAATCTATTTCTACAAGCAGTTATCATCATATTTATATTAGCCCATATTATAAAATTGATACACTTAGCCAGTAAAAAAGTAAAGGAAAAATGAAATTAAAGATTCTTGCAATTTTCATTGTAATTATCGTTATTGCTTCCCTAATATCATTCGTATTTGGAATTCTACCAGTGCTAACCTTCTGGATAATTATGATAATTAGTGCAATATTAGCATATAAAGTCATCCCCTATCTAAGAAATAAGTAAATATAAACTATTTAGAAAGAATTATCTAAATTTATATTCATACTGATTTTTATTTCCAGATGCCCTATAATTGATTGCGTTACTCTGCCTTAATTTTTTAAGACAGTTTGTAACAGAACCAATCGAAACTTTCAGCCTCTTGCTAATCTCCTTGGCTGTAAACCATTTCTTTGGGTTTTTCTTCAAAAAATCATAAATCTCTTGTTGTCCCATCTTGATAAAAAATTATTATGCCTTACCTAAGATTCGGAATACTTTTGTACCACATGTGCCACAAAGTCCTTTCATTGCTTTCATTCCATTCTTCATCACTACTTCTTTTCCGTCTTTGATTTCAACTTCTTTTTTGCATTTCATACATCTTCCATTTACCATGTTTCCACCTCAAAATATAATTTATTATATTTACTTTATATAAGAAGTATATAAACTTATCTGTTATTCTATCTATTAATATTACAGAAATATATTTTATATTTTTCCCTATTAAAGAAAAAAATGAAGACCGTACATAGACTATTATGAACTGTTGGAAATCGCATGCTGAATGCGTCGCCGAAGCTTCGCACTTACACATCGATTCCATTAAACGGATATTTTGTCCGTGTTCGAAGATGTCTCTTTTCAAGGCAGGCTTCGTGCTTAGATGCTTTCAGCACTTATCCTTTAAAGCGTAGCTGCCCTGCTTACCTTGTAAGATAACAGGTAGACCAGAGGCTTCGAGCTTCCGTTCCTCTCGTACTAAGAAACTCTTCCCTTCAGACATCAACATCTCCAGTAGATATCAAACAAACTGCCTCACAGCGTTCTGAACCCAGCTCACGATCCCTTTTAATCGGTGAACACCCGCACCCTTGGCTGCTTGTGCACAGCCAGGATAGGAAGAGCCGACATCGATGTAGCAAGCCGCGCCGTCGATATATTCATCAACGAAACAAGTTCAATTGAATATGAACTCTCGGGCGCGACAACTCTGTTATCCCCGGAGTAACTTTTCGGTCATCTCTAGCCCCCATCAAGAAGGCATAGAGGTTCGCTAAGCCAGTATTTCTACTTTGGATTTTTCCTTGTCAGAAATCCAATCAGGCTGACTTTTGCCTTTGCACTCAACGGAAGATTTCTGTCCTTCCTGAGTCAACCATTGGGCACCATTGATATTTTTTCAACGGTGTGCCACCCCAGCCAAACTGTCCATCTATTGATGTCCTTGTTTCCAAGTAAGCAATGTAAGCTTCGATGAGTGGTGTTACATTGTTGATTACACGCAAACTAGCGTCTACGCTTTAACATCTCCCACTTACGCTATACATCAAAACTCACATCGCAGCAACAAACTACAGTAAAGTTTCACGGGGTCTTCGCTTCCCACTGGAGATCACTGGCTTTTGCACCAGTAAAGAATTTTCGGAGGGTTCTAATTGGGGACAGTGGAGATCTCGTTACGCCATTCATGCAGGCCGTCAATCAAACGGCAAGGCATTTCGCTCACGTCTGTTACTTTCACTTTATAAAAAGTTACTAACCAACATCTTGTTGGCGGATGTATTTTTTACATCTCTACATATCGCTATGCAGATCGGACTATATCTTACAACTTATTGTTG
>JBDRFR010000079.1:0-13636 GCA_043818675.1 Nanobdellota archaeon
GCTTTTTATGTCAAAAAAAGTGCCGGACTTAAACGAGATTACAGTTAGTTGGGATTCTGCAGGTTTTTTTCCGATGGTTGATTTAAAATGCTTATTCCAGTATTTTGACTACCCGGAGCACGTTGAGATAGGAGCAAAATCTGCGCAGGAGCCGGCCATAAAACAAGACATTATATGGATGATTAACTCTATGAAAACTCAAGGATTCAATCATTACAATAATATGGCAAGGTATCTTATAGACTATGTGGAAAACACAAGTGGAATGGTAAAGTTTGCAGATATGAGCTATGCTTTTAAGCATAAATATTTTTCAGGCATGGGCAGCAAATCTGATACCAGACTAATCGAATTTATCCGGCATGTGGATAGAAAATACAGATTTGGCAGCATGGCAGCCTTATTATTTAATAGGGTTGCGCTCTTTCGGAATTTCTACTGGTTTCAGACAGAACATATGATCTTACAGGAAAGATTTAATTTGCAGACAGTAAAAAGCAGTAACAGCCATAAAAACCTTGAGGATCTATTAGGCAGAACTCACCCTAACCCTGCAGAATTAAGCTCTGGATTAAGCGAGATAGACTTGGGAATTGATTATGATATTTCATTATTTGCCGATTTGCAAAGTGAAACGGAATTATATAAAGAGATAAAAGACAGGATAGTTGTGCAGGATAATAAAGCAAAGCCAGCCTTTGCTTATTTTAGTAATATTTTAAAGCAGCCTAGAACTTCGTTTGATCTTCTAAGAAACATTGGGTTAAGGTTTATTACTGATAATCTAAGAGAAGTTATCAAATTATATGAGCAGATCGATGATGAAAATACAAAACAAGAATACGCAAGCAGGTTCATCAGCGATATCGATGTGAACAGCGTAATAGAAAAAGTATGTGGTGGTCAGAATCAAAGGCTAATCCTGTCAATACTTGAAAAGGGTTTGTCAAATTTTGATGAGGTTTACGAATCAAATTATAAACATCTATGTAAAAATGTTCACATGTTCCGACAAGCTAGATCAGCTTTTAAAAGATACAAAAAGTCTCTAGAAGGAGCTAATAAAAAATTTCTGATGGAAGCAGTATTTGACAAAAAGGAATTTACTCAGCGGACTAAGTTTGACAGCATTTTTGGAATTCAAAATGAAGCGAGTTATCAATTAGCAAGGGAGTATATTTTTACAGGCAATTTTCCTTTTGAAGTTACGCGGAGAAATATTTCTAACTGGACAAGGATATATGAAGGAGGACTTATCCCATTCATTTTAGGATCCACCCAAAAAAAAATGCGGATAATAGCTAATGCTATAGAAACTGATATGCATAATGCTGAAATTTTATTGGATTTTATGGTAAATGCTGCAGAATGGTACAAAAAATTGGAGGGCATTGATATCAAACGATATTCTGACATGCAGATAGCTGATCCTGAAACAGTTATCGAGTCTTTAGATTATGCTACAATGGAAGAAGCTGAGTATATTATCAGGACTATTAAACTTGAAGCAACAGCAAAAAGATACTATGAAAAATTAAAAACTCACCAAACAGACGATGATACAGTTAATAAACAGTGGAGACTATTAATTTCCCGTATAGTATCAGATGAAGCTAATGATGCTACCAAATTTTTTATGCATGTTCGTGAAATACGACAATATTTGTTTTCGACCAAATCCCATACTGAGTATAGAAAATTCTTAATAGATCTAATTAAAGTGAGAGATGTTGCAAGAGATGATAAACAAAGGGCTCAAATGATCACAGATTACATGAACACATTAACACAAGCCAAAGAAACTGATAGATGGATTCCTCCGTTAGTTAAAAAAGTTACAGTCCGACCAGAACCATATGCAGAAAGACCATACATCAAAAATCTGGTGATTATTGGGGGTTACAGAAGAGCTGATTACGGAAAAATTCTGGGACAAAATTTTGAAATCGATAAAATTACTACTATAGGTCATAAACAGTTTAGACGATTACAGAGTATTGGATCAAATGCTACTTATCTACTGATAACAGGAAATATGAAACATCCGGCTCAAGATATCGTACAAGGTTTTGGATCAGTATATGCTAGATCCCCTACTGGTGGCAAAGCAAATATGATATACTACTTACATAATGCATTAACAAACCAAAGAAAATAACTAAAAAAGGATCAACTAAACCGAACAGCAGTATGCATCACTGGAGGTTACAATGGATTTTAATAGGTCATTGTAAAAAATTCTTAAACAGAAAATTTATATATCACCGTATCTCATCTTTTTTTATGAAATTCAAAATATTTGGCCACAAAATAATCTTAAAGATTGAAAAAGGCGAAGAATTAGTACAGACAATAAAAAAAATTGCAGCAGAACAGGATATAAAACTGGCCTCTATTTCCGGCATTGGCGCAGTAAAAAACCTGAAAGTGGGCTCGTTTGATGTTGATACAAAAGAGTACCATGCAAAAGAGCTGGATGGCTGCTTTGAAGTCTGTCCTTTAACCGGGAATATATCGACCATGGACAAAAAGACCTATCTGCACGCGCATATTAACGCCTGTGATAAAGATTTCAGATCGTTTGGAGGACATCTGGATTCTGCTGTATGCAGCGCCACGTTTGAAGCGATTATAAATGTGATAGACGGAGAAGTTGACAGAAAGTTCAGTGAAGAGATTGGCTTGAATCTGTATGAGTTTTAAACCCTGGTTATTTCTATGTCCAGATTAACATCACTTAGGTTTCTAATCCTTTGTTTCACTTCTGAAGCTGCAACATTAAAGTCAGAATCAGATTCAATCTCAAAATAGCGTCCTGCTCTGCGAACGCCTAATTTTTCAAGTTGTTCATCCATTGGTTGCTGTCTGCGTAGCCTATATCCATCAGCTTTTCTAAACATTCTTTTTGTATATTCAGCAGTTTCTCTATCCTGAACAGTCTGGCATACATCATATAATGAAAGTTCTTTTTGAGTAGGGGCTATTTTAAATTGTCCATCTTTAACAACAGGGGTGGATTCATTAACTTTTATCGCAATGTTTATTAGGTAGTCTGCCATGTGGATCACCTCAAGAAACACCTTTATAATGGGATTTTTGGGTTAAACAAAAACTGTCTGGCACAAATTCAATCTGAAACAACCTATTCGGTCGATGTAGATCATACCTTTTACTCATCCCCAAACCATCAATCTCAACCAAATGAAAATTTGCAACATCACCAAGAAAATATGTGTTGTTTGGTGTTTTTATCGCATCTTTTACAAACTTAAATCCTGGAGGCTGTGTTGAGTGCTCATAATGTATCTGATGTTCAGCTAATACCCTGTATGTTGGATCAAGAATCATCATAGAACCGTTTTTGGTATTCGCGACTGTAAATTCACCATTGTTATACCTTATATGATGTGGTTTTTGTAAATTTTCTTTAACAGGTGTTGCCTTCCCTGTAATTTTGTTAATTTCATAGATTCCATCCTGAACATAAAAAGTGGCAAGAATTGTGTCTTCTATGTGTGGATGCTCAATTGCTGAATTTGGGTGTGTTGTCTGATCATTAGTGGGGTATTTCATAGCCCGATGATCAATATCTTGCCTAATCCTTCTGGGCTTACCATTTTTTGCAATTGGAAAACCATTTTCAACAGCATTCCAGTTCCAGAATATATCTCCGTCCAGACCGATTTCAATTATTGAATCAAGGCCACACGAACAAACTAACAGGCCGTTTTCAGTCCTGTTAACAGTTCTTGGAAGTGAGAATAGCTCTTTTCTAATAACTAAGTCTTTTTCACCGGTCAGGCCAATCCTTTCAATTCTCTGATCTGAAAAAACACCGTCTTTTGTACATGGAGCACCAGCAGTGTAGTATAATCCTTCTCCTGTAACATATTTCAGACCATACGGCCTGTCAACCACAATAGAATCGAGTTCGGTAATCGGTTCAAATGGACCTTTTTGTTCAAACAAAGCAATTTTTCCGCCACCGTCACCTGTAAATACAGTTGATGAACCGCTGGTTTGCCCTTTGTTTATCTTTTGTTGCCTGTACTGATCGTATGCTTTTGTCGTTTCCGAAAAGCTAATTAAAAACTTCATGTTTTTTAACCTCCAACTGGTTTCCAAGGTAACCTCGGAATTCACCTTGATAATGATTCCATGAACGCAATGTTGAGTCAAGGCACCTGAAATGTCTATCAAATAGCTCTCCAAATATTTCTTCATTGTCATGATTTTTTTCAAGCATTGCCTTATCTATCTCATGTATAAAGGAACAATATGATTCAATTACCATAAAATTAAAAATCGTAAAAAAATTCTCGTATTCAAACTCAGTGATTGGATTTCCATTATTTTCCTGATTGTACGTATTCTCAAGTATCTGATATATTTCTGTGGGATTTTGCAGCTTTTCAAAAGAGAAATCATACGTATCGCTTTTATTAAGAAAAAACAGTATCCAATGGTCCAGGTTTTCAATGTTGAAATCTGAAAAAAACCCAATTCGCCTTGCCTTGTCGGGGTTATCAATTTTTAAGCCATGGCAGTCAATAAGCCCTAATTCTATCATGCGTTGATAGATATTTTTCGCCTGGTCGAGTGAAACACCAGGTATTTGAGCAAGATCAAAACGGATAATTGTACCGTCATACTTGAACGGATATACTACATCATACAACCGAATATCATACGCTATTGTGTCAAAATCAATAAGAAATGGTTTATTGTTTGCAGGAATAAAGTTAGTTACAAAGGTATCCCCATGGATAAGTTGTTTAGGCAACTTACTGTAAATTTCAATGAATTCTCTGGAGGTATAGAATTCAAATAGACTTTTTAATAACTCATATCTATCTCTCCCAATTAGATTGATATGCCAATCGGATTTTGGGGATGTAAAATAGGGCTTTTTTTTTGTTAGTCTTTCAAGATGCGTCTCACCTGCCAAAAATTCAATCCCATTTGCATGTCTATGAAATTTCCCAATTAGTCGAAGGATATCATCAATTGAAAACGATCTGCGATTGATTATTGGATCCTCTTCAATATACTCAACAAATGAATAATGCTCTTCTCCAATCTGCGAAAGATATTTTTGTCCGATTCCAAATACTTTAGGAATATGCTCAAATCCATTACGCTGCAGTTGATCCATAGCCCTAAGTTGCATGGCAGCATAACTGGAGTCCATAAGTGATTTTTTTATAACACAGATAGGTATATGTTCCCCATTCCCCATTTTAGACACAAGTAATGGATCATTAAAGTATCCGCCCTTTAAACGAGCAAAAGAAATTTCTACTTCAACATTAAATGCATCAATTATCTTACTTGAAAGTTCATCTAAGGTATCTGAAGTTGCTGCTATCATAATATTATCCTGTGATTAGTAGATTGATATAGTGATCATCTTTTTTGATAAAATAGAAGTGCACAGAATCATAAAATATCATCCTTGTCTCGGGTTTCATGGTATAAATAAATGCAGAATTATCTTTTAAAAGCGTATCGTGACTTAGTAGGCTCAATCAGGTCAGAATGAATCATAATAAGATGCAATAGTGCCACTTATTTTACGTTCTCGTCAGAAAAAAAAAGTTGGATGGTTTTGCCTTTAATTTTTTCAGTGCTTGCATTCTTATGCTTTTTAACAGGATCAATCGAAGCAATCTTTAATTTCTCAGCACCTACTTTTTCTTTAATCAATTTTTCGTGTTTTGAAAGCATATCAACTGTATCAGAATCCGTCTTGATGTAAAGTGTTATTGAGTCTGTCTTTTGCATGCCTGCTTTTTTTCTTAAACTCTGAACCCGACGCATAACTTCGCGCGCGTACCCTTCGGCTTCAAGCTCATCGTTAAGCTTACTATTCAGATAAAGATACCCCGACTTAAATTCCATCTCCTGATAGCCTGAGGGAACTGTGGTTTCTACTATTATATGTTCTTTGACAATATTAAATTTTTCTTCACCTATCTTTAGCTCATACTTGCCATCTTTTTCCAGATGGCTTAGTATTGTGGCTGGGCTTTCGGATACTAATTTTGCAATAATCTTTGGCGCATTTTTCCCAAAATCCGGGCCAAGCTGCTTAAAATCAGCTTTTATGGATGTCTTCAGCCCGGGTAAAGTTTCTTGAATTTTTATCTCCTTTATATTAACCTGATTTTTGATGATATCTCCTAATTTTTCTATTGCTCTAATCGTTTTCTCATCTTTTGTAACAAATATAACCTCCTGCAGCGGCCATCTTACTCCCAGCCGTATCTTTTCCCTTGCGGCAAGGCATGATTGAATAACAGTCCCTGCTAGGTCCATATTCTTAATTAGCTCATTATCGATCTCAGCACTGTTGGGCTTTGGGAAATCGTACAGATGGATGCTCTTTTGCTTAAGCCCAAACTCTTTTTTCAGACTCTGATATATTGCCTCTGTAATAAACGGGGCGATAACCGAAAACATTTTCAGTGTTTCAAACAAAACAGTAAAAACTGTATATAGGACAATCTCTTTATCTTCTTTGCTTCCAACAGCGGACTTTTCCCTGACCAACTGAATATAGGTTCTGGACAGGTCCAAAAACAATTCTTCAATTGCAGGAGGAACTTCATTTAGCTTATATTCATCAAATAAATTAGTGACTTTTTCAATAGTCAGATATAATTTTGATAGGATATACCTTTCTTCAATAGAGCTCATACTTTTCTCAATGAGATTATCCAACTTAATTGGTGACACACAAAGATCATTTGCACAATCAATAAGAAACTTATGCAGATTCCAAAGAACTGTTAGGTTTTTATGCTTAATCTTGGTATCTTCTGAATTATAATTCAAATCAAGGCCAGGATTCGCACCGCCTATTAAATAATACCTTAATGTATCAGCGCCATACTTATCTACAATCTCATATGGTGAGATTATATTTCCAAGACTTTTGCTCATTTTTCTTCCCGAAGAATCCTGGACAAATCCGTGCATATAACATGCTTTATAGCTATGTTTTCCCATGCTGACTATTGATGCTATTAACAAAAGATTAAACCATCCTCTTATCTGGTCCTTTCCCTCTAATATAAAATCAGCCGGCCACCATTTTTTAAATTCTGCTTCATTTTGCGGATAATCCAGACATGCCCATGAAGCTGTCCCTGCATCTATCCACACATCAAGTATATCAGGGATCCTTTTCATAGAAAAACCGCATTTGCACTTAATCATAACATCATCAATCCAGGGCCTGTGCAGATCGTCCGGAACTTTCCCTGCTTTTTGGGATAATTCGTCTATCGATCCAATAACTTCAATTGCATCGCACTTTTCACATCTCCAGATAGGAAGCGGTGTTCCCCAATATCTTTGTCTAGTAATCCCGTTATCCCGCAGATTAGAAAGCCATGAATCAAACCAGTTGTTTCCTGCCCAGTCTGGCTGCCAGAAAACGTCTTTATTTAATTTTTCCATATCATCTATTAGGTCTTCAACTTTAAAGAACCACTGCTTTGTTGTCTTAAACACAACAGGCTTATGGCATCTCCAGCAATGCGCATATTCATGCTCAACAGGAGTTTTTTCTATTAGACTATCACCTAATGCATCGATAAATTTCTTATCATCTATTTTAGCAATAAACCCTGAAAATTTCCCCATCCCTTCAGGAAAAATGCCTTGCTCATCGATGTTATTAAACGGTGGAAGCCCTTCCCTATGTCCAACCTCGTAATCCTCCGGTCCGCAGCCAGGAGCACAATGTACAAGTCCTGTACCGGCGCTTAGGTCAACATATTCTAATGACAATATGACAGAATGTAATTTATCTGATTTAATATCTTTAAACGGGCTAATCTCTTCACTCCAGGGATGTTTATATCTTAATCCTTGCATTTCCGTCCCAGTAAATTCAGAGATAACCTCGTATTTTTTATTCACAACAGAGCCCATAAATATTCCTACAAGCCCTTTTGCAACAATCCATCTTTCACTACCAACCTGGATCTTCACGTAATCAAGTTCTGGATGAACCATCACTGCCAGATTAAAAGCAAGAGTCCAAGGTGTTGTGGTCCATATGATAAGATACTCATTTTTTGCGTCAGCCAATTCAAATTTAACAAAGACAGAATTATCAGTTATCTGCTGATACTCAAGCTCATGCTTTGCAAGCGCTGTTGCGCAACTTGCGCACCAGTGCATTGTTTTTTCTCCTTCATAAAGCCGTCCGTTTTCATATGCCTTTTTTACAAGCCACCATTCACTTTCCATAAAAGATTGCTTTATGCTCTGATATGCATTTTTAAAATCCATCCATATCCCAAGCCTATGGAAATCCTTATTCATCATTTCCATATTAGTTGTTGAAAGGTTTATGCATTCTTTAATAAACTTGGAAATACCATGTTTTGGAATATCATCTTTATTCTTAAGACCAAGTTTTTCCATAACCTTATTTGCGGTTGGAAGGCCGTGCATGTCATAGCCAGCTCTGTCCCATACATTAAATCCCTGCATCCTTTTATACCGCAAAACGCAATCCTTCATGGACTTATTCCATGCCTGTCCAAGATGGATTCTTCCGGAAGTATAAGGTGGTCCGTCAAGAAAATAGAATTTTTTACCTTTTTTATTTTTCTCTTTAGCTTTTTCCAATATTTTATTTGTTTCCCAGAATTTTAATATTTCTTCTTCTATCTGCTGCGGATTATACTTATCTACCATAAAGCAAGAAAACAATAGATTATTTATAAAGTTTGTGTGGCATTCATTCAATATAAATCGATTCCAGCATCCATTTTGGGTCAATCTTTCCATTCTTCATATTGATAAACGGCAGGTAATTATGAAATACCCTTATAGTCTCACTCAATCGAATTGTTGATATGTCCTCAATACAGCCATCGCCATGATTTATCAGCATTGCTGGAAGGATTTTTCCATTGAAATTTTCAGATATCTCATTATCAGTCTGGCCTTCAACAACCATCAATATTGCAGTGTGCCCGTCAATTTCTGCATAGTTGGATTTATAGATAAATTCAGTGAATATGGTCTTGACTTTAGGCTCTTTTTTAGTCTCTTCCATAAGCCTCTGCCTGGTATAACCCATCTTAAACTTGATCAGATATAAATGCCTGACTTTAGGATTGCCATTATGCTTTACAGAAACATAATAAGAGATCATACCATTCTGCTCCATCTTTTTTCTTTTTCTGCTGACAGTACGGATAGGAACTCTTGTAAGCTTTCCTATCTTATTATCAGACATACGAGGATCCTTAACAAGTGCTTTGAGTATTAATCTCTCTTGTGTGTCATATACCATTTTGACCTTTTTAAGCCATATATATTAGATAAATATCCAATTATATATCGCTTTGAGAGTATAGTTGACCTAGTGTTATATAAAAGTTTCTTTAATAATTGGCCTAATTAGGCCAAAAATTATAAAAAAAAGGATAGGATTTACATTATGCGAGTTTTAGCTAGGGATAAATGGTCCAAGTAAAAATATAGTTCATCGTATAAATTAAAGAAATAATCAGCTGTTTAATAGAAAAAAAATTAAATCCACTTATAAAATCCTCTTTTTGGTTCAAATAAATATCCATTCGGTAAAAGTTTTTTGTCTATCAATTCTTGCAGTTCAAATATATCTTTAAAATAGTTTTTAACATTACTAAATAATTCCTTAATATCTAATAAGTTAACACTAAGTTCAGCTCTAATTGCATTAAATTTTGCACTTTCAAATCTTTCGGGGATTACAACTTTAACATGATTCTGAATTTCATCGTTATTGATTAAACCATCGGCATTTTGAGTAAATAACTTAAAAGACTTTGTAAGTATTGATTCTGTAACACTATTTTTCTGAATATCCCTGGACATGCTTTGAGCAACCCGTAATATATTGGAAAATGAAGCCGCAGAATATACTTTTGCTTCATGCCCTATATTTTTCTTTAATCCCAGAGATTCTAATATCGCTTCCCACTCTTTCACTAAATTTTGCCGTAATGTACTCACATTTAAACTTCCTTCCACTATTGGTTTTAACTGCCTTTGATTTACTACCTGTAACCATAAATCCTCATCAATATTTCTTTGTATTTTTAGTAAATCTACATCCCAATATTTCAATTCATCAGAACTATATGGATGCATTACTTCTGTTTTTACAAATTTGGATATAACATCTCTTAGTAGCTCAGACGCCTTATCCCCTCTTGGAGTTAATGAACAAGCTATAGAATATTCTCCATTGAACATATCTCTTTTGATTAATTCATTGTTTAATTTACCATAATCATTAGAAGAAAAGGCAGAATAGTAGTTATTTCCTAAAATACTTTTTTCTGCTACATGAAATCTAACACCTTTAGAGGAGATAATATTTGCTCCATCCGTTAACTTTGATGGTATTTGGGATTGAATGTCTGAAAATTCAATAGGTTGCATCATTTTTAGCGTATTCATTAATTCTTCAGAAAAAGGAGAATTTTTTAGAAAAGCAGAAAAAGAAATACCTCCCTTCTTATTTATAACATAAGGAGAACTAGAGATTGTTGATTGGAATGAATCAGCAATTAAATCATCATTAACTAAATTTTCTTTGATAAATTTGGAGATTATTCTTTTTTCAAATGGTACATCAACGTATACTAAAGCTGCATCTTCTTCTTTGAAATCATCAGATATAATTACATACACAACGTCGTTCCCTCTTACGTGGTGTATGAAATCTTTTTTTGACTTTAAAATTCTAACCAAAGAATAATCTCTTGGAACTGTTTTATCCTTTGGAATTAACACCAATAGTTGTAATTGTAGACAATTTTTTAATGCCGAAAGACCAATATAATTGTAATTTCCTTTTAAAGCAATTGCCGCTTTCCATTCGCTATCTAATTCTAATGGTGTAACATAGTAATAGACCTCACTTAAAGAGTCCCCTACTTTCGACTTTTGAAAATCATGATACCATTTTCCAACATCCCTTATTCTCTTTTGTTCATACTTTAAAAAATCAATATTTAGAAATTGTCTTTGCCAAGGATAAGCATAAACACTATCCTTTTTCCAAAAATAAACTTGACTTAAATTTAAGTTCCCCATATAACAATGAATAAACAACGTTTATATTTAATACTTATTCTAAACAGAAATGAATTAGCTTTTTCTACCATTACAACTTGGAAAATAATATCAAGGCAAGCATAGGAGTATTAAACCCAAGTTAGCACATAAATTCAGGTTAGAATGGTGCAGAATAATATGGTTGATAACTATATTAACCCCTTATCTCGTCAGGTAAACAGATTAACTGGCCTAAAAACAGCATAAATCTAATTTGGAAAAGTAAATTATGTCCTATTAAGCCATAATTCTGGCACAACTTTTTTATTAAATTTTCCCTTAATAAAATTAAAGAGTTTGGAGGGATAAAAATGTACAGCAAAAAAGGCGCATCACAGGCAGTAGGGGCTACAAACAGGACAAAGGATGACATAAATCCAATCAGCGGATTATGCGGCACATGTTCAGAAAGCTGTATCGGAATCTGTGAAGTAGGCAGATCAGCAATCAGAGGCCCGGAGATGATCTATCCGCAGCCCTTTGGTGATGTTACAGCAGCAAGCGTAAAATCATATCCTATTGACTGGGGTGATTTTAATATAATGGGAACTGCCGTCGGCGCAAATGGCATCGAAGCAAACTCAGACAAAGCAATCTTTCCAAACGCCAACATAAAAACAGTTTTGGGCGCAAAAAACGGAAAAGAGGGTATAAAACTAAGAATTCCGATAACTATACCAGGCCTTGGTTCAACAGATGTCGCAAAAAAAAATTGGGAAGCGCTTGCGGCAGGCAGCGCCTTATCAGGTGTGCTTTTGACAGTCGGAGAAAACGTAGTAGGCATGGACGAAGATGCCGAGATTACAGATGGAAAAGTAAAAAGTTCGCCTGCTCTTAAGCATCGGATCGAAACATACAAAAGCTGGCAGCGTGATGGATATGGTGCAATTATTGTTCAGGAAAATGTTGAGGATAATAAACTTGGCGTTTTAGAATACGCCATTAAAAATGGCGCAGACGGTGTAGAGATTAAATGGGGCCAGGGAGCAAAAAATATAGGTGGTGAAGTGAAAATTAGAAACCTAAAAAAGGCTCAGATGCTTAAGCGAAGAGGATATATTGTCCTTCCGGACCCAAATGATCCGAAAGTTATTAAGGCATTTGAAAAAAAAGCATTCAAAGAATTTGAGCGCCATTCAAGATTAGGGATGGTCTCAGAAAAAGGATTTGCTGAAAGGGTTCTGGAACTTAGAAAAGCAGGGGCAAAATATATTTTCCTAAAGACTGGAGCTTACCGCTTTTCTGATCTTGCGCGAGCTGTAGCTTTTTGCTCAAAATACAAAGTGGATGTTTTGACAATTGATGCAGCTGGCGGTGGAACAGGTATGTCTCCCTGGAGGATGATGAATGAATGGGGAACCCCACCAATAGAAACATTTCAAAAGGCCTTTGAATACGCATCTAAACTTTCAAAAGAAGGCAAACATATACCAGACCTTGTTTTTGCTGGCGGATTTTCAATGGAAGACCATATCTTTAAAGGGCTTGCATTTGGAGAGCCTTTTGCAAAAGCGATAGGCATGTCAAGGGCGCCGCTAACAGCTGTTATGTCAAGCAAAGCATTATGGCGAAGGATCAACGAAGAAAGTGAGCAAAGCCTGATTGATAAGTATGGAAGGGATAAAGATGAAATATTTTACGGCGCAACAAAAATAAAGGGGATATTAAATGAAAAATTTGATGATCTGCCTTCAGGAGCACTTGGAGTGATTACATATTTTATGAGAATCGATCAGGGGCTCAGGCAATTAATGGCAGGTTCAAGAAAATTTGATATATCAAAAAAAGGCTGCAGGCCTGATAGAAACGACTTAGTGGCGCTTACAAAAAACACATCTGAGATAACTGATATCCCTTCAATAATTGACCACGATAAAAAAGAAGCCGAAGAAATACTCAATTTTTCTTAATTTTTTGATAAAAAGTTAGGCAGAATACCCACAAATTCATCAGAAATCGAAGATTTATGAGTGTGCTCAGAAAAGCTTTGCTTTTCCCACATATTTGTGGGATGAATGCCGTGCCTGCTTCCAGTATTTGTACAAGAGGCAAAAGTAGTAAAAACATTTAGTAGATATCTTTGTTCATTCTAGCTCGTAAGAGCCTTCAAGAACAAGTTTTAATGGGGTGTTCGTAAAACCAAAGGCTCTTTTTGTTAAATTATAGAGATGAGATTTTTAGCAATATTTATAAGTCTGTGCAAGTATTTACCTTATGTGGCGGTAATATGACCTCAAAAAATATTACTTTAAAAGTAAAATCGAATTGTATGATAAATTTAGAGAGCTTTGTAAGAAAGAAGGCCGGATAGTTTCAAGACAATTCTGGAAGTTAAAAGAAGGTTATTAGTTGCATAAAGCGGCTTAGGGATTGTTTCAGAATAATGTGCCCAATTTAACTTGATAAAAAATAAATAACAACTTAAAAAATAACACATTTAAGAAATGGTATAATTCCATTCAGGATTTGTAGAATGTTTTTTTAAATTTATTTTCTTATAATC
>JBDRFR010000080.1:0-3238 GCA_043818675.1 Nanobdellota archaeon
AACAACTATCAGACGCGCCAACTATTTTTTCGTGTTTAATCCTTCATAAAACTTTGCCCACAAACTCATTTCAACCTGTGTAACAAATCCCTGTGGAAACAGATCAGGACGTGCCTCATAGAGAAACTTTTTCTTTTCATAACACAATGACAGTGAATTCCTCACGTCACTATTTCCCCAGAGGCTTTCGATTCCCCCAGCATTTTGCCCTCACCGGTCAACTCAAATATCTTATTCGTGAGCAGATAAAATGTCGTAGGAAATGAATCCGCTAACTTTACACATATATCTTGTGAAACAACTGGTGAAACAGAGCCAGCTCGTACTGTAGCTATGCGCCGAACAAGATCATCAGGAGAGTTAGTGCTAAGTCCAAGTGTTTCTTTTATTGCGTCTATCTTATCGCTATTAAGCTCTGATGTTATTCCTGTCAAGATAGACGCAACGTCCTTATTCATTTTTACTGCTTCATTGACCTTGGCCAGTTCATGCCCTGTTAATCCACGGACTTTCCAAACAGTATCTTCTCCATCATCGAAAAAGCTTTTAAGTTCAGGAACTTTAACATCAACTATTCTGTCTGTGAATTGTGCTTGATCAAATTTATCTATATTAAATGCCATAACTCCTCTTTTCTAACTTAAAAATGATACGCTTACATCCTCAGCCGCGATGGTCACAGTTGCCTGATTTTGATCTGCAACAGGATATGTCCTGGCAATGCCGATCTCGCCCTGTGTCAAGACATAAGGAGATTTATTCCTGTCAGGCCAGAATTTTACAGTAATAACCTTATCCTGTTCGTTAAGAAGCGCATCTGAAATATTATCTGTCATAATTGCAGTAAATCCGCCAGTCCCAAGTGATCTTGATGCCGCTGCAATTGTACCATTATAAAATTGTGTTGATGTTACAGATGGCGAGTTCTCACATGGCTTGAAATCCATTGTTTTAGCAAGTTCACTAAATATTGGGGTGTAATACTGAATCCAAACGCCCTTATATGTCCCACCTGTATGAATAGCAGGTAATGCTGAAGTAAGCTTAATATGAGAGTTCTTTTCCGCAGCCGTAACTGCCAAAATTCCTTTCCCAATGTTAGATTTATCCCATGTAGGATAGTCAAATCTCTGAGCATGAGTTCCAACTACCTGAAATATTTCAGCCGCTGTTACAGCCTGCGCTGTTGATACAGTAGTTCTGATCTGGCCTATTTCTACGTTTGAAACTGGTATATACGGAGGCCCGCCTGCGGCATCACGTGTTTCACTAAATGTTGCTCCCGCCCCCTCTGCTCCAGGAACTACAGCGATTGTTCCAGTTGAATCCATAACTACCGATATAATTTTTGCCTTCCCTGGCCCTGTACCCCTGGTAAAAGTATCACTTGTAGCAGTTATAGTATGCTCAACACCCTTGGAATAAGCTGTGAATGCTGCAACAGTTATTGTGTCATTAGTTGCATGAGGAGACAAAACATTCCGCCCAGACACCATCCCATCCGGTCTAACAGAAGGAGAATAGTCTGTTCCACTATCTGAATATCCACTCCAAACAGTCCCTACGTTAAAAACAATATGGTCTCCTCCATCTGTTGCTTCAGCATAGGCAGTCAATGTCCTACCTGTTTCAATACTTATTTTCCCCTTTGAACTTGTTGCCATTTTAATTTCTCCTTTTAATCGGTATTAACTCCAATCGGTTCTAATATTGCTTTTACTTCGTCAACTGCTTTAACTCTATGCTCCGCAGGCAACAAAGCAATTGCATCCTTTAGATTTGCCAAACAATTAACTCCATCGGTAAGTAAATATGAAGTCATGTGTTTTAAGACAAAAAATAAACTGTCAGGTTTTAAAGAAAATATAAACCTGCTGCCCTTTGCTTCTGGATACTTTGTGAAATTATTGTATTGTTTAACATAGTTACGTGCGCCTTGTAACAATAACTGGCCATTACCTGTTAAAGCTCCAAGCTCTGCTGTCACGAAGGCAACGTCAATATCGTCCGGCATTAGTATGTGTGCTTGCATTAATAAATCGTATGACTTCTGATACAGTTTATTCTTGATGTAAAGCCTTGCCATTGTGTAATATACAGAGTCATTAAAGCCTTTGCATATTCTCTTTTTTGTCAGGTATTGTTCACCATAATCTATTGCCAAAGCATAATCTTCAATTGTTCCATAAAATTGCATGAGATAAAAAAGCAATTCATAGTCTTCCGGATCATCTTCTAATGCTTTTAGAAGTAATGCGCCTGTCCTGGCTGTTTTCTTTTCTGACTCTTTTTTTGTTATTTGATAATGTGAACCATGATGAACTATGGTAACGTCATTGAACAAAACAGAACCTAACTTTTCGGCTCCTTCGCATATCGCCATGTTATGGACTGCTCTTCGATATTTGATCTTGCCATTTCTAAATATTCTTGAAGCAT
Source organism: Nanobdellota archaeon (assembly GCA_043818675.1). Classification (GTDB taxonomy): domain Archaea; phylum Nanobdellota; class Nanobdellia; order Woesearchaeales; family DATDXC01; genus JBDRFR01. Next base: position 2,440 of record JBDRFR010000080.1, read on the forward strand.
TGAACTGAGCTCCGGATTCTTGGCAAACGTCTCTAAGATTAACCGACACCGTATTATAGCCAGAACTTATTCTTGCAAGAGTCTTCTTCAATCCTTCTTTATCTCCAATTAATTCTTCATCAGCGTCTATCTGCAACAACCAGTCTCCAGAAGCATAACCAACTGATTGATTCCTATGCAGTGAGAAGTTGTCCTGCCAGGGATGATTGTATATCTTAGCTCCAAAACTTTCAGCTATCTCAATGCTTCTATCAATAGACCCTGTATCTACGATCACAATTTCATCTGCAATGTCCTTAACTGACTCAAGACATCTGCCAATATGCTTCTCCTCATCCCGCATTATCATTATAACTGATAAAGTACTTGGCTTCACAAGATCATCTGCCATAAAAACCGGCGCTGCTGTATCATGTTGCGATATGACTGATTCTATCTGTTCTATTTTATCTTCGGTCGAGTAGTTATCTATTATATATTGTCTATACTCTGATGGTATATATTTATCTGATAAAACCATTTCGCAAAATTCAGATGATGTTCTCCATAGATATTTTCCAGGATAGATACTACTTGCACCTACAAAATCATGGATAACTGGCTTTAACCCCATTGACATGGCTTCCATAATGCCCTTGCCCTGACTTTCCAAAACAGAGGTACAAATGATATGGCTTTTATCCTGTAACCATTCAGCAGGGTTCTCTACCCACCCATGATATTTAATCTGCTTCGATAATAATGGATTTTGCTTTTGCATTTGCTCAAGATACAGTTGGTATCTTTCCTCCTGAAACGT
>JBDRFR010000081.1:0-10517 GCA_043818675.1 Nanobdellota archaeon
TCGGGCAGAGGTAACTGATCCGTTGTTTGAGGTAGAAACTAAAACCTATCTGGACATTATCGATCGTTACGCCAAGAACCGTACCCAGGTCTTAAAAGAATTAAGCTTTGCAAAAGACCTGTTCAAAGAAAACCCAGAATGTCTGGAATTTGACGAGTTTTTGAGCCAGTCAGAAACAGCTCTTGATAATTATGAGTTTGACAAGGCAATGGCTATTATTAATGGCGCAGTGCAGGCATGCCGTGACGCCATTTCTTCCACTGGTGATGAGGAATATGATGAAGCGCAAGAGGTTGAGTCATTAGCTCCTGAGCAAAAAGCTGCAAACCTGGTAATATTCGCAATTGAAATTGTTGCGCTGATTATTCTGATGATTTCATTGTTTTACTATTATAACAAAAAACACAAAGTATCTTCTATCCATGTTGGGACATACCAGTTAGGCAGGGAATTTGACAGTCTGCTTGACAAATTAAGGTTTGACCTTGGTGAGCTTAATATTGGGTCTTCCAAATCTAAATATCAGCAATTACTGAACATATACACCAAGATTAACAAAACCTCGATTCCTTTTTCTCAAAAGAAAGCTTATTACGAAAAAATCAGGCTTGCCCAGGCTGAAATAACCGAGCTTATTAGGGGTGGTTCGAGATGACCGCACCTGGAATTAATGTTGATCTTTTATTATTAAATTTAAAAAAGAAACTTAACCTTTCTGATAGCGAAATTCGCGATTTGTCAGAAACTAAAGAGATTAAAATACCCATTTCCATTTTCACTCAAAAAATTGGCATGCTTGAATCAATCACTCTATACCTTCATGATGAATTAGGCCTATCTTATGGTTTAATAGGCAAGCTTCTTGGAAGAAATTATAAGACTATCTGGACAACATATGATAAAGCTAAAAAAAAGTCAGTTAAACATTAGTTTATATAATTCTTTAACAGGTTCTTGGTATTTTCTTTTTACAGCGGCTGGAAATTGGTAATATTGTGTATAGATCTCATCATAGATATTGGCTGCTTCTTTTGGATTTTTATGGGCAATCTTTTTACCTTTTTTGATCAACCCCTTAATTTTCTTTTCTTCATTTGTATAATTTTTATTGGCAATTGTCTGATTTTGTGCGGTTTTTATCATGTGTTTAAACTCGGTCATAATTTTTATGAGGGTTTTTCTTGATATTGGGTGTGGTCCGTACTCAATCTTAGATAATTTATCTGCAAAAAACACAACCTTTTTCTTTTTGTTTTTAAGCTCTTTTTCCAGCTCTTCATACGTAAACTCATAATTAATATTCAAATAATCAGTAAAAAACTTCCTTATTATTTTCATAAGGCTTTTATAGGTTTCTTCAGTTTTTTGTCTATCGATTTTTGTTTCCAGTTCTCTGATGTTAAGGTAATAGTCAGTTGTCTTTTTTTCTATCTCAGGCTCAATTTTTTTATCTTCTTTGGTTTTGCCTATATTATCAAATGTAGGTATAGCAAGGCTTTTCATTGCCATTTTATCTTTAATTATCATTATTACAAATATTATGACAAATAGTGCCATTATAATCATTGGAGCTATCAAAAGAAGCGGCATATTTGCAAGACTTAGAGCAGAAACAATCGGGATAAGAATTACAAACAGTATTGGGATCAGTACTTTCCATGCAGCCATATTAATCTAAATCCAATTTCACTATAAAAAACCTTAGGACTACTTTTAAGTATTAACTCTATTTACGAAACATATTTATATAAAAAGGCTTATTATCCTTCTATGGAAAAAGTTGATATAGGCGCCTTAAAAAAAAATGTTAAGATTTTTGGCAGTGATCTGGATATTTTTAGGAAGGAATTATCAAAAACCGTTGTTGGTCAAGGCAAGGTTGTAAACGGTTTATTGCATGGTTTGCTTGCAAACGCGCATGTTTTGGTTGAAGGCGTGCCCGGAACAGCAAAAACTTTGATTGTAAAATCACTTGCAGCAGCAACAGGCTGTAAGTACGGAAGAATACAGTTCACTGTTGATCTATTGCCTGCTGAAATTACCGGTGTTACTGCTTATGATGAGAAGCGCGGTGGGCTTTATATTATTAAAGGGCCCATCTTTGCAAATTTTGTTTTGGCTGATGAAATAAACAGGGCCCCGCCAAAAACTCAGTCAGCGTTGTTAGAAGCGATGCAGGAGCACCAGGTTACGATCGGCAAGCAGACTTTTAAGTTGGAAGAGCCGTTTTTTGTGATGGCCACTCAAAATCCCATTGAAGAGTCAGGAACTTACCCTTTGCCAGAGGCGCAGACCGACAGGTTCTTGTTAAAGCTGCTTATCGACTATCCAGAGCCCGAAGAAGAGGAAAGGATTCTTAATAAAAATATCACTTTGAACAGTTTTCATGATTATGACCTGCAGCCTGTTTTAAGTCCTTCAAAAATTATTGAAATGCAAAAGCTTACAAAAATGATATATATCAAGCCCGAGATTGAAAAGTATATTGTTTCTATTGTTGAAGCAACAAGAAAGCCTTCAAAGTATGATATTAACCTAGGAAAATACGTTCAGTTGGGCGGCTCTCCCAGAGCGTCGATTGGGTTATTTATAGCGTCAAAGGCAGAAGCGCTTCTTCAAAGCAGCTATTTTGTAACCCCCGACCATATAAAAAAAGTCGCTCATCATGTATTAAGGCACAGGATTCGGGTTAGTTACGAAGGCCAGTCAGAAGGCATAACCTCTGATAAAATTATTGACGAGATTCTTTCTAAGGTTAAAGTCCCATAACAATGGAAAAATTAAAAATAGACATTGATAAAATAGTTAACAAGTTAGACATTGTAACAAAAGAGGCTGTAACTTCTAATATAATAGGTGGCTATAAAAGTGTCTTTCGCGGCAGGGGCCTTGAATTTGACTCTTATAAAAAATATAATCGCGACGAAGACTCAAAAGACATTGACTGGAAAGCCTCTTTGCGGGCCGGAGAGCTTTTGGTTAAGCAGTACATTGAAGAGCGCAATCTGGAGATTTTTTTCCTTGTGGATATCAGTTCAAGCATGGTCTACGGGACCACAAGCAAATTAAAAAGTGAATATGCAGCAGAAGTTGTAGCTTCTTTATCTTATGTAATTTTAAAGTCTGGCGATACTGCAGGGTTGGCTTTATTTAGCGACCGCATTGTAGCAAAAGTGCCGCCGTCAAAGCACATGCACCAATTTTATATGCTGTCAAAAAACCTTAGCAATCCTTATTTTTACGGAGGAAACTTTGATTTTGAAAGCGCTTTAAAATTTCTGACAACCTATATTAAGAAGCGGGCAGTTGTGATAATTGTATCCGACTTTATAGGTTTAGACGGCGACTGGCTAAAATATCTTAAGATAGCATCAAGCAAACTTGATATCATAGCAGTTATGATAAGAGACCCGGCTGACCGCGACCTTCCTGATAATAATCATCCTGTATTGGTATCTGATCCTTATTCGGATAATCAATTATTGATAGTCCCAAACAAAATTAAAAAAGAATATTCTCAATATACAAGGCTGCAGGAAAATGCGATCAGGGAAGCATTTTTGAATTCTCACTGCGACTTTGTCAAGTTGGTTACTGACAAGCAGTTTGCAGGCTACTTGATAAGATTTTTTCAAGAGCGTAAAAAACGGCTGGGTGTATAGATGAAATTAATATTTAGCAATCCGTCATATTTCTGGTTTTTGGTATCTATCCCTTTTCTAGTGATAACCCATTTATTCACATTGCGGCACAGCAAGGGCGCTGCCTTAAAATTTTCAAATTTTGAAGCAATCGCCAGGGTATCCGAAGAATACCGTCTTGCAAAGCCGTATGGTGGCCTTGCGATGAACAAGAATTTCTTTATTTTATTATTGCGGGTATTAACTTTACTTTTTGTCATTATGTCTCTTACCGGTCCTGTTTTATGGTATACCGGTAGTACCAGTGATTTTGATTTTGTGTTGGCAATTGATGCTTCCTCTTCAATGTTAGCAGCTGACATGATCCCAAACAGGCTTGGCGCTGCAAAAACATCCGCAGCCTTATTTGTTGACAAACTTTCGAAAAGTGTTGGTGTTGGCATAGTATCTTTTGCTGGCACATCATTTGTGGATCAGAAAATCACCCAGGATACCGTAGAAGTTAAGAAAAAAATAAATTCTCTTGGCATTAAAAATATCGGCGGGACAGATTTAGGCGGAGCATTGGTCTCTTCCTCAAACCTGCTTCTATCAAGCGATAAATCCAAAATTATAATCTTATTGACCGACGGCAGGAGCAATGTAGGTATACCTATTGAAGAAGCTATAACTTACGTTAACGTAAACAATATCCGAGTTTACACTATTGGCGTTGGCACAGAAGAAGGCGGCTCGTTTGGCGCAGAAGAGCTGATTTCCACTTTGGACGAACGAACCTTAAAAAAAGTTGCAGCAGACACAAACGCCAAATATTATCGCGCACGGGACATTGATGAATTAAACACAGCTTATACAGAGATTGCAAACATTAAAGAAAACGAACTGCCTTTTAACATGTCCATTCTGTTAATAATAATAGCTTTATCCATTTTATTTCTGGAGTGGGTGCTTGTAAATACCAGATATCGTATTATTAGTTAGAAAAGCCCAAAAATTTGCTGTTTGTTTTCTTTTTATTAAGAAATCTAATTTTGATTCTTTCCCCTCTTGCGACTTCTTTTATTAGGTCAGCGTTCCAGCCTTCTTTTGTTAAGAAATCTACAAGGTTTGTATATGTGTAGATATTTTGCAGTTCTTGCATTCTTCTGGAAAGTGTTATAATCTTATTTTTGAAGCTTTGCGTAATCTTTAGCATCGCGCTGTCAATAATTTCCGGGTTCCATCCATTTTCTGCAAGCATATCTTTTACTTCCAAGATTGTATATCCTTCCTTAATATTAGTTGCATAATTTTGTGTAATATAGTTTTTAAGTTTTTCAGTGGCATTTTTATCAAGCCTCTTTTTTCCAAGTTTTAAAATGAACAGGGTAATAAGTATTCCGACTATTATTGCTATTGCTGCATATAATGATGATGTGATAATTTTTTTATTGATTATGCAGTCTCTTGGACAACTGATGATATTCTCATTTTTTGAACAGCACCCGTCTCCGCAGAATCCGCATGTTATCTGATAGGTTAATTTCATCTTTATTGGTTTACCGATAATTATGAATGAATCCTCTGGCGTACAATCAGGCACAGCCAATTCAAAATACTTATTATTTCCCATGGTTGGCAATTCATTATTTTTTACTTCATCTTCTGAAATAATGCTTAGGATGACCTTCCTTGCCCGTTCATCATCTATAGTATTCATGTGTGTTACATTAAACTCCCAGTAATTTTCGCAATATTTGTTAAGATATCCATGTCCCACGTGCTGCGCACTTGTAACACTCACTATCCCGTCATTTTTTTCTCCGTTATGAAGATCTCCTACCACTGCCGCTAATCTATCAAAGAACGGGTATGTTACAGTTCCTGCAATCGCATAATACGAAATGTAGGGAACCCTTGGCACAATTAATCCGTTAGTCAGGTCATTAATTATGGCGCTGTTCATCTCAAACAACGCGTACGGCGAGTCCTGGTTTACATAATAATCAAACAGCTCATTGTACAGTTTTGCAGCAGGTGATCCTTCGTTAGGCACAGACGCAAGTATAACTTTTCTGACTTTTCTTATGAAGGTATAATTAGAGCTGTCTTTTTGATTTTCTAGATAGCTTGTATATAATGCCTGCTGAGCCACAAGTCCGCCCAGGCTGTGCGCAATAATATATATCCTGTCAAACTGTTTAGATTCCAGTTCAATAAAATCTCTAAGGTCTTTTGCAGTGCTTACGATCGGCAGGTAGGACGAATAGTCCAGATTGTACATATGGTACGGTTGGTTTGTCAGTCTCACATCATCGATGATTTCCTTGAAAGTTATGGGTTCACTTGCAAGCCCATGCACCATTACAATCATGTTTGTGCTTTTTTGTACAGGTGTATATTCTTTGATGAATTCTGTTTTAAAGCAATCATTGCACATAACACCCATTAAGCTGATCATAACCTCTTTTCCGTACGATCCAATATTCTCAATCTCTGCTGTTATGGTCTTATCATTTTTATTCTGTTCCCCTTTCAGGCGATTCCATTCATCATCCTTTTTGATGTATATTGAGATACTATCTTCAAGGATTCTTTCCGAGTTAATGTATGGCAGTGTAATCTTGACATTGATATTACTGCCTTTTATAATGTCCAGAATTATTGGTGTGCTAAGGATTTTCAGGCTTGGATTGATAGCCTCTTTGACCGGCAGTATGGGTGTTCGAATATTAATTTCACCGTCACCGGAAAACTCAACCCTCAATCCCTCTTCGTTATAAAGCGATTTCTCATTAAGAATAAGCTTTCTTTCTTTAATCTGTTTTAGTTCAGGCGTAAAGAACGCTTCTTTTTTGGTCTGTCTTTGTACTATGTCCTCTCCGCATTTTAATTCTGACACTTTTTGTAATATTGTAGGGTAGCAATTATTTTTTTCACACCTTAAGGCCTTTATATCTTCATAATTTGCAGGAATATTGATTGTCATATCCACAGGTCCTGCGCATTCCAGGCTAAACGGTCCGCTAATAATAGAATACCCTTCCGGAATATTTAGAAAATCCTTATCCTTTAAGCTGACCAGTGCCTTGCTTTTTTGGCCGGTCATGTTAATACAGGGTATTTCATCGTAGATCATCCCTGAGGAAAGCCCGTACAGGTTTATCGCCGGAGGTTCATCAATCTCTCCGCAGACCGGCGCGCATGGGACACATTGGCCGCTGATACATCCCATCACACAGCTAACATGCGTGCCATCTTCACAAATCCTTGAAGTTTTTCCGCAGCTTATGCCGCAGCACGGTCCAGGGCATATTGATTCTTCAGAAACCTCTCCTTTGCCGATTTCAAGTTTTACTATATTGCTTTTAGTCTTGGCTATTCCGTCGTCTGCAATAAATCTTATATATTCTGATCCGTGCCATTCTTTTGGATGTAAGAAGCTCACACTGCCTGATTTGCCGATCAAGACTGTAATATTGCTGCTGCCTTCAGTACTAAAAGTAAGTTCATCTTCATCTTCAAAATAAGAGTTCAGATTAAACGCGTGCAGATTAAACCCAAACACACCCCAGCTTTGATTTTCAATCTTTCTAATAAGCTTTGGCGGTTTATTTGGTCCTTTTTTTATGGTTTTTTCAGGTTTTCCAACAGTTAAATTATAGACAGGTGACACAGTTTCATCTATTCCGTCTGAAGCTGTTATTCTCCAGGAATACTTGCCTTTTTCAAGTTTTACTGATATCTTATCTTCGTTTGTTGTCTGTAGTTTATCATTGATGATAAGTTTATACTCAATATTATCTTCATCTATATCAAAAGATTTCCATTCAAACACTACATCTTCGTCACTTTCAGGTCCCGGGCCTATTATTACCGGCTGTTCAGGCGGCGCATTGGATATTTTAACCTCTATTTTTTCATGTTTTGATTCTTTTCTTCCGTCTGAAACATAGGCTTCAAAGGCAATCATGTCATTTTTCGAATAATTACCTGATCTTAGGATACTTTCAGCGGCTTTCACAGAATTGGGTATTTTTTCTTGGAATATTATTTGGCCGTTTTTGTACCATCTGAAAAATGTTTCAAGTCCTGCATCGTCTTCATCTGTAAACTTTATATCCCCTTTTAGATGATAGTCTGTGTACACTGTCTGCGGCACAAATGCAATATAACTAATTTCCGGAGCGATGTTATACAGGAGTTTGAATGTAAGAATTGATATGAGCGCTGCTAATAGGACGATAAAAATTCCTATTATCACCTCTTTTTTTCCAAATTTCATTTCAACAATTTTAATAGCAATCTTGACTTGCTGTTCAAATTCAGTTTATACACTTTAAACTTGCCTATTGTAATATATGATATCAGGTCCAGCTTCACAAGTTTTTTTATGATCCTAAACGTTGTCGCTACTGGCACTTTTGTATCTTTTGATATTTTGTTGATATGGAATAATTGTTCTTTATTGTTAAAAAACATCCTTAGTATCTTTTCAATTTTCACATCAATTATGCCGGCTAGCGCGCTTTTTTCCATATTATTATCCCTTTTTTTCTGCTTATTTAAATCTTTCCATAATTAGAATAAAATAGTCATAAATGAAATTAATATTTTAATAATGATTTATTTATTTTATTTTTGAAAAATATCTGTGTATCACTCTTTGGTTTGTTGTTTAGGATTTTCAAAACAGCCCTGAGTTGATTATCCTGCATAATATTTATTAATAGGCTGAAAACATCATTGATCCTTATGACAATTTTGGGTTTCAACGGCGAAAACGGACAACAAGAAGTTTTTGCAGACGGTACAGTACCTGATCATTTTTTTTTTCAGAATACGCGAACCGGACAAGTCTCTGTTGGTTGCCTATAATACCGTAAATAAGTTCCGGCATCTTGAAAATACCCTGGACAATCTAGCCGAAGTGACAAACGCTTTCATGGCCGCTTATACAGTGCTAATGCCAAGCGGTCGTTATGTGGATACAGTAAATTTGGCCAATTACACTATGCGTCTATTGCCTTGGATAAATCTTGAAACTGAGCTTCACAATGCTCTAGGTGCTATTATCTATGAAGATTTGCTTAGGACAGTAAACCATGCTACAGAAGATGAACTGGTTGCTATTATTGATGACTGTGAGATTTTCAGCTCTATTAAACAAAAGGCAAAAAAGTTTGGTTATCTGGATGACCGGCTGGAATGTGTTGCATATTCTGCAATTAACGGTTATATTAACGCAATCCGTGGTGATGTGCCACGGGAAAATTACGGGTTTGATCCATCAAGAGGGCAGGCCGAGCTTCTTTTAGTCGCCAAATCAATTTTTCAGAAGTACGTTAATCCTGATACTCCGCAAGGTAAACAACTAGGCAATTTATTGGACAGCATTAGTTTATAATTTTCGACATGTTTATAAATTTAGCATTATTGTTATTTTCTATGGTCGGCAAAGAATCAGTAAAAATTGGCAAGAAAAAGGAAGTGCAGCGGACCGAGCGGAAAAAACTCAGCGCTGGCGAAAAAATTGGCAATTTAGAAGAGGAGATTAGCAACACTAAATATAACAAGCGGACTCAGCACGCAGTTGGTCTGTTAAAGGCAAAACTGGCTATGCTAAAAGAAAGGGCCGTCCAAAGGGCAGGGGCTGGTAAAGGTAAAGGCGACGATCGTTTTTCTGTTAGAAAAACAGGTGACGGCACAGTTGTCCTTCTGGGATTTCCTTCAGTTGGAAAGTCCACATTGTTAAATAAGCTGACAAGCGCCAAATCTGACATTGCCCAATATTCCTTTACCACATTAAGCGCTGTTCCGGGCGTGTTAAAATATAAGCACGCAAATATTCAGATAATCGACGTGCCTGGGATTGTATCAGGCGCAGCAGCAGGCCGCGGCCGTGGCAAAGAGGTTCTTGGGATGCTAAGGACTGCTGAATTAATCTTAGTGTTGATTGATGCCCTATACCCTCAGCATTACCCGGCAATATTAAGGGAAATTTACGAAACAGGCATTCGTATCAATACAGTAAAGCCTGACGTTAAAATAACAAAAAAAGAGAGGGGCGGCCTTGGCGTTGGCACAACAGTAAAGCTTACAAAACTTGACAAGAAGACCATTATTGACATAGCGCGTGAGATGAAGCTGAACAATGCTGATATATTGATAAGGTCTGACATTGACGCTGACCAGCTTATTGACATTATTAACGGCGATACAGTTTACACCAACGCATTAACAGTTATTACAAAGATGGATTTAGTGGATCAGCCAAAATTAAGCAGATTGGTTGAAGATATAAAGCCTGATTCTGTAATATCTGCTGAAAAAAATATAGGGCTTGATGAATTGAAAGAACAAATTTATCAGAAGATGGGTTTTATCAGGATTTTTCTCAAAGAAATCAACAAAAAGCCTGATATGGAAGAGCCATTAATAATGTTTAGAAACTGCACAATTAATGATGTTTGCAGCAAACTTCACAAAGATTTTGTTAACAAGTTTAAGTACGCACGTATCTGGGGCGAATCCGCCAAATTTGACGCTCAGGTCATCAGAAAGCTTGACAAAGTTTTGCATGACAAAGATGTTTTAGAGCTTCACATACGATAAAATGATTTCTAGTTAGCATTCTAACATGTATTCTTCATCAAAATAAAATATAACTACTTGATATATATTCAAATAAAAATCATAAAATTAGAAAAAACCACTTAACTGACCATTAAATACATTTCTGGATTTCTAAAAAAGAACAGTAAATCCGATTGAAAAATAGCCTAAAATCTTCTCGACGATAAAGACTTCTAAGAAATTAGGGGAAAAATACATTAAGTATTAATCCCCTAAGCATTGTTGTGAAACAAAATGCAACAAGAAATAAAACTCTCTGAA
>JBDRFR010000082.1:0-6380 GCA_043818675.1 Nanobdellota archaeon
TTTACACAGAATAGGTCTCCAACTGATGCACATACGCCAACACCGCAGGATGTCTGGCTGTAGCCAAAGTCGTCGTCAGCAATCCCATCGCAATCTTCGTCAATGCCGTTGCAATTATCGTCTATCCCTGTTTCTACACCAGCTGAACAGGTGTCAACTTCGGAGCCATCTAAGCATTGAAATGTTCCTACTGATGCACATACGCCGACACCACAGCTTGTTATGGTTTCAATATAATTTTCATCTATCTGTCCATCACAATTATCATCAACACCATCACAATCTGAATCATCGCCAGTTGGTGATCCTGCTGTGCACGTATCAACTTGAGAGCCATTAACGCAGAACAATTCTCCCACAGAATCACATACACCTGCACCGCATGTAGTGGGTATTATAATAAAACCATCATCAAGGATACCATTACAGTTGTTATCTACTCCATTACAGTCTGAATCATCAGCCCCAGGATATGTTTGATCACTGATGTCGTCACAGTCTATCAATCCGCATTCTCCCCCTTCTGCTGAAAAACCATCTTGATCAGAATCTGTACATATTTGCTTAGGTCCTACCCTAATAAAACTATAATACACGTTAGTCTTTTGGTTAGCATCTGCATCGTTTGCAAACATCATATAATTAAATGTGCCGGATAAGAAATCACCTACTGGTATTTCATAGTATTTCCATTCGTTTCCATTATAATTATTATAATTCAAAAGTCCCCAGTTCTGAGTACCATACAATTGAAAAAGATAATTTGCTGATAGTCCCAAATCCTTATCGAATCCCATCCCATTAATCTCGCCTTCCTGCCCAATACTTCTGAAATAAAAAGAAAGTATTGAATTTGGATCGATGTTAGCGGAAAGAGGTATAGCTTTCCAGTTGTTACCCCACATACGTATTGTAGAACCGCTGTCTAATATCTCGTATTGATTATTATTTATATCTTGAGATGAGCCACCGTAACTTTGTATGCTATAACCAGTAAGGTCTATTATTCCAGACCTGTCAACTGAAGGTGTAGAGATACAGCTGTTGTCAAAACAACCAAAATTGCAGCTAGTTTCATTAATCCAGCTGCAATCTGTTTTCCTATATCCTAAGATATGATCATCTTTACAGAAATATCCTTCACTACAATCAAAATTAATTATGACATCTTTGAAATAAACATCTGTAGCTTGCCCTGCATCTGCATCATTAGAAAAAGTTAAATAATTAAAATCACCGGATAAATAATTATGCAATGGTATCTCATAATATTTCCAGTCATTTCCTGCATAATTATCATAATTACGAATTCCCCAGTTTTGAGTACCGTATAATTTAAAATGATATTCAGGGCTTAATCCAAGATCTTTATCCATCCCTATTCCATTAATTTCTGCTTGTTGACCTAAGCTTTTGAAATAGAAGGATAGAATAGCATTTGAAGTTAAGGAAATTGGCAAATTAATTGCTTTCCAGTTATTGCCCCACATTCTCAGTGTAGAGCCATTATCAAGAACCTGGTATTGATTTTTATTTATATCCTGACCACTTCCACCATAACTGCTTAGCGTCTGTTCGTTGAAATTTACCGTAAGAACCTGAGCAAGGGTTGTGCTTGTTAACAAACATATTAATATTATCCCAACAGTAATTATTTTCATTTTTTATCTCCTCCATAATTTTTCTAAATTTTTAAATGGTAATATAGAAAATGCTTATGTAGATATTTTTTACTTACCGGACAGTTGCTTAGATTTGTTAGAAAGGGTCTATATTGTTTTAAAATTAGTCCAGATTGTTCGGGACATCTTTTTTTAAGATGATTATATTTTTTTTCCCTTTTTTTTGCTTATAGATGATTTTTCGTTCCTCTAATTCCATAAGGAGGTCACAGAGGGTTGATTTTGGAAAATCAGTCACTATTTGGAGTGTTGATTGTGATGTTCTCCCCCCTTTCATCTTTAAAGCTCTCACAATAATTTTTTCATTTTCTTTAAGATGTATTTCGACATCATTTTTTGGGTAATATTTGATTGTAAGGATTATTAATATTATAATAGACAGCGCGAATAAAGCGGGGTTTATGTAACTTTTACCCTTTACTGGTTTATATTGTGTTAAGCTTGTCAGCTTAAATCCCCTAATAACATCTTCATAGCGCCAAATAATTGATATGCATTGTCCATCGGTTTCAACTGAACTTGGTTTTGGATCTATTGCACCTTCCTCCTGAATAGATTTTGAAAGTATTGCTCCTGTCGGCAATTTAATTTTTATAGAAAACTCTTGTGTATCAAATGGTACAACAACACTTCCTAAAAAATAATCAATACTAAGTTTATCCATTACCCCTGAAAACTCATAGGTGATAGCAACACTTTTTGATTCATTTGTCAAAGGTATAAGCAAAATGTTTGTGTCTTTTTTTTGCAGAATAACCTTTTTTTTAAGTTTTCCATCAACAAAAAGTGAGATATTATCTGCTTTTTTTGGTATTGTCAATCCAAAATCAGCTCCGTCGGTACAGTTTATTTCAAACTCGATTCTTACTTTGGCAAGATTATTTTTTAATTCAAAAAGTATATTATATTCGTTAAGATACGTTGTGTTTAGATCGGCTTTGGTTGATATCGGAATTAATACTAAAATCAGGACAAATAGTATTATTCGGAGATTCATTTTTTTAGCCTTCTATATATTAGGTATGATAGCACAAAGATTAACAGCAGAACCAATGCTGAAACATATGAATTATTTAACTGTGAAGTTGATATTGCGGCGCCGGTGATTCCAATTAAACCCTTATCTTGTTTTGATGAGATGTTATTTGCAATCAGCTCAATAGTTGTGTTTTTGCCATCTTTTGTTTTTACTGCATATATTGGTTCTATAGAAATAACAAAGTAGCTAAACCCTGGAGATAGTGCTTTGAAGTAGAAATAATCTTTATCTTCTGTTAGGATGTTTACTGGAAGTTTTGAACAGCTACCAGTGTCACTACATCTGTGCAACACTATGCTATCCGGTGATGCGCTATTAGCCGTTAACCAACTCTTTTCTACAGAGAACCGGATTTCCACCTTTTTTATTTTGGCAGAATCTATTGTACTATCTACTTTAATATATTGATATACCGGGCCGGTTACTAAACCTTCTAAGATTTTGGGTTTATCAACTTTAGCGAAACTGACTTTGTAACCTTCGACCTGCTCTTCCAAAAATATTTGAACTTGTGTGAATTGTGTTTTTGTGTTGTCAATTGTTATGCTATAGGATTTGTCATCCTGATTTTCTGTTGTGATTGAGACGCCACCGGAAGATCCTCCTCCTGATGAACCGCCCGTATTAACTGCATCATCATCGGCTATTACTAAACTGGCAGAAATACTATTACTGGATGCATAAACAGAAACCAAGCTAATTATTACTGCAAAAAAGAATAATATTGGTTTAGCATTCATGGTTTTCTTTTTTTAATAAATATTAAATAAGCTAATATTCCAAGCAGAGGTATTGCAAGGGAGATTATTATGCCTTTGGTGTTTATGCTTTTAATTTCAGGCTGTTCTTCGTCCAACACTATTGTAAATTGTTTGGATATTTTATTGCCCATAACGATCATTGACTGTTCCTGAACCTTTTTCTTTGTTAGTACAGAGTAAGCAACAGGATAGCTTTTTCCGGGATTTTTCGGAAGCTTAAATTCAACAGTTACCTCATTATCAAAGGTATTTGGTTCGGCTGTATAGGCATCTTCTAATTTGGAAACTATCAGTCCATTTCCTTGCTGAAATTCTAGGATGAATATGATTCCCTCATCTGAAGGGTTTTGAAGCACAATTGTATAATCCTTTACTTCTCCTTTTTTTATTTTTAACTGGTCGTTTTCAAGATAGGGAGAGGAAAACCCACCTAAAACCATAGGCAAGATTAAGAAGAATAAGGAAAAAAAAATGAGTAGTTGTCTCATTTTGTTTCGATAATCCAATCGGCTATCGATGTGTATTGCTGGGCGAGTAACCCTGATGGGACATCCACGTAGAAATACAACTCTTCGTTTGCAGATGCTCCTTTTACAAGTGCTGCACCAGATACTTCAACTGATGTTGAATTTGTCAAACTAGTTCCCGTGTTAGGAGCTGTGCTTGTAACTGCTTCGAAATTATTTGCAGATATAACTTCTGTTGCCACATCGTCTCCGTTGAGATCAAAGCCTGTTATATTTATCTGAGCATAAATACTGTTACCTTGATTAATAATTTTTACTACATCCCCCAGGTTATCAGTTGAATCAACTGCTAAACTGCCAAATCCAATACTGGTATCATTTATCACAACAGCATCCAGCGAATTTAGAGTTATCTGGGTTGTATCATTTACGTACAAGCTGCCTGCATTTGTTTTTATTGTTACATTTACGTCCCAAAATCCTGCAGCATCGAAATATTGAATTGAAACACTGCAATTATACTGTATTTTTATGCCTGATTCACCTATCTGGCCGCATTGCAGGCTACTTTGCCTGGCCTGCTCACCAGATTTTGTTAGTGTTGCCTGAGCTGTCGTGTCGTTAAGGTCGTCTGCTCCATTTGGATCTGTTACATTGAAATATACAGAAATATTTTTAGTTGTCCCCTGGTTTAGGGTCACTGCTAAAAGCGGTTCAACTTTAATTGTGGGCGTTGCTGAGGTCACAGTTAACGTTGCTGATAGGCTATCACTATCAGCAAAGACCATGATTGCCAGTATCAAACACAAAAAACCTATTAATAACATTTGTTTTTTCATTTTTTCTCACCTTTACCCATTTGTTATAATTACCCAGTCAAATACTGAGGAATAAACCTGAGGAATTGGATCTGCAGGGACATCTACATAAAAGTACAACTCTTCTGTAACTGAGACTCCTTTTGAAAGCGAGGCACTTGCCACCTGAATGGATGTACCATTTGTAAGATTAATACCTGTGTTTGGTATAGCAGATGTTGCTATCTCAAAATGATCTGCATTAATTTGATAAGAAGCATTTTCCGATCCTATCAAATCATACGCAATTGCACTAATATTACTATAAATTGTGTTCCCATTGTTTGTTAACTTAATTATATCCCCTGAATTATCAAAAGTGCTTGCAAATAGGCTACCAAAACTTATCTGTGTGTCATTTACTACAATTGCGTCAAGAGGATTTATTGTAATATTTGCAAAGCTGCTTGTATATTGCATAGAATTGTCAGTTATACTAATGTTTACATCCCAGATTCCTGCACCATCATAAAAAAAAAAAGTAACAGTACAATTATACTTTACAGTATTTGCAGTTTCAGAATTTATGCTGCATCCTGATGACTCCCTATTTATCTCTCCGCTTTTTTTAATTAAAACAGCTGCAGAAGAATGGTTTATATTATCATCTGTAACATTGAAGCAGATGTAGATGTCTTTTGCTCCACCTTCAATCAATGAAACCGGGGACTGCAGACTAATCTCACTGATTATTGGCTGAGCTGAATTGTTTATTGAGAAAAGGTGTATAGTAGATTCATTATTTACGCTTATACTGTTATTGCACCTGTAATATAGTGTATAAGTAACTCCATCATTTAATCCGGTAAAATTGAAGTAGTGGCTTTTATATCCAGTGAATGTGAACTTTGTACCGAATCCAAAGCTAAAATCAATTGGATTGTACTCACAGGTTGAATTTGCGTCCGTTGTAATGTTTATCGATACGCTTTCTGTTCCAGCTTTTAAGGTTGTGCTGTTCTGCGGACTTATAATTGAGATAATTGGCATTTCAGCATACACGATTTCGAGATGTAACATTATAAATAGTAGTATGAATAATAACTGTTTCATATGTTCCCCCTTATTAATAGTTAAGATAATATACTATTCTTAGATAGTTACGGATAATAACACCCATATTTATATTTTTCTTTTTATTTAGAGTATTGCGCGCAAATCTTCTTTTTAGAGCGGTCGCGTAAAAGAAGCATAATTTCAGAATATTGATTTCCCGTTGAGATATTCAATAGAAATCTCAAATACTACATTATGATTTTCGGCTTAACTAATGGCTTTTTGTAGAGGAGCTGATTTATCCATTGAAACCACAATTGCTATATATCTATTTTCAGTTTGGCTATTGGTTTTTTGAGGTTGCGGCGTTAAATGGGTATAAAGCTCGATACTATGAAGATTGTATATCTTTTCGCCTATTTAATTTTGGTTGCATTAACAGTAAATCCGATTGAAAAATAGCCTAAAATCTTCTCGACGATAAAGACTTCTAAGAAATTAGGGGAAAAATACATTAAGTATTAATCCCCTAAGCATTGTTGTGAAACAAAATGCAACAAGAAATAAAACTCTCTGAA
>JBDRFR010000083.1:0-10544 GCA_043818675.1 Nanobdellota archaeon
ATCATCTACCAAACTAAATTTCCCACCGTTCAGTTTTATTTTCTTCATAGAGCTCTAAAGAGCTCTACACCTATATAAAGATTTTGTAATTACAAAATAACTATTCAAGAAGAACACATTAAGTTAATGGGGTGCCTTTAATCGAAAGTTTTTTAAATCAATACCTAACACAATAATCTAAAATGTTCTATAAACTAGAGATACAGGACCATATCAGAGTTCCGCCTGATTTATTTAATTTACCAGTTAAAGAAGCGGTGATTAAGCGTGTAAAAAGAAAGTATGGCGGGTTTATATCTAAAGATTTGGGTATTATTATTGATGTGTCTGATATCACTGATATTGGTGAAGGGATTATCACTCCAGGCGATGGTGCAGCATATTATGACGTTAAGTTTGAGTTGCTTACTTTTCGGCCAGAGCTTCAGGAAGTTGTTATTGGCAAGATTAAAGACATCGCAGATTTTGGTGCGTTTATTAATCTTGGGCCGCTTGAAGGTATGATCCATGTTAGCCAAACGATGGATGATTTTGTAAGTTTCAGTAAGGATAAGGTTTTATCTGGTAAAGAGACAAAAAAAACTCTGAAAGTAAACGATTTATGCCGTGCCCGTATAATTGCTGTTTCATATAAAGATATTATGAACCCTAAACTAGGTCTAACAATGCGCCAAAAGGGTCTTGGCAGGACTGACTGGATAGAGCTTGACGAAAAAAAGCCAGCAGAAAAGCCCAAAACTAATAAGAAGGATTCAAAATGAAAAAAAAAGTATGCAAAAAATGCAAATTATTTGTTGAAGGCGATAGTTGTCCTGTTTGTAAAGGTAACCAATTCTCTACCAGTTGGCAGGGAAGACTGAACATTCTTGATGCTAATAAATCCACAATTGCAAAAAAGCTGGAAATAAAAGTTAAAGGAGAATACGCAATCAAAGTAAGGTGATATTGATGGAAATAACTGTTTCTGAACAAAAAGAGCGAGTATTATTGTCAAGGAATGAAATCAAAGCAGAACTTTCTTTTACAGGCGCGGTGCCTTCCAAAGAAAAAGTTAAAAAAGAAATGGCATCTAAACTTAAAATTGATGAGAAGCTTTTAGTTATTAAAGGCATTTTTACAAAGTTCAAAAGTAATACTGCCAAAGTAATTGCATACTTTTATTTAAGTGAAGAAGATATGCAAAAGATTGAACACAAGAAAAAGAAAGTTAAGGCAAAACCGAAGGAAGCAGAATAAAATGGCTAAAATAAAGCGAAAAACCAAAAAAACGAGTATAAGATATAAATTGTATGATGGTATTAAAAGAAAAAACAAATTTTGTCCTAAATGCGGCGAGGGTATTTTTCTTGCGCAGCACAAAGACCGTTTGGTTTGCGGAAAATGCAGTTATATGGAGAAGTTATCCAAGAACTAAGTTTTATTCTTTTTGAAATATTAGCAGATCTTCAGTTGTAAGTTTTTTGCGGTTTTTAATTTTTTCTTCCACATCTTCTTTTCTAAGTTTTAAAATTTTATTTTCTGCGCTTTTATTTTCTTCTTGAACTTGAGCTTTGTGTTTGTCAATTTCTTTTCTTATTTTATTCATTTCCATTAATTTTTCTTCTAACTGTGTATTAATATCCGAAAATTTGGCTTTATATTCAATAAAATTTTTCAATGCTTCTTCTTCTTTTAATTGCAGCTCATCAATCTCTTTTGAATTATTTATTATATTTTCGTGTTTCTCTTGGCTAATTCTTGCGTTTGATTGTACTTTTTTGTGCACATCTTCTGCCTGTTTTTTAAGTTTATCAATGTTTTTCGACACTTCATAGGATTCTTCCCAAATTGAACTTGTTTCAACCGCCTTTTTGTATTTCTTTTTTAATTCTTTGATGGTCTTCATAATCTCTTTTTCTTTCTCAAACGGTATTGCTTCCGTTTCAATTTTTAATTCATTTATTTCGATCATCCGCAAAATTTTTAAAGGATCATCCTTAATATTATGTTTTCTTGAAATTTCTTTTCTTGTGCTGCTAAGCTTTTTTATTTTTCCAATTTCTATTTTGATATTTTCATTTAGTTTTTTCCTTTCAGCTTTGCTTCCTTTAACCTTGCTTGTAAGATTATTTCGTTTTTTTACACTTTCCTTAATATCTATAATTAGCTCCTTAATTTGCTTAGAATAAGACGATTTTTTATCAAAAAACTCTTCCTTTTTTTCGTTTACCTGACTAAGTTGTGTCCTTAGAACAATTATTTCTTTCTTTAATTCAGATAACTTTGTAAATAACTCTTTTTTATCCATTCATTGTCACTTTAATTAATTAAAAAAAAAAAATTAACCAAACAAAGCTCCAAGCCCAGCAGCTGCTTGTTCATCTGATTTTTTCTCTTCTTCTGGTTTTTTCTTTTCTTCCTTCTTAGCTTCAACAGGTGCAGCAGCAGGTGCAGCAGCCATTACAGGAACAGCAGCTTTTTCGATTGCTTCATCGATGTTGACTCCTTCCAGAGAAGCCACCAGTGCTTTAACTCGTGATTCATCAACTTTCACAGAAGCAGCTTCTAAAACCTTTTTAACTGTAGCTTCCTCGATTTTCCCACCAGATTTGTGGATTAACATTGCAGCATATATATATTCCATTTTATTTTCCCTCCATTAGTATTATTTTCTAAGACTTCCTTTTTTAACCAATTCAGAAGCCAATTGCTCAGCTTTTTTATGTTCTGATTCTTTTTTTTGTTTAGCCAGTTCAACTGCGCTTGGCACTTTGGCTTTTTTGATAATTTCTTTGTCTTCTTTTTTTATTTCCTCTACAATTTTCTCTGCGCTTGGTATATCTCCTTTAACGTGCCGTTTCATTTTCTTAACCATTTCAGCAACTTTGGAATCTGTTGAAAGTTCTTTTTCCTTTTCAATTCTTTCTTTTTCCAGCTCCTTTTCTTCAATCTCCTTAACAGCTTCTTTCACTTCTTTTTCAACTGGTGCATCGTTTTTAGTTTCGATTTTTTCAAGCTCTCTTTCTTCATTTATTATTTCTTTTTCTTCTTTAATAACTTTGGAAATGTTATCTTGTTTTGGTAGCTCTTTTGCAGGTGCTTCCTTTTGAATTTCTTCTATTTGTTTATCAGGCGCTGTTTTAGTTTCGATATTAGCTGTTGTTTTTAGACTTTGCATTTGTCGTTCAGCTTTGCCTAAAAGGCAATCGATAATATCTTTATCAATTATGTTTTGTGATAATCCGATAGCTTTTGCATCATTAAATGATTTAGATATTAATAATTGAATTGTATCTTTTGTTGGATATGCAGCAGATACCGATAGGTTCACAGCCCATCTCGCAGCATTCTCAAGTTTATTTTTGAACTCATCTTCATCAATATTAAGGATTTCTTTTGTAAATATGATCCCATCTTCAAATGTTGCGATTAAATCCAAGCCTACTTCCATTGGTTGAATCCCAAGCCTTGTTAGAATTTCAGCTTGTTTAGCGCCTATTATTTGGCCTTCTTCAACAACCACTGAATCTTGTTTGATTGCTACTTTTCCGTCTTCAACACCGCACTTGATGCCAAGAGCTCCAAGTTCTCCAATGATTGGTCCAGGGGCAAAACTTGTTGGTCCTGCTTTAACTATTAGATCATTCGGCGCGGTTTGTCCTGGTTTGGCAGGCGCGCTGGACTTACTTTTTTTCAGAACCTTAAACAATGCAAATGGATTGTCTTTTGTAAATATCAAAGCTGGCATACCACGAAGATAAGGTTCAAGTTTTTCAATTCCTTCCTTTTTGCTTTGTTTTAATGCAACTTTAATTAATCTTCTTTTAGTCATTACTAATTGAACTTTATCCCGTAACTGCGCTCTCATACCCTGTAATTGCGGCGCAGGCAGATTCTCCATATTAACAGCTCCTATTATAGGATACTCTCTAATAAGCTTAGAAATGTTTTTTACAATTTCCTTTTTTTGTTCTGATATATGTGCCATTTTTATTCTTTCTTATCCTGAATAATATAAGAACTGCCCATCGTAAGTTTCAATTGGACATTTTTTATATTATGCACGCCGTTTGGCAATACGTTTATTAGGTTATTATAAAATGTAAAAATATTGTCCACTACTTCAGCTTCGTCCTGATCTTCAACACCAATTTTACACTGAATGATTGGCTGATTTTTAATTTGCGCTTTGACAACTTTCTGTAATTTTTCGTATAATGGTTTTAGATTAGCGTTTGGCGGTACAACACAGCCGGCCTTTGGGTTTGGCATTTTACCTTTCGGTCCAAACACTCTGCCAAAAGCAGTCGCAATTTTTGGCATTATTGTTGCCTGAGCAATAAAAAAGTCATATTTATCAGCCAGTTTTTTTGCGTCTTTTTTATCTTTAAATTTATCAAATTCATTATCAGATATAACCTGATCGCACGTTTCTTTTGCTGATACTTTCAATTCAGCTCCAACAAGTGCACAAACAGAAACTTTCTTTCCTGTTCCATGATGTAAATTAATAAAAGCATTGATATTATGTTCAGGTTTTTTCAAATCAAGCCCTGTGCATACTACTATCATATCAACAGACTGTTTAAAATTCCTCTTAGAAGTTTTTTCCTTAACTGTCTTTAATATTTCTTGAATTAATTTTTTATTCATTCTTCCCTCCTACATAAAGTAGTGATACGGGTTAATTGTATTAGGAAATGTTATTTTCTTTAAAAATGTAACGGTTTTGTTTTTAATTTTTTTTTCTTAGATAGCACTATATCCGTAAATCAAGTTATTTCAGTTTAAATTTACATTCTTCAAATATATTCCATAACATTTAAACTGACTTCCCCAAACTCACAGTTTTTACATGTCCAGTCTAGATACACAAATCCGTTAATCTTATATCTTTTTGAGGCTTCCGGTAGCTTTATGCGGATTAAAGCATGGCTTGGGATAAAAACAAACTCTGCAGATATTCCGATAGCTTCCATTAAATTAGCAAGCGCTATTGCCCCATCTTCACAGTCGCCAGAGCCGATTGAAAGAAACTCTTTTGGATCTTTAATATACTCATTTTGCACCGGATCAGAAACATACTCATAATTATTTCTTACAAAGTAATACAAAGCCTTTGCTTGGCAAATTCGGTTGCTATCACAGGAAAATGTTGCAATTCTATCAGCTGTTTGTTTAATTACAGGTTCCATAGGGTATATTAATGTATAATAATCATTTCTGTTAATCTTATAGCTTATGTTATTTAGTTCAATGTAAGGCACAACTTCTGTAATTGTCGGAATTACTGATGGAGATGGGTTAATTTTGCCTGCGTACACAGCAAAAGTCCATGTAATAATTATTAGCAGAAGAAAAACTGCCAAAATAATTTTTATTGGCCCCTTCCACCACAGCTCCTCTTCCTCATCCAAAGCGTCTTCTTCCCCATCCAAGGCGTCTTCCAAAGGATCTTTCATATTAATCAATAATTTTTCCAATATATAAAAAAGTATGTGATTTTTTAACACCCAAATCATTGGCTAAACCGAACTTAACTAAAGAATTAGTTGAGGTTTCGATTAATTCATTAAAAATGACCCCCTTTTTAAGAATATAACTAAATATTCATCTTGGATCAATATGTATAAACGCCTTTTCAACAAAATCCAGTTCTTCCACTCTTTGTTCCACTATTTTTCCAATTTTATGAGATTTTAGCGTTGTCATTTTTTTTGGAACTTCAATATGGATTTCAATGTGTATCAAACTACCCACATAATGAGCCCTCATATCATTTATGCCTTTAACATCATTAACTTTCCTTACAACATTTTTTATTTTATTCATGCATTCTTTTGATGGCGGCGTACCCATAAGATAATTGATATTCTCTGATCCAATCTTATACCCTGAAAACAAGATGAAGAAGCTTATTATTATTGCGGCAATGGAATCAAACCCAATCATTCCCTTCATTGAGCATATAACACCTATAAGGGCGACAAGGCTTACCAGTACATCATTTCTTGAATCGATCCCGCTTGCCTTTATTGCAGGACTGTTCATTTTCCTGCCGTATTTGATGAAATAATATGACATCAATATTTTTACTATTATTGTTGCGATAAGAACAACAATTGCAGAATTTCCTATAGTATGGCCTTTTTGTTCAAATAAGCTCAAAACACCCTTCCTGAAAATTTCAAATCCCAGAATTCCTGCAAAAATTGCAACAATAACTCCCGCAAGCGGTTCGGCTCTACGATGGCCAAATGGGTGCGTTTTATCCGCCTTTTTACATGATACTTTGACAGCGATAAATATTGCAATTGAAGAAATCACATCAGTTAATGAATTAAATGCGTCTGATAATAGCGCAAGGCTGCCGGATATTAGTCCAACCACAAGTTTCGATATAAAAAGAAGACTGTTAAGGATTAAGCCAACAATCGTGATTTTTTCAGTTTTTTGCATATTTGTTCAGGAACTATCGTTGTTCTTTATAAAACTAACGGAGGTTCTTTTTTTAATAATCTTTATAAATTGTGTTGCAATTCTATCGTATGGGGGAGATTTCCTTGAGCAAAATTTTAGACATGATTACAAATCCAAAAGATTTACGATTTTTAACTAAAGATCAGCTTAGTAGTCTTGCTCACGAATTAAGGGAGAAGATCATCAATACTGTGGCAAAAAACGGCGGGCATCTGGCCTCTAGTTTAGGTGTTGTAGAGCTCACAATGGCGCTTCATTATGTTTTTGATTTGCCTAATGATCAGCTTATTTGGGACGTTGGCCATCAAAGTTATGTCCATAAATTGTTGACCGGCCGGGCAGGCAGGTTTCATACATTAAGGCAATACAAAGGCATTAGCGGGTTTCCAAAACGTGAAGAAAGCGTTTATGACAGTTTTAATACAGGCCATAGTTCAACTTCCATTTCAGCCGCATTAGGAAAAGCCAAGGCCCGCGACATAAAAAAAGAGAATTATAAGGTAATAGCGGTCATTGGCGACGGCGCTTTAACAGGTGGTATGTCTTTTGAAGCGATGAACCAGGCAGGCCACCTAAAGACTGATTTAGTATTGATCTTAAATGATAATACCATGTCTATAAGTCCTAACGTTGGCGCGTTAACCTCTTATCTAAGAAGAATGGTAACAGATCCAAAATATCTTGAGAGGAAAAAAACAGCTAAAGGTTTTTTAGAGCGCCTTCCGATGATTGGATCAAAAGCGCCAATCTTTGCCGATAATCTGGAAGAAACCTTACGGGCTTTTACAACAACCCCTGGTTTGCTTTTTAAAGAGCTGGGCTTTTCATATTTTGGTCCTGTTGACGGCCACGATTTGGGCAAGCTTATCACAGGTTTAAGGAACTTAAAACAGCTTCCAGGTCCAAAGATTCTTCATGTTATAACCAAAAAAGGTCATGGCTACAGATTTGCTGAGGAGAACAAAACCAAATTTCATGGTATTAGCCAGTTTGATATTTCAAGCGGTGAAAAACTGGTATGTGATGATCATATAACTTACACAGAAGCATTCTCCAAATGCTTATGCAAATTAGCGCAGGAAAACAAAAACATAGTTGCAATTACTGCCGCAATGGCATCAGGCACAGGTCTGGACGATTTTAGTAAAAAATTCCCGGATAGATTTTTCGATGTTGGTATAGCCGAGCAGCATGCTGTTACTTTTGCAGCCGGGCTGGCATCACAGGGATTAAAGCCGGTAGTTACAATCTATTCCACTTTTTTGCAAAGAGCCTATGATCAGATAATCCATGACGTTGCTCTTCAGAATTTGCCTGTGATTTTCGCAATTGACCGTGCGGGTTTTGTAGGTGCAGACGGCCCAACGCATCATGGTAATTTTGATCTAAGCTATTTAAGGCACATTCCTAATATGGTGGTATGTTCGCCCAAAGACGAAAACGAATTATGCTCTATGTTAAAAACAGCGGTTGACCATAATGGTCCTATCGCTATTAGGTATCCCAGAGGTTGTGGATTAGGGGTCACAATTAGTAACCCGTATATGTCGCTAAAAATCGGCAAATCTGAGACATTATTAAGCGGCCCAAGCATGGCCATTTTTGCTATCGGCAACATGGTAAACCAAGCTTATTTGGCAGCTATTGACCTTAAAAAGAAAGGTATTAAATGTACTGTTCTAAATTCACGTTTTGTAAAGCCTCTTGATGAAAAACGAATTTTACAGATAGCAAAAAAAATAAAAAACATTATCACTGTTGAAGAGAACGCTTTAGAGGGCGGGTTTGGTTCAGCAATTTTGGAGCTTCTGGAGCAGAATAATATAAAGGTAAACATTACAAGGATGGGTATTCCAAACAAGTTTATCGAACATGGCAAGATGGACATTTTGCGGCGCAAATACGGCCTGACAAAAGAAGGCATATTAAGAACAGCGTTTGGCATGATAAAATGAAAACAAAAGGATTATTTTACATTTTGACTTTTTCATTTTTCTGGGCAGTAGAGATAATTCTATTGCGGCTTGGTCTAAAACAGGGCGCCGAGCCAGTCAGTTTTCTTTTTCAAATAGTAGTATTTTCTTTTCTTTTTCTTTGTATTTGGAACCTAGGAAATATTAAGAATTTGGCAAAAGCTAAGGGGAACCTTAAAAAAATTGCATTAATCGGCATATTCGGAACAGGTCTTGGCAACATTATAGGCTACTATGGCTTAAAATACTCAACAGCTGTAAATTATGGTTTCATTGTAAAGACCAGTCTAATTTTCACAGTTTTTTTAGCTTTTATTTTTCTAAAAGAGCCGCTTCATAAAGAAAAAATCATATTAATGATAATCTTACTGATTGGTGTATATTTAATCTCAACCAAAGGCACACTTATAATCCCCAGAATTGGCGATTTATTGATTGTCGTATCAGCTTTTTTTTATTCATCCCAAGCAGTAATCTCAAAACATGTCTTAAAAAAAGTACCGCCCGCAATACTTGCAAATCTTCGGCTTTTTTTTGGCGCTCTTTTTATTCTGCCTTTTGCATATATTTTTAATAAAGACTTATTTCATATTGACAATCTATCTCTGGTCATTGCAATTGCAGTCTCAATGGCCCTCGCCTTAATTTTTCTTTACAAAACACTTGAAATTCGCAGCGCTTCTTATATGACATTAATGAACATGACAACCCCTGTAATTGTTGCAGTGCTGTCAATCATATTTCTTGATGAGTTGATGAATCTCTATCAGGTTCTTGGCGGCGCATTAATTATTTTATCCGGTTTATTAATCCACAAGGTGGATATTTGATGAAAAGAACCAAACAAATAAAGGTTGGAAATGTTCTGATAGGTGGTGGTGCGCCCGTAACAATCCAGAGCATGACTAATACTTTGACAACCGATGTTGACAAGACCATTGATCAAATCCGTCGCTTGGAAGAAGCCGGTTGTGAGATTATCAGGGTATCTGTTCCGGATAAAGAATCGTTAAACGCGCTGGGGAAAATAAAACACGAGATAAAAATACCGCTTGTTGCAGATATCCATTATGATCCTAAACTGGCAATCGGAGCGTCCAACATAGCAGACAAGATAAGGATTAATCCAGGTAATATCGGGAGTATAGACGATGTTAGATCTATAGTCTACTCAGCAAAAAATAATGGGATACCTATTCGTATTGGCGTTAATCTTGGCAGCATTGAAAAAGAGTTTGAGAAACAGTTTGGGTTGTCTGCAAAAGCAATGGTTGAATCAGCGATTAAACATGTTAAGTTGCTTGAAAGTTTAGACTTTTACGATATTGTTTTAAGTTTAAAAGCTTCTGACGTGCCAAAAACCATGCAGGCCTACAAAATGATCTCTCAGGCTACTGATTATCCTTTGCATATTGGAATTACAGAAGCAGGTACAGACTTTGCAGGCACAATTAAAAGTTCTGTAGGGATTGGCGCCTTGTTGGCTGCAAAAATCGGCGACACGATCCGCGTTTCCTTATCAGCTGACCCTGTTAAAGAAATTCAGGTGGCAAAAGAAATCTTAAAATCTTTAGGTATGCTAAATTTTGGCGTGTCTGTTACAGCCTGTCCTACATGCGCGCGCGCAAATTTTGACGTGTCAAGCATTGCAAAAGAAATCGAAGAAAAAACCTTTGCTGTTAAAGATCCGATGCGTATAGCAATTATGGGATGCGGTGTAAACGGCCCGGGTGAAGCAAAAGAAGCAGACATTGGCGTTGTTGGTGGCAAGGATAAATGTTTATTCTATAAAAATGGAGCAATATCTGATAGAATTGATAAGGAAGACATAATAGGGAAAGTTTTGAATGAAATTAAGAAGTAGATAAATATTTCTTTGGGCTTTGAGATTGTGGCATGGATAACCCCCAAAAAATTCACAGATATATCAAATAGTTAACTGTCGAGTAGTTGAGGATACTATTGAATTTAATCAGTAGTTCCGACTCAAATACCAAGAATTCTCTGTTCTTGGAAAAAATAACAACAACAATGGGTTCAAACACGGATTTTTCTTTAGGAAAAATCCTATTCCGAAAGGAAATTTCCACACTTTGTATAGAAATTCCCTCT
>JBDRFR010000084.1:0-3287 GCA_043818675.1 Nanobdellota archaeon
CCCTTTAATTAAAGATGCAATAATTGACGGACCTTCAAATGGGGCTGTATGTATCCATTCCCATCCGCAAGGCACTATAAAAGGAGAAGGCGGAATAATTATGCCTATATGAACATCGCTTGTAACCTGTGACTTGTGGGGCAAAGGAATCTGTTCAAGCCTATTATAAGTATCACTCTTTTTGTACATACTTCATCACCTTTTTTAGTGTAGTCCAGATTATTGCCTTATATGTCCGGTTATATCCGGATTGTTTTTAATTAACCCTTCATCATACATGAAGTTGGCAATTTTTATGAGTTTAACTGTAAACTCTGCTGGGATAGATATATCTATGTCATCCATAGTTATAGCATTGTAATTGTTATTTACTTTAGATACCTGATCTATAAATTCCGGCTCTAATTTTGAAAGTTCGCTATACCATTGAGTTACAGATTTTTTGTTTTGGGACATATAAAATGCTGTTTCTTTGAGAGTCTCTCTGAATTTTGAGACTGCCTCTGGATTCTTATCTGCATAATCTGCTGACATAACAACTATAAGGTCAAGGTCTGCCTTTTTAAGAATCCTATATCGCCCATTGTTTAATCCATCTGTAAGGAAAGGATCCCAATCAACAATAGCATCCACTTCACCTAGTAAAAGGGCTGTACGGAGACCCCCTGCGTTGCCAATATTAACCACTTCCACATCAACTCCCGGGGTAAGACCAGCTTGTTTTGCCCATTCTATAGCTGGTTTATGAACAGATGTTCCAAATAATGTTGCAATTTTCTTGCCTTTAAGATCAGAGATATCATAGATGTCTGAGTCCTCTTTTACAACAAGGCCCATTTCTCCATCAGTGCCAAGTGAAGCAATCCCATAAGACTTAAATCCTGCACCAAGAAGCACTACAAAATTTGACTCACTTGTAAGTATAACATCAACTTGCCCTGCAAGAAGCGCAGATTTCATTTCTTTTCCTGTTCCCATAGGAAAAATCTCAGCATCCAGGCCATTTTTTTCTGGAATGTCTGTTCTCTGCATGATAAGACCTATCTGGCCGCTTATCATTGTGCCAGCTGAAGGGTAGGCTATATTTATTTTGTTTAATGACCCTCCTATGTTAACATTAGGTTGCGCTTGCGCTTGCTCCCCATCAGCTACGTAAACCATAGGTTGCGATTGCTCCTCAGATTGTTGAGGTTCATACTGAGAATCACACCCCACCAATAGAATAATTATAAAAATTGAAATAATTACTGATATATTCTTTCTTTTCATGTTTATCATTCCCCCATTTTTATTAAAATATTTAGGTCTAAAATTTTCCTTTTTGTTCATACTCTCTAATAAGTATCTCATGTATTTTGTTTTTAATATCAACAAACTGATTATGTTCTTTAAATTTTAGGATATTGTTCTGTTTTTTAAAATTTATGTTTATTTTTTTTATTATTTTTCCAGGTGAATTAGACATAACAAGTATTTTATCACCCAAAAATACAGCTTCTTCTATACTGTGTGTTACAAGTATCATAGTTTTTTTTAATTTTCTTACCATTGAAAGCAACTCCTCCTGCACTAAATTCCGGTTTATTGGATCAAGTGATGCAAAAGGCTCATCAAGAAGTAAGATTTCAGGATCTGCAGCCAGTGCCCTTGCTATGCCTATCCTCTGCTGCATCCCGCATGATAATTTAGAAGGATACATATTCTTAAATTTACTTAAATTAACTAACTTTAGATACCTTTCAGCTTCCGAGGTTATTTTTTTCTTATCAAAATTACGTGATTTTAAAACAATCTCTATGTTTTGGATTGCTGTTTTCCATGGGAAAAGAACATAGTTTTGGAAAATTATTACACGCTCTCTTGAAGGTAAGATTACTTCTCTATCTTTATAGATTATTCTGCCAGAACTGGGTTTTCTTATTCCTGAAATAAGTGACAGTAAAGATGTCTTACCGCACCCTGAAGGGCCTATAATAGATACAAATTCTCCTGTGTATATTTCTGCATTAACATTATCCAAGGCATGGACACCATTTTTATTCTTACCCCTGTAAGTAAGGCTTATATTCTCTATTTTTAATAAAGGATGCTTCATTTTAATCCCACTTCACGACTAAGCTTTTAATTTTCAACATTAAGTTATCAAAAAATAAACCTAACATGCCTATAGTTATCATCCCTACAATTACTTTTTCCATTTGAAGCATTTCCTGGCTTATTGTGATTAAATATCCCAGTCCTGAAAATGCAGCAATCATTTCTGCGCCTATTACTGCCATCCATGCAATGCCCAATCCAATGCGCATTCCTGTAAGTATAAAAGGAAGTGAAGAAGGCATAATAACATGGACTAACATCATCTTTTTATTGAAGCCAAAACAACGGGCTACTTCTAAATTCTCACGCGATATGTTTTCTACACCAACAAATGTATTGAGAAAAATAGGGAAAAAAGATGCAATCATTGTGATAAAATAAGCAGGGCCATTTCCTATTCCAAACCATAATATTGCAAGGGGTATCCATGCAATTGGGGGGATTGGCCTGAGAAAATTAATAAGCGGCATAAAAAGCTGTTTCAGTTTTTTATTGGTCCCCAACAAGATACCTAAGGGTACAGCAATTAAGGTCGATATCAAAAAGCCGGTCAATACTCTCCTTAAGCTGGCAAGTATATCTGTAATTAGTTTGCCTTCAACTAAAAGACTGTAAAAAGCCAGGGTAATTTTTAAAGGAGATGGAAGAATGAAAGGATTAAGCAAATTCATTGAACTAGCAGTTTGCCATACTGCCAGAAATATGAACAACAACAGTAAAAATTTTTTATTTAAAATTCTCATTTTTAAGTAGTTATAAGGCATCATTTAAAAATTATTCTGTAATTATTTTAATCATGCCAGTGTCATAAAAATAAATAGTAAAGCTTAATAATTACATAAAAATTCTGTATATTAAAAATGGCAAGAATAAGCTGGGAAGAATATTTCATGAATATTGCAAAGCAAGTTGCTTCAAGAAGCACTTGCGACAGAAAGCATGTAGGTGCTGTTATTGCAAGAGACAAAACAATATTATCAACTGGATACAATGGAAGCATAAGAGGAATGCCGCACTGCGATGAAGCAGGGCATTTGATGGAAAATGACCATTGTGTTGCTACAATACATGCAGAAGCAAATGCAGTTCTGCAGGCAGCTAAAAACGGTGTTATGATTAATAATTCTGAAATCTTTATAACAGCAAGCCCTTGCTGGACATGCTTCAAGATGCTTGCTAATGCAGGAATA
>JBDRFR010000085.1:0-24242 GCA_043818675.1 Nanobdellota archaeon
ATCATCTACCAAACTAAATTTCCCACCGTTCAGTTTTATTTTCTTCATAGAGCTCTAAAGAGCTCTACACCTATATAAAGATTTTGTAATTACAAAATAACTATTCAAGAAGAACACATTAAGTTAATGGGGTGCCTTTAAACAGAAAAATTTATATTCTTATAGTAACCCTGTAAATACATGTCCCAGATACCTGAATTTATAATTAATTTCGATAAAAAACAGGTTCATGTTTATATGATTTTTGATTCCGAAAAATTCGGCCCAAGGAAGTTTGCATACCGTGTACAGGCGTATTTAAGGCGGGCAGGAATTAACAAAAAAGTAGAGCTTGGCTACGTTCATTACAAACAAGAAGTTAAAAAGGTCCTCAAAAAATTAGTCAACCAGGCTATTGAAAAAGTGCCCTATGTTCTGGAAATAACACCATTAACAATCTATTTAAGGATCCATGATGCTTATTGGAAAGAAGAAGGTGAATTGGTTGGAAAAACTGACACTTATCATTCTATGTACGAAGATGCAGACTCAAGGATCGACAAACATCTGGGAATCAACAAGATGGTTATTGATTTGAACGGAAAATCCTTAACAGACTTGTATGTAGCGCCGCGTTACTTCAGTAACAGGTTTGAAAAAAGAAAAGCAGCTATTGAATTGAAAACTGTCTTAGACTTGGAATCCCATTTTCATTATCACTGTATGCTTCATGATTACAGACAGATCACAATACTAAAAAATAGGCTCGAAAATAGAGATAAATTAAGCGATAAACAAATCAACGCAATGTTAAATTGCCGAATCATGCCTTTCTATGAATTGCTGTCAGATATTAAAAGAGAAGGCATTACTGAATTTGTCATCACAAGAAATAAAAATTTATATTTTGAAGCCTATAGGATTATTAGACTAAGAAAATTTATTCAGCGTCTCATAAAACGAATGGAAGATGACAATATTCCGATTGAAAAGCTCTCTAAATATTATATAGATCATAGTTACAATCTAGAGGATAGCGATATCCCGATAGTAGGAAAGTACATGTGCTTTTTTATTGGCCTTGCTATTGCAAAACAGTCGGGTGTAAAAACAATTACTGTAAATAATCGTCTTATGGACATTGATGATATCAAAAAACTAGATACTGATAGTATTATTTTTAACCCGCTCCCGCCCAAGATATCCACTATAACATATCGTATGATATACGGCATTAAATCAAAGAACCACTATAAAAGGTTCAACCATCTTTATGTTAGCTCATGTAAAGATCTTGGTCTTCCAAAAAAGTACTGGCTTTTTTCAGCCAGTGAGATTTCTGAAGATAAAAAACAGATTATTGCAATAAATCAAAAAAGGTATAATTACTGGCTAAGAAAAGCAGGGTTTACTAATGTAGAACATACTTTTTCTGAAATTCTGGAAAAGCATTTTGAATTACGGTTATTATAAGATTTATGTTACACTTCATCACCATAATCTTTTTATATATTTTAATAATTCATAGTAAAAAAGGTATAAGAAATGGACTTTATCCCTAATACAAAACAAGAACAGGAGGAGATGTTAAGTTATATAGGTACCCCTTCCGTTAATGATCTATTCAAAGACATTCCATCTCAAATCTTATTAAAAGACGAATTAAAGATCAGTAGACCGTTAAGCGAATTAGAGCTAAAAAATAAGTTATTAGTTCTCGCAAAAAAAAATAATGTGAATCTGACTTCATTTCTTGGCGCTGGCTCATATAACCATTTCATTCCCTCAATTGTTAACCACATTATTTCAAGATCAGAATTCTACACAGCGTATACACCTTATCAGCCGGAAATATCACAGGGAACTTTGCAGGCAATCTATGAATATCAAACCATGATTGCAGATTTGACAGGCACAGACGTTGCAAATGCCTCTTTATATGACGGCGCATCAGCGCTTGCAGAAGCCTGCATAATGTCTGTAAATATTACAAAACGCAAACAGATCATAATGCTAAGATCAATCCATCCAGATTATAAAACTGTTGTAAAGACATACTGTCATGCCCACGATTATGAATTAGTGGAAATTGAAGATAACCAAATAAGCGAGAAAATAACCAGCAGCACAGCTGCATTGCTCGTGCAAAACCCCAACTTTTTTGGCTGCATTGAAGATATTAAACAGATTGAAAAGGTGGTGCATGAACACGGCGCTTTGCTTGTGGTTAATGTTGTCGAACCAACTTCGCTTGGATTATTAAAGCCCCCGGGAGAATTCGGCGCAGACATTGTAGTCGGTGAAGGCCAGTCTTTTGGTAATCCTATGAATTTTGGCGGGCCATACTTAGGCATTATGGCAACCAAAGATAAGTTCAAAAGAAGCATTCCAGGAAGGCTTGTCGGCG
Organism: Nanobdellota archaeon; assembly: GCA_043818675.1. Lineage (GTDB taxonomy): Archaea > Nanobdellota > Nanobdellia > Woesearchaeales > DATDXC01 > JBDRFR01. Next base: position 2,387 of record JBDRFR010000085.1, read on the forward strand.
CAACTATTGATACTGAAGAACAGCGCGGCTTCATTTTGACGCTTCAGGCGCGTGAGCAGCATATCCGAAGGGAAAAAGCATGTTCTAATATTTGCAGTAATGAAGGCTTATGCGCCTTAAGTGCTGCTGTTCATCTAACAGCGCTTGGTAAGCAAGGCATAAAAAAACTTGCAGAATTAAACATTCAAAAAGCCCATTATTTGGCTGACAGGCTGGAAGAACTGGGTTTTAAGCTTCAGTTCAACAAGCCTTTTTACAACGAATTTGTAATAAAAGTAGGCGATAGTCAAAAGATCAGCCAAAAATTACTGGATAACAATATTCTGGGCGGTCTTGAACTTGTAGACTACTATCCTGAATTAAAAGATTGTATATTATTTTGTGTAACAGAAGTTATTACAAAACAAGACATAGAAAAATTGATTGAATTACTAAGATGAAACTCTTATTTGAAAAAAGCATCAAGGACAGGTCAGGGATTAGTCTCCCGGAATTAGATGTGCCGTTTAAAAAAGGCCTGATACCTGGCGATCTAGCAAGAGAAGATAATAATCTGCCTGAACTATCAGAGATTGACATAATTCGGCATTATACAGCTTTATCTAGAAGGAATTTTGGTGTTGATAACGGCTTTTATCCGCTTGGAAGCTGCACCATGAAATATAATCCAAAAATTAATGAAGATATCTCGCGGCTTGACGGTTTTACCCAGCTTCATCCTTTAAATAAATACAATCAGGGAGCATTGCAGTTAATGTATGAGTTAGAGCAGGATTTAAAAGAGATTACCGGTATGAGTGCTGCAACGTTATCTCCGGCAGCAGGCGCGCATGGCGAACTTACTGGATTGATGGTTATAAAAGCATATTTTAAGGATAAAAATGAAAAACGTACTGTCATTTTAACCCCTGACTCTTCTCACGGCACCAACCCTGCCACATCATCCATGTGCGGTTTTGACACGTTAACAATAAAAAGCGACCATAAAGGCCGGGTAGACCTAAATGACCTTAAAAATAATCTAAAGGATAATGTTGCAGGCATAATGCTGACAAATCCCAACACACTTGGCATTTTTGAAGAAAACATTCTTGAAATAACAAAGATGGTTCATGATAATGGCAGCCTGGTTTATATGGACGGCGCTAATATGAATGCGCTCCTGGGCAAGGCAAGGCCTGGTGACATGGGCATTGACGTGATGCATTTTAATCTTCACAAAACATTCAGTACACCCCATGGAGGCGGCGGGCCAGGATCAGGTCCTGTTTGTGTCTCATCCAGATTAGAGCCATTTTTACCCAACCCAAAGATTAAAAAAGTAGAGAATGGATATATATTGTCAGGCTACGATAAATCGATCGGAAAGATAAGAGCATTTCATGGCAATTTTGGTGTAATAGTTAAAGCATACACCTATATTAAATCAATTGGCGCAACAGGCCTAAGAAAAGTATCAGAAAATGCAGTTCTAAATGCTAATTATATGAAAGAAAAACTAAAAAAACATTATGATTTACCGTACGATTCCATATGTAAGCATGAATTTGTCTTAAGTGACAAAGGATTTCCTAATGGCGTAACCACAAACGAGATTGCAAAGCGCCTTTTAGACTATGGATACCATCCGCCTACTATCTATTTTCCTTTGATCGTGCATGGCGCAATCATGATTGAGCCAACCGAAACAGAAGCAAAAGAAATTTTAGACGCTTTTATTGACGTTATGATAAAAATTAAAGAAGAATCTCAATCTGACCCGGAGACAGTCAAGACCGCGCCCCATACAACCGTTGTAAAAAAATTGGACGCTGTTAAGGCCGCTCGCAAAAACGATCTGAAGTATAATTTCCAAAAGCTTTAAATACAATCAATTTTTTATTGATATTTAAAAAAAGAGGGGCATATATGAAAAAGTTATTGATTTCGTTTATATTCATATTATTATTAGCTAATATTTCTTATGCTCAAAAGATAATAGTAAACTCCGAAGAATGGACAGACGTTTACTCCTCTTTACTTTACGCAACACTTGCCGGTGAGGACGCCAACTTCCTTGTAAGTGATAAGCATGGCACAATAATTCTTGACAGTATCCCAAAAATAACAGATGTTGTAATATTTAGTTCACGTAGAAACCCATTTATGGTAGGATATGAATCAATAGTAAGAAATCAGGGATATAATGTCGAAGAAAGAATTTACGATGATTTCAATCTGGAGCTTGCAGAATTGCTTGACGTATCAAATTTTATAATTTTAGACGATGCTTATGGATATAACGCTGTCAGTGTAGCTCCGTACGCTGCAGTATCAGATTCTTATGTATTATTTGCAAGCCAGGATAATATTAATGAAATTGATGATTTTCTATCCCAGCGGGTTATTGACGATTTAATAATATACGGCAACGTTGACAGAGAAGTAAGAAACACCCTGCAAAAATATACCCCGGAGATAATTAACAAAGAAGGGGACAGGTTTGATAATAATATTGAGATAGTTAAAAAATATCAGGGTATCCGGCACGGTAAGCAGGCATTGTTAACAAACGGCGAATTCATTGAAAAAGAGATAATGTCTGGTGTGGAGCCGGTAGTGTTCATCGGAACAAACAATGTTCCTGACCAGGTCCGTGAATACTTGCAGGAAAGCGAGATTGATGTTGGCATTCTTGTTGGCAATGAACTGGTAGGCACTGCTACATATATAAGGAGGCAGGTGGGAATAAGCGTATTTGTAAAGTTTGCTCAAAGCGCCCGTTCTCCGCAAGGCGCAATATCCCAGGTTGAAGCCTTGGACATGTTCTATCTGCCAACGTATATTCTTAACATGCAACTGGACTCAATGAAATATAATAAAGCTACAAACAAAGTTGAAGTAACTTTACAAAACACCGAAGATCAGGCAGTATTTTTCAAAGGCACCTACAATTTAATCCCATCTGGCGGTTCTGAACAAAAATTTGGCGATATAATTGAAATCTTCTTGGACGGTAATGAGATTAAAACCTTAACTTACGACGTTGAGCCAATCACTGACGGTAAGATCATTGTTGAAGCATACATTATTTACGGCGAATCAAAAGGCTCAATGGAAAAAATTATCGACACTTCAATAGAAATCGATATTGTTGATGTTGTGGATAATTGCGAGATGGCCATAACAGGCTTTTTGTACGATAATAGGCGAAAATATTTCTACACTGAAATTGAAAATCTTGCAGATGTCATATGTTACGCTGACTCTGAAGTTGTAGATATATTTTTGAACGGCCAAAGAACCACTCTCGGAAGCGATAAAATAATAGAGATCGCCCCTGGCGAAAAAGGCACCAGCCGAATCAAAGCCAGGTTAGAAGAAGAAGACATAGCAGACAATGAAATGGTCCAAGTGAAAGTTTACTATGGCGAAAGAGAAAACAGCCTAATCAAAACGTTAGAAGCGCAGATGGAGTTAATAATTAAATCTATTGACTATCTGTTCTACACATTAATTGCAGTAATATTACTATTAATCTTCCTGATATTCTGGAAAAGAAGGAAGAAAAAGAAAGAGCAGCATCATAAGTAATGTTATTGACTATTCTTTGATTATCTAATCAAAAACTACGTATTTAAAAATAAAAAGCTACATTCACACCAAAGGTTTTCTTTCACACAGCAACTGTAAGAATTAGTTATGCAATCCCAAGTAACTATTTTTTACTACCATAATCAGATAACATAATATATATATATATTCTACTCAATTAATAACTAAAAAGAAAATAGGAGGGATTAAAATGGACAAAAAAGGAAAAATTGCTTTGGTGTCTGCATTAGTTTTAGTCGGAATTGTTATTTTATCAATAGTGACCGCAGCTCCCAGAGCTCAAAAAGCATGTAGTGATGGATTTGATAACGATGGAGACGGATATACAGATTTAAATGACCCTGGTTGCGCAAATAAGAACGATCTGAGTGAATTAAACACGAATATTGAATGTGATGACGGTTCAGACAATGATGGCGACAGTGCAATAGATTATAATGATAACGGTTGTTCAGGACCTACAGATAATGATGAGACAGATTGTGGTGACGGTGTTTGTGAAGGTGAAGAAACGTCAGGAAATTGCCCAGCTGATTGCGGCTATCCAGATTCCTGTTCTGATACAGATGGAGGTAACTACCCATTAACATTTGGAACGACCTCTGGTTATTATAACGATAACGCATATAGCAATGATGATTTTTGTGTTGACAGCGCAAATCTGGTGGAATATTATTGCTTTGGAAACTATGTATATAACTGGACATTCAGTTGCGTTGGAAACCTGACAACATCTTGCTCCAACGGAGCGTGCGTATAATTTTTTTATTATTTTTTAATTATTTCTAAGAACCTTTATCGCTTTTTGGATTGGTTCAATCAAATTGAGCTCAAACACTTGATTCATTTTGATAAAACATATACTCGATATCCTTAAAAAGGCTTTTTATTCTGCCACGGGCCTTTTCCAATAGAAAAGAAAATTATATACTCTATTAATCATTTTTTACAAAGAACTTTAAAATATTGCTTTTTAACGGATAGGATATAGGAAAGGGCAACATTATGAAAATTCTAACTTATCAAATAACACCATAATAACCCAAGAGATATACACAAACAATTCAAAACCGCCTTTTCTTAGTCTTCATAATCAGCCTGATAAGGAATATGATAGTTATAAGCAGTATTATATAGACAATTAACGGTATAAATCTCACGATGTTAGTTTTAGTGTCGGGCACCTGAGCATAATTAACGTTTAGAATTGACGACTTTTCATAACTAAGCTTCCTGTTATAGATAACTCTGCCCCTTATCACATACCTTCCTGGTTCAACAGGTGTAAAGTATGATATCAAATCTTCTGTGTTGCCTGCTAATATATCAATTTCATCAGTTTCTATAACTTTAATGATTTTATCATCAAGCCTAATATCCCCCAAAAATCTTGCCTGCACTGTCCTTGTACCTTCATTTACAAACTTTGCCCTAATTTCAACAGGCTCATCAACATAGTTCCATAATTTATTCACCAATCCAATGAATGTCCCTTTATCCGCAATACCGCCTTTTTCTACCACATTGAAAGTCAATAAATCTGACGTACCGCACTCATCGATGACCACTTCAGCCCAGTACTGGCCAATTCCCAGGCTATTGGGAAAACTTCTCATAATTTTTTTTTTCAGTCGTTGGAAAGACTTCTTGAGCCGTAAAGTCATCCGACATAACAATATTTTCCTGTTTTTGATCCCAAATATCAAAACTTATTAAAGGCTCAATCCTGACATTGCCATCGTTAAAAACAGTAAAATACATTTCTAAAGGGTATCCTTCTTCAATATCCAGAAAATCAAATCCGCCCGCTCTGCATATTCTTATTTCCTCATCTGCCACAATAACATCCAATAATATTGTGACACCTGCCTGAACAATCCCGCCTGCTCTACCTCTGACTTCCCCGTATTTTTCAGTCATGAAAGAAATCTGGCCAGAATATGAATCACTTCGTGCATCATCCGGTGGTTCAATAATAATCTTTAATTCATACGGTTTATTCGCAGAAATCAAGAAAGTCCTATTTTCTGGCTCAAATCTTAACCAATCCCGTATTTCACCTTTAACTTCAAACCGCGCAATAACATCATCTGTAGAACTTGTACTTATTCTAATGGTCCTTTCCATGTACCCCCCTTTCAATAGGTTGTTAAATCTTACCCTTCCTGGGCTCACACCAATACTAACTGCGCTGACCAACTGGCTCAAAATTACCAGCAGAATAATACATAGTGATAACCTATTTTTTATCAATTTCTGTGTCTGTCTCATTAATTTTTTTTTGTTTTTTTCCTGTGTTTTTAAATTCTTCTTTTTTTGACTCAAACTTTTTATAATCCAGCATGAACAAAAAAATAATGACAACAATTATAACAAGTTCTATTGAAAATTTAAAAATGAACTGATTATCAACCGCACATCTTTGATAAGTTTTCTTATGAAATAGCCCGCATTCTAATAAAACACATGTATGATTAAACGTTGTCTCATTATATAAACACTTCAATTTCTGACAGCTGCCGTTGTGGATATATTCATTTTCCAGGCAGTTATACTTAATACAGCTATGATTTGCTATGAATTCGTCAGGATCACAAAAAAGGCTTGCGCAACTATGATTCACCAATTTTTCATCAAAACTGCAATTAAGCTTTTCACACTTATGCTTGACAATATACTCATCCTCGCTGCAGTTAAGGCTAACACAACTATTATTTTGGATTCCTTCATCTATTGAACAGTTTAACAAAAAGCATTTATTATCTACACATCTCTCATTCCATTCACATTTTTCTGATTCGCAGCATTCATAGTCGGCGCATACATGTTTTAAAGGATATTGGCAATAGTCACATTTAATCTTTTTGCATATATTATTATTGCATGCCTCATCAATTTCACAATGATTATTATCTAAACAATCATATATTCGAATAGACTCGTTATTTGGGTAGCAATGTCGAATAGTATGTGAATCCATATATCTTGCATCCGTTGGAAGAAGCGCAGTCGTAATACAAGGCCTATAAACCAGGTTTTTTTTCCAATTGGGTTTTGGTGCTTTTACACTCATAGAGACTGTTTTTTCCTTGTTTGGAGATATTACCAAATAATTCATTTTATTAGCATCGTATGGATCATATTCATAATTAACAGAAGATATTACACTTTCATTAATGCTGTCTATTAATTCCAAACTTACAATTTTTTGATTTGAAACCCCCTTATTCTCGATTAGAATTGACCAATTGATATCTTGTCCGATCACACAATAATCTTCTGGACAACTATAGGTAATAGTATACGGATAAGCATGAACTATGAACAAACTTACAAAAAAAAGTATAGCAAACATTAACAAAATTTTCCAGTTCTTAAGACCCCCTTTTTTGCTCATTTTACGATAACAATGCAACAAGATTAACACTTCCGTTGCATGGCCCTTTAACCCCATACGGAATGCTTATCTTCCAATAAGTGTTATTTCTGTCCTTTTTATAATTTGTGTCATTAGTTCTTTGTGGCAGGCTAAAATTAGCTATTTGTTGCAGAGTAGAGTTCAATTTCACCATATTAACATATGGTTCTCCGTAACTGGCTGAATATTTTTCATACCCTATTGAAATATTGCCTTTAGAACAAACCATTGACAGATTATCACCTTCTCGATCGCCAAACCCTTTCAGTGAGATATTTATGTCCATGTTTCCCAGATTGGTGATAGTCAAGTTCACATCATCCACAGAAGTATTTGCCGGGTCAAACCCTCCAAAATCTATAGTTGTTTGCGCAACATCTATCGCCACCAGTTCATCGACATTCGTATCGATTCTTGACGACCCAAAATTATCGCTATAATCGTAAGCTGTGAAATTACAGCTCCATATTCCAGGGTCGGCATAATAATAAATATTAAAACTGCAGCTGTAATTCTGGATAAATTCTGACGTGCCCACTATTTCACAGCTATTATTAATATAATGGTTATTATTGTCCTGTTCACTATCTGCATCAACTAATAGATGATGCAAACTCACATTAACACTTTTAATGTCTGATATATTATCAAAATCCATAACAGACGCATTACAATATACTTTTGTAACACTTCCAATTAACAATGAGATAGGATCGTCTACTGTTAGATTATTAACATCAGGCGCAGTATTGGACGATATTGTAAAAAAATAAGTAATAGAGTAACCTTTGATTTTGTTTGTACTGTTTAAAGTGCACACTACACTCCAATTATACCTCCCAGCAGGAAATGTTTCATAGAAGTACTGATCAGTATTTCTTTTTATTGTTAAATTTGTTTGGTTAATCGTATTGTTTATCAGTAAGCTGCAATTACTAATCGCCAGTTCACCGCTCACATTATACATAAAAGTTATATCATTATAAACAATAGAATATACTGAATCATTATCAGGCGACACAAGATTTACAATAGGCGGCCCGTATCCTTCAACCAGCGTCACATTATAAACAGCATCATGATCCACCCTATCAAAATTTTCACCATCTGAATCACAATATGTGCTTACATGCAAAGTAGTATTGCCTATGCCAAGTCCTGTAACATTCCATGTTGTAGTGACAGTGCTTCCCAGATCAATATTTTCTAACGAATGGATATAATGGTCAGATGATAGATTCAGAACAGATGTGTCCGTAATGTTCAATATAGCATAACAATTAACACCGTTTGCCCCTCCGATCACAATCATATTTATGCTCACTTGGGTTAAATTACTCTGATTATACTGACTATTGTTTTGAATTAATAAAAAACTAACATTGGTCTCGCTTGGCCTAAACTTATTAAGGTACAGATTGACAGTTGTCGTTGTTGCTGCTAATGTTGATTTTGTGGAGTTATAATGGCTTTGATTCCATGCAGTTGCAACAATATCATCATTATCTGACCCGTCAATCGTTGTTGAGTAAATTCCTTTAAGAAACGGTATTGGCGGCGCATCAACTTTTGTAAACACATAGTTTTTATTTGTAGTATCGTTAATTCTCACCATTATACCATTATCAACCCCTATTCCGTCTGAATTGAAAACTTTTCCTGCTACATTATGCGGTGTTGGTGGCGGCGCATAGACTATGCTAGAAAAAACTACTATAAACAGAATATTAACTATTATAATTTTCCTCATAATCTATTTCCTCTTTTTTCCTAAAAAAATGCCAAAGTACACAATCAGCCCTAAAATCGCAATTAGGATAGCAATACTAACACTTTTTCCTGATGTAAAATAATCTGAAACAGCATTACCGGTAATTTTCACAATATCTTTCTTTTGCATGAACAGATTTACGTTTTTCATGTCACCATCCAATTCAATCTCATTATTTCCGTACCCTGTTAAACTTTCAGCAATAATATCAATAATATCCTGCCTAGATCCGGCTATTATTAGATAATAACCGCCTGAATTATTGACAAACCCTGTTTGGCCTGCAGCCTCTTCATCAGTGTTCCTGTTAACAATCCTGACTTTTGTCCCTTGCTTTACCTGAAAGCCATCCTGCCCATAGATGATGCCGGATACTGCGTATTGCTCTCTAGGTCCAGTGCTAATGTACGAGTTTGGTTCTTTTAAAGAATTAAGGGAAATTGCATAATACCCAGAATCTGCAGTCATCTCTAAAACCGTATAATCTATTTTACGGTCAATTTGCTTGGAAGGAATAATAAGCCAGCCATTCTCTGTGTATTTTGAGACTATTAGATCATCAGGCTCTGCATCATTATCTGTTAGCCATTTATTCTCTACTTCAAATTTAAGCAGTATACTGCCCGCATTTTCACCTTTCAACTCATAATATTTGTACACTTTCTTATCAATAGATTTTATTTGGGACGGTTTATCTGCATATTCAATGAATTCTGCTTTTTTTCCTGAGATGCTATAATCCCTGATAATAACATTTCCACTGTTATAGCTAATTTCCTGGCTCACTACAGAATTACCAGCATCATAGCTGTCGCCCTCATCAGTTGGCGCCCTATTTTCAGGACTGTCCAATCCAAGAATAATTTGCGGCACATTACTTACAGTAAGCGTATAACTCTGATTCACTGCAAACCTGCTGTCATTGACTATTACTATAATTCCATACATTCCTGTACTATTAGGTGTCCATTCAATCATGCCTGAACTGGAATTTATGATCATACCATCCGGATACTCAACTAATGAGTATATTAATACATCATCATTTTCATCGGTTGCCTGCACATCATACCTATATATTTCATCCACATTTATTTCGGTTATTGGAACTGACGTTATATTAGGAGGCAATTCAGGTATAGTCATATTTAACAACATATCCACATTATGCATCACACCCTGTAAGTTCACTGTTCGTTTGTTAGAATTAAATTTATTCCATACAGTTATTTCAATAGTATCACCATTGTCTCCGTTCAATGATACTGAATATCGCCCGTTATTTTTTGTTTTTCCATAGATATATTCACTACTTGTAATATCCACAACCATAAAATCAACATTATGCGATATTTTCGTAACACCGTCCAATTCATAGACATACCCATCAATACCATGCGGCACTGGCAATGCGTAGCATATAGGAATGACTACAAACATCAGATACATGATTATTTTAATTTTTTTATTCATTTTCAAGTGTTCGGATCATGCTGCCATGTTGCAGCCGGGCTAACATCAAAATAATATCCAGTCGTCGGATCAAGTGTTGTAAAGCCTGGGTTGCCAGCCGACGGCCACCATCCCCATGAATCATAATGTACTATAAGCTCAAATGTATTAGATTCAGCATTATACCTATCAATTGCAGCAACAGAATTTACCGGGTCAACTATTACCGGATAATAAGGTGGCTCTCCACTTATTAAAAGGTCTGATGAGTTTGGTGAGTGCCATCCGACAATATTATATCCTTCTAATAGACTAATGTCTTTATTAATTGTCGGAACCTGGCCAACAAAAGTCAAATTGCATGATGTGTTAACCTCAAACCAATACCCCCGCCCTGCCTCAAGAGAAGTAAAATTTTCATCTCCTGCTGCTGGTGTCCAGTTGCCTTTTAGATTATCAGTCCTCTCCCATCCAGTTGTACCATTATATCTCCACATAGATGTAATACATTGTGCTGGCTGCACATGCGGCTCATAACCGCCGTTAGTCCCGTTATAAAGCTCCCAGTTATTTAGTGAAAACGGAATGCTTATCAAATTCCATCCAGAGTGATATAAGGAACTGTTAACTAATTCAACATCATATTTTCCGACAATAACTGATCCATTTGCATAAACATTTCCTCTCCCTGTTGCCACTTTATAAAACCTTTGTGTGAATGTTTCAGCATCAATATCTGTCCAGTTCAGATCAGTGATTCCTGTCGCTATTGGAACAAACTCGCCAGTATAATTATTAGCATAATAAATTGAATAAGAATCGGCATAACTTGCATTTGACCAATTGATTATGATACTAAAATCTGATCGTAATGATATTGTCACGTTCTCAGGCCCTGCAACCACAGTTATACTGTAATTTACACTATAGTTAAGATTCCCCGCACTATCCCAACACACCACCCCCCATATATGTGTTCCTCCTGTTAGATAATTAGACATTGAATAATTTGTTGATATATTATTTGGACTGTCGATGTTTGATGCAGCCGTTATAGAATCTATGGTAATATTACAGGTGGAATTTGTCTTATCATCAATAACCGTCCAGTTAAAATTTAGCGAACTCGATGTATTTGTCCCGTTAACAGGCGCATTCAGCACAATATTTGGTTTTTTAAAATCCAAACTGAGTATTCTTATACTTGTATTTGTGCCTTCTTCCCCATTAATATCTGTACAGTTTACTGTCCATGACCATACACCTTCTGACAAATTTGTTACTAGACTATTAAGTGCCCCGTTTATAACAGGCGTTGAATTTGTGGCGTTCATGCTGCCATTTATAACCAAAGTGCAATTTGCAATACCTGACAAATCATTTGGCGTATAATAAAACAGATTTTCAATTACATTGCTCCAGCTATTGTTATTTGGTGCGTTCAATTTGATTCTTGGCGTTTCATTGATATCCACAATAAGTGAATACGTAACCGACGAGTTTTCATTGCCTGCAACATCTGTACAATTAATCCCCCATTCATAACTGCCATCGGGCATTTTAATTATGAAACTCTCACTGGTGGAAGTTTGTATTGAAAAATGGGTATCATTCACTTGGCCATCTATGATCAAACTGCAGTTTGTTATTGTTGTATTATCTGTCACATTATACCTGAAGATAACAGTGCTGGAGGTAGCCCATACACTCCCGTTTTCAGGGCTTTCAAGGAAAATTTCAGGAGATCTATTATCTATGTTTAGTATCCATGTTTTGGTCGAATAGCTGCAGTTATTAGCAGCGCTTGAATTATCACAGGTCTTAACTCTCCAGTACCAGATTTTATCAGACAAATTTTGAAGTTTTGTCAATCTATAATATGGAACACTAACATTCTGGCTAATATACATTGAGCCAAACTCATCATCATCATCAATTTCCATGAAGTATTTATAATTATCACCGTTTGCGTCCCATGACCCTGTCCAGCTAAATAATGGCGTCCGATTATCATTTCCAGTATTATTAGCAGGAGATAACAGAGTAACCCTCCTTGGCGCTGTATTATTATACTGCTCATAATATGTCTTGCACGTCCAGCCTGATGGTGTCTTAATATAATCACAAACCCATATCCTTTCTTTTGAATGCCCGTCATTCCATGGATTCTCGCCGCTTATTGCATACTCATGATTATCATCAATAACCTGCACTGTGATATAATACGATCCCGACGCAAGTCCACTTAGTGATACATTTCCAGTACACACTGCAACTTTGTTATCATTTTGCGCATCCAAACTAACATTTCCAATAACAATAACACTTGTTGCATTTTCAGCTTTTACAGTACAACCCGATGCATTGTCTGTAAACCCGATAACATCAGACGTGAAATTAACACCTATTTCCAATATTTGACTGTTATTAAAATAGTTTTTGAGTGGGTAATTATTTGAACAATTGCCTGTAGTGTTTGCGCAATAAAAATCATCATCCTGTCTTGGAATTGTGATTAAAGTGATATTAACTGTTTGATTATCACCAATATTACCCACCCCATCCACTGCTCTGCCAGAGATTGCGTGTGTACCGTCTGCAAGGGTGATGTTATACCTACAGTTATACGGCGAATCCTCATTTTCCCATGCATTATTATAGTTAAACTGGCAAAAGTCAATACCTGAATTATAACCGCCGTTGTTGTCAGTCGCATTCGCTTTTAATTCAACCTTATCACCAACCCTTATTCTTTTTACTATTGAATTATTTATGGGCTTTACAAAATCAATTATCGGTTTTTCTGTTTCAAGCACATAGATTGTAATATTTTTTGAAGGTGGTGTATCTCCCTCAACTGATATACTTACAGCAATATCATACGGAGAACCCATAGTAACAATGTCATTATAAGGCAATGTTACGTAATAACTAATATTTACAGCTTGGTTTGGATAAATTCCGATTGTATAATCTAGTTGTGGGTCTATTAAAGCTTCACCAGGGTCAGCGACCAGAAGAGTATAGGATGCCGCCTCTGTTCCATACTTATCACTGTTTTCTGAAGTAGCATTAAATTCTGCAGGGAAAATATGCGATCCTGCTCCGTAAACAATAGCAACTGGATCACCCTGCGCTTCACACCCTCCGGGGCATCCATCATAATCTTCTATTCTAAAAGTTACATTTTGTCCTCGGTACACTATTTGACTAAATATAATGTCAGCGCTGCCCAGGAAATCACCAGTAATATTCCATACTGGCACGCTATCTGACACTGCATCGATGAGCGCATCATTATTGCAGTTTAGTGCCCCTGAACATGCTTCTACAGTATTATCTGGATCTGCTGGACAACTGGCAATACAATCGCTGTCTTCGCAATCAGTATATGAATCAAAATCATCGTCAAGATTATTACCGCAGTCTGTTTCCGAGACGCCGCATAGTTGTGTTGGCCCAATTTTGCCTGCGCAGTCAGGATCACTGCAATCTGCTAATTGGCTCCCGTCCTGATTATAATAATTTGTATCTGAAAGTATCGAGCTGTTTTTATTATTAGCTGCATAATATAATTCATCAAGTCCATAATATTGATAGACTATCTCATTATCCAGTGTATCTGCGCAGCTGTCAATACTGATGTCTTCGGTCTCTGTACAGATCCTGTTGGTTCCCTGATGATAACATCCTGAATCATAACAGTTTGCAGGGCCATTATCATCATTATCCGATGCAAAGTAAGTATCATTATAATCACCGCACAAGGTATCTCCAAATTCTGACAATGCGCACAACATTCCGCCAGGACCTGCCAATCCTTCGCAATCCACATCTGAACAATCTGTTCCTGAAGTAGTATTTAATTCATATCCGGTTCCGTTCCAAAAATACTTATCAAGATCATTATCTATTGAATCATCACAAATAGTTTCTATTAGTGGGCAACTTGGATTTCTGCTGCAATCATAATCATCACAATCAGTGCCATTTCCGATTAGGCCATCTGCGCCGTAAGTCCGATATGTTGTATTATATACATATCCATCCTGATCATTGTCAACATTATCCGAACAGTCCAGTTCTTTTCTGATCTGGCAATATCCCACAAACTCTGTGTAGCTATCATTAATCAGGCTATTATTACAGTCGGGATCATAGCTTGTCCATCTACAGTCTATTCCGCCTGTGCCCGCCGAGTATCCGTTAGCTGCATAATAATCCAGGTCATTATCAACGCCGTCCAGACACCAGTTTCGCTCATCATCACAATTCCCTGTTTTACACATATCATATGATTCATTGTCAGGACAAGCAGGATCACCAGAACAACTATAATCATCACAATCTGCAGATACTGCAAAACTGCTTGCAAAGTATGCATTATAACCATTAACATTTCTTGACCAGTTAGCAGTGTTGACATCTGTTCCTACATGGGTCCTGTATTCGCTTACATAAAAGTCCTGGTCATTATCAAAACTATCTGTGCAATTTCTTTCAGTTTGCAGCTCACATCTTGCAAAATTAGTTGTGCTGTTACCAATTGGTGAATTGTTGCAATCCCTATCTGCCAGATAATTAGTATACATTGTACTTGCCTGTGATGAATTGATATAAGGCAATGTTCCGGAAGGCCTAATTCCGCCATAATTATACACACAATCTATACCCCCCGATGTGTTAACAACTCTGTTTGAATCCAGCAGATAATCAGCTGTACTGTGTTCATATCTGTCAAGATCATTATCTATTCCGTCCATACAATAGATATCATATGAGATATCTGGCGTATATGTTGAATCATACACATTTGTCAGATTTGCAGTTTCATTGAACGGACATGACGGTGTTCCGATACAATCATAATCATCGCAATCATACCCTCCCACACCAGTTTGTCTGTCAGCACCTGCATTGTAGTCCCTATCCATATCATTATCTACGCCGTCTGAACAATTCGTTTCGTGCCCTAACTGGCATTCTCCCAGATTACCATTTTCATCCAGCACAATAGTGCCATTACAGCTTGGATCAGCATAATGGCTGCCATCATAATTATACCGGCAGTCCATACCCCCGCTTGTATTGACTATTGCAGTATATTGTGTACCCGACCATCCAGTAATAATCCAATAATCCAGGTCATTATCAATATTATCAGTGCATTGCGCTGTCGTATTTTCTGTTGCATTCTCAACTTTACATTGTCCGCTGCAATCATATTCACCATCAGAATCTGTATTGAACCTATACTCAGGGATACCATCACCACCCGCATCAGTTGGGCTGCAATCAGTAACACCGTCCCGATCATTATCAAACCCGTCTGTACAATTTACTTCATAAACAAGCTGGCACTCCCCTTCCCTTGCAAGCCCGTCTATTAATAGTGTATTATTACAATCAGTATCGTACTCTATCATTCTGCAATCAACACCGCCGGTTGTTGTATTTTTATTACAGGTACCTAGATTATAAAAGTCCCAGTCATTGTCTTTACCATCAAGGCATCCCCCTATTACTGAGCTCTCATTAGATTTATTATAGCTTCTGCAATAACTGCCACAATTATACTCTGCATCAGCGTAACTATTATTATCCAGCGTTTCAGTATTACTTACTGCGCATAAAGGATCTGTAGGATTAATACTATAGTCAATTGTTAAGTCATAATCAAACGAATTAGTTATTGGCTTAACATTACAATCGTACATTCTATCCCTATCATTATCAAAACCATCACTGCAATTTAACTCTCGATCAAACTGGCATGTACCGTTGATACTCCCTTTATTAAAACTATCCCAGCTGGCATTAATGATATATGTATTATTACAATCATCATCCCTTTTGGACGGATCATACTTACAATCGTATGTATTATCCGCATCATTATCAAACCCGTCCATACAATCATTTGTAACTAATGCATTCTTACTTTCATTTGCAAACTGGCACAGGTCATCAGGATCAGCGATGTTGCCGCTTTCCAGATCACAATCATGATCAGCGCAATCGTAAAAATAGTCAAGGTCATTATCATGGCTATCAGAACATGAAACATCTTTCTCATTCACCATCCCAGCATCTGATATATTATAATTAATATTCATATCTTTAGTATCGCTCTCAATATTTCTATCAAGTCTGATAGTCTGATTGCCCCTTGCCGCTACAGAGGCAGGAATACTTACCTGGAATGTCACATTCAGGAGTGAATTTGTAAAGGGCTGGCTGTTTGTACTGGCTCTAACCGAGGTACTGCTTGTTGCAAGTGACTGATCATTAAATCCACTGCTGTCAGTAGCATTTAGCACACGGAACCGATCATCGGTTATATCAATAGTCTCATTAAACTCACCTACCTTAATATAATAAGACTCTCCTGCAGGTGGCGGTACACCAAAGAATCTAATTGAAAAATTAGCCGTTGGTGCAATATTATACGTATAATAGAAATAAGTTAAAGTTCCACCTGCAGCTGTACCGATGCTGCCACTGCATAAGTTTGTTGCTATGTCACATTCTGGCACACCAAGATTTTTAGGCGGATCATCTCTCCAACCAGATGTCCCTTCAGGGCAATAATAGTATATTCCTGCACAATCAGGGTCTGCGCAATCAGCACCATCTGCGCCAGCTATTATTCCACCGGTTGATGGCTTCACTTCTTCATCAATACCATCGTTACAGATAAACTCTCTATACGAATCTGTGTATTTATTATAAGCAAAATATTTATCCACATAATAATCTGGAACTACCTCCTCTTCCCCTGAATCATAGAATAACGTTGCGCAGTCTGTATTTTCTTCGAAATAGTTGGATTTTATTCCGCCCGAACAATCTGTTGCATAATTAACAAACCCATACTCCCATTCTCCATTTTTCAACGACACATTTATCGTATAATTGAAAACACCGTCTACGTAGATAGGAATCCTATAGTGTACACCATTAACAATATCATTATTGGCCCGGCTGTTTCCAGAAGAAATTGTGTAATTGATATAATAGATATTATTTCCTGCTTCATACACAGTCTCATCGCCTTTTGAGTACTCAGAATCTATTTCTGTGAAGTTAGCCGTGATTGTAAGCGCTGTGTTTGTCGCATTTATCGTTAGATTAATTTCTGTTCCATCCTGATAAAACACCCTGCTTCTTTGTGCTGACAATACCATATCCGGCACTGCCACTGTCAGATTATATTGCACTGAAGAATTGGTATTGCCTGACTCATCAGTACAATTGACGCTCCAGTTATATTTGGCATTTCTAAAATAACCTGTAAACGATTGTGTTACATTTTCAGTTATACTTCCATTTGTTTGGTTGAGTTTATTATTAATTATCAATGAACAGTTAGTGACATTTGCAACCGCATCTGTTGTATTATATTCAAAAGTGACTATATGTGATGTAATCCATACAAAGTTTAGCGCAGGCGATTCAAGATTGATCATTGGTGGAACAAAATCAACTTTGACTATCCGTATTTCTGAACTGTTTGTGTTTCCAGCACTATCAGTGCAGTTAATACTCCAATTATAACTTCCACCTAATAATTCTAGAGAAAAGTTTTGTGTAACCCCTTCAGCTACTGTAAGATTAGTTTTATTAAGTTTATTATTGATCACTAAACTGCAATTATCAATGTTCAATCGGGTATCAGTAACAATATACTCAAACAATACAAAGCCATTAGTATCCCAGGTATTATTATCAGGGGATATTAAATTTATTAGTGGAGGTGTCCAATCAACAGTAAAATACCTCACCTCTGTTTGATTAGAATGACCTACTGTATCATTTAACCATACATAATAACTATAATTTCCCTCTTTAAGATTTAACAATGTAAAGTTTGTATAATCCCCAATATAAGATTTTGTAACATTTTGGCTGTTATTCCAGTATAATATAATGGTGTCTGGATTAATTTCCAGATGCGAAACATTAATCACAACTGTTGTACTGCTCTGATTAGTATTATTTACCTGTGTGGGGTATATGTAACTTATCGTAGGACTAATGGTATCAACGTACAATGTAAAATTATTATCACCCCAGTCAGAATTATTCGCAATGTCATACACCAAACAATTCCACAAATAGCCAGTATTATTGTCAGGGATATTGCTGACATTAAAGCTTGTAGAGTTAATTCTGCCGGTTATATTCTTGGTTTGGTTAAGTTTCCAGATTCCGTCGATATTATGCCACAAGCTGATGTTTCGAAGCTGCATGTTCGTAGCATTACATACAAACGTTACATTAGAGGAATTGGACCAGCTGGCATTTATGGGGCTGACTAGTGTTGCATTTGGCGGTGTAGTATCCACAACACTAAAGGTCGCCATACTATAATTAATATTACCAGCAGAATCATTGACCCAGACTTTAACAGTGTACAATCCGGTCATTATCAAATTAGCAGGACCAAAAGTGAAATTAACATACTCATCATTAGAGCTGGCAAGTAAAGATCCGTTAGGATATGTTACATTAGTTATTACATAATCCTGGTTTAGGTCTGACACATTCCAACCAACATTAATGTGCTTGCTGCCAAACTCGATTATGCTATCATTAAATGAGATAGTAGATTCCGGTTCAATAGTATCAACGTAGAACGTATAATTAGTTTTCGCCCATGCAAAATTACTAGATACATCATAAGTAAGACAATTCCAAAGATACCCTGTATAATTATCAGGAATAAGACTTACATTAAAACTACTAGAATTTTCCGTGCCGGTGATATTCTTGGTTTGGTTAAGTTTCCAAACACCATCAATGTTATGCCACATACTAATATTCTTAAGTTGCATATCACTAGCATTACAAACAAATGTAATATTGGACGAATTTGACCAACTGGAATTTGAAGGACTAATTAGAGTAATTGGTGGTGTGGTATCAAAAACACTAAAAATTTTAACACTATAATTGATATTACCCGCTGAATCATTGACCCACACTTTAACAGTATAGAACCCGGTCAGTGTCAAATTAGCAGGGCTAAACGTGAAATTAATATACTCATCATTAGAGCTTGCTAGTAAAGATCCGTTAGGGAAGGTAACATTAGTTATTACATAATCCTGGTTTAGGTCTGACACATTCCAGCCAATATTAATGTGCTCGCTGCCAAACTCGATAGTACTATCATTAAAGTATATTGCTGAAGTTGGTTTAACAGTATCAACATACAATGTAAAGTTATTATCGCCCCAGTCAGAATTATTCGCAATATCATACACTAAACAGTTCCAGAGATAACCAGTATTATTATCAGGGATATTGCTAACATTAAAAGTTGTCGAGTTAATTCTGCCAGTGATATTCTTGGTTTGATTAAGTTTCCATTTGCCATCAATATTATGCCACAGGCTGATGTTACGAAGTTGCATGTTCGTAGCATTACATACAAACGTAACATTAGACGAATTAGACCAACTTGCATTTATTGGACTGATCAAAGTAGCGTTAGGTGGTGTTGTATCAACAACTCTAAAGGTTGCTATGCTGTAATTGATGTTACCAGCTGAATCATTGACCCACACTTTAACAGTGTACAATCCGGTCATTGTCAAATTAGCAGGACCAAACGTGAAATTAACATACTCATCATTAGAACTTGCAAGTAAAGATCCGTTAGGATATGTTACATTAGTTATTACATAATCCTGGTTTAGGTCTGACACATTCCAGCCAACATTAATGTGCTCGCTGCCAAACTCAATAATACTGTCATTAAAGTATATTTCTGACATTGGTTTAACAGTATCGACGTACAATGTAAAATTATTATCGCCCCAATCAGAATTATTGGCAATATCATACACCAAACAATTCCAGAGATAACCAGTATTATTGTCAGGGATATTGCTAACATTAAAGCTTGTAGAGTTAATTCTGCCAGTGATATTCTTGGTTTGGTTAAGTTTCCATTTGCCATCAATATTATGCCACAGGCTGATGTTACGAAGTTGCATGTTCGTAGCATTACATACAAACGTAACATTAGACGAATTAGACCAACTTGCATTTATTGGACTGATCAAAGTTGCATTTGGCGGTGTAGTATCCACAACACTAAAGGTCGCTATACTATAATTAATATTACCAGCTGAATCATTGACCCACACTTTAACAGTGTACAATCCGGTCATTGTCAAATTAGCAGGACCAAAAGTGAAATTAACATACTCATCATTAGAGCTGGCAAGTAAAGATCCGTTAGGGAAGGTAATATTAGTTATTACATAATCCTGGTTTAGGTCTGACACATTCCAGCCAATATTAATGTGCTCGCTGCCAAACTCGATTATGCTATCATTAAAGTATATTGCTGACTCTGGCTCAACAGTATCGACATACAATGTGAAGTTATTATCACCCCAGTCAGAATTATTCGCAATGTCATACACCAAACAATTCCACAAATAGCCAGTATTATTGTCAGGGATATTGCTGACATTAAAGCTTGTAGAGTTAATTCTGCCAGTGATATTCTTGGTTTGGTTAAGTTTCCATTCACCGTCGATATTATGCCACAGGCTGATGTTACGAAGCTGCATATTGGTAGCATTACAGGTAAACGTTACATTAGAGGAATTGGACCAGCTGGCATTAATTGGACTGATCAAAGTTGCATTTGGCGGTGTAGTATCAACAACACTAAAGGTCACTATACTATAATTGATGTTACCCGCAGAATCATTGACCCACACTTTAACAGTATAGAATCCCGTAAGTGTCAAATTAGCAGGACCAAACGTGAAATTAACATATTCATCATTTGAGCTTGCAAGTAAAGATCCGTTAGGATATGTTACATTAGTTATTACATAATCCTGGTTTAGGTCTGACACATTCCAACCAACATTAATGTGCTCGCTGCCAAACTCGATTATGCTATCATTAAAGTATATTGCTGACTCTGGCTCAACAGTATCAACATACAATGTGAAGTTATTATCGCCCCAGTCAGAATTATTCGCAATATCATACACTAAACAGTTCCAGAGATAACCAGTATTATTGTCAGGGATATTGCTGACATTAAAGCTTGTAGAGTTGATTCTGCCGGTTATATTCTTGGTTTGGTTAATTTTCCATTCACCATAAATATTATTCCACAAGCTGACGTTTCGAAGCTGCATGTTGGTTGCGTTGCAGGTAAACGTAACATTAGATGAATTGGACCAGCTAGCATTTATAGGGCTGACTAGTGTTGCATTTGGCGGTGTGGTATCAACAACACTAAAGGTCGCTATACTATAATTGATGTTACCAGCTGAATCATTGACCCACACTTTAACAGTGTACAATCCGGTCATTGTCAAATTAGCAGGGCCAAACGTGAAATTAACATACTCATCATTAGAGCTGGCAAGTAAAGATCCGTTAGGATATGTTACATTAGTTATTACATAATCCTGGTTTAGGTCTGACACATTCCAGCCAATATTAATGTGCTCGCTGCCAAACTCAACAGTACTATCATTGAAGTATATTGCTGACTCTGGCTCAACAGTATCAACATACAATGTGAAGTTATTATCGCCCCAGTCAGAATTATTGGCAATATCATACACCAAACAATTCCA
>JBDRFR010000086.1:0-2304 GCA_043818675.1 Nanobdellota archaeon
CCTTTTGCCAAAGGGGCAGTATTCAACGTTTACCGTTAACTGTGTACCGTTTACCGTTGTTAATCTGTTCTCGTAATCATACGCATAGCTCGTTACATCTGCGCCTTGCGTCTTAGTGATTGTGTTGCCATTATTGTCATAAAATCAATGCTGAAATAAAAAACCACTTTCATCGTGGTGTTGTGCTTTAAAAATCTCTGTGGTCTCTGTGGTAAATTTTATTTTATTTTTTTCTATTTCAAAAATTCTTTCACTGCTTTCGTATTTCGAGGTCTGACCCCTCTGATTATGTATTTCTCTGCGTTCCCTGCGGCTTTGTGTGAAAATAAAAAAAGTATCTCGGAATAAGCATGGTTTGATTTTTTTGTCAAAGAACTGTTTGTCTTTATCATCTTAAAACTTTCATACTTTCATCAACGTCCCTCTTTCCGTTGAAAATTTTATCTCTAAGGTAATTCTTTTTTAATGACAAATTTTATAAAAATTTGTCTACTGGGAACCTTTTTGCTTGACAAATATTATAGTATTTCCCCTTTCTCTATTCCAAAAAATCTTTCGCTACTTTCTCATTTCGGGGTCTGACCCCTCTGATTTTGTTGTTTTTTATTTTTGTCTACTTAACAATATTACTGCAATTATTAATATTGGCACAGAAATAGCTCGTATGCCCATCTGAATCCAAATTATGTTTTGTGAAAGTATTGCTGCTTTGTTTATCAATATCCATTTGGTTAGTAACGTGCTTAAAAAGTTTAAAATAAACCCGAGCATTAGGAATACATATCCTTTTTTAGTTCTGCTCCAATCTTTTGGAGTGATAAAAAAGGCGATTAAAACAAGAAACAATGCGATAATAAAAATAACAATAGAATATGGTGTAAATTTATCCGTAAATTTTAACGTGCTGCCGTCTGTTATAGTAGCAAAATGATTAAGTACAAAAATCATACCAACCGTAATACATCCAAAAACTAATGCAAAAAGTGAAACAATTTTTCGTCGTCTTTGATAACTTAATCCTTTATTTAATAAATGTGTTTGATTCGAACTTAAAAACTGACGTATCATATTAGCCAATGTTAATAGATAAAACAACACACAAACTAAAATAATAAGTTTATTCATATTTTTTACAGAATATATAAAAATATCTTATTAAATAACAGCCGCATTATTTTTTACATCCTCTTTTGCAATTTGTATAATCTGTAATACAATCTGCTGTCCCCTTCATATCTGCAATAGCGCATAACGCTTGAGCAGCTGCCACAGCTGCAGCGCAACCCGCTAAACACTTGAATAAACATATTGGTATAAAAGGTATTGTAGCAGCTGAACAAATTACACCGCAACTCGCAGCACAAGCCAAACCCAAAAACTCTGCTGCAGCAGTACATACCAAACTCCACTTAGCAACATTCTCTAAACAACGATAGTATTGATCGTCACACCAATCTAGTCCTGTTGGATCAATTAAATTAATTGGATTATTTGTTACATACATATAAGAATGTAATCGTCGGGGATCCCATATTAAAAGTGAAGCTAAAGAATTACTTAAATCAAAATTCATTTCACAACGTGAGCATTTTCCCCAATAATTATCGTGTACCAACAACGGATCCTTCGTCAAAAACCTCCCCGCCCCCGCATCATAATACCTCGCCCTATAAAAATACAACCCTGTTTCAGCATCATATTCCCTTGAAGTGTAAGTATAAGGATTACCAACAGAGCTCGTATCGAGTATCTCGTCACTCGTATCTCGTATTGTCAAATTGCCAAAGCTGTCGTAGGTGTATTTTTCTATTATCTGCCCGCTGTCACCTGTTATTTCTGTCACAGAACCCAACCCGTCAAACGTATAGTAATAAGTCGTAAGTGGTAAGGGGTAAGTTGTCCGGGAAATCGGTTCATCAATGCCCTGTCCGTGCACATAATAAGCTGTCAAAGAACCGGTGTCATCGTATTCCGCGATTATGTCTTCGTTATCGTAAAGATAGTTTACCGTTAACTGTGTACCGTTTACCGTTGTTAGACGGTTTTTGTGATTATGTATTTCTCTGCGTGCTCTGCGGCTTTGTGTGAAAATAAAAAAAGCATCTCGGAATAAGCATTGTTTGATTTTTTTGTCAAAGAACTGTTTGTCTTTATCATCTTAAAACTTTCATACTTTCATCAACGTTGTATAATATTTGATATAGTAATAGTAAAGCAAATTAAGAGGTTGTAAGAAAGGGTTACCTTAGGGTATAATTTTCGTAATCAATCACGAAAAACAAAAATTAACCCTAAAAATAAGGA
>JBDRFR010000087.1:0-5053 GCA_043818675.1 Nanobdellota archaeon
AATAGTGATTCCAGCTATCTTCCTTGCTTGGTACGTTGTCCATCCGTCATTTTTTCGACGTAAAGTCTCTAAAATCTTTGTTCTGGTGAGTTTCATATCCAGAATAAACCCACCGTAGGGAAATAGTTTCCGGATAACACATAGATACCTCAAATAGCAATGTTTATAAAGCTTAATACAACTACATACATTTAAAATGTGGTTCCATACTGGTGATTTTGTACCTCCTAAAGCATTTTTCTACAATGCTGATTCTGCAACTATTAAAAGCTCTAGCTTTACGTTCACTGGAGATAGTAAAGGATAATTCTAAACCAAACATTTTTAAATAAAACTCTTTTCAATAGCATCATAATGCCACCATTAAAATTTAAAACAACAGCCGACATTAAAGTGCCAAAACACTTAATTGACCAGGTAATTGGTCAGAATAGTGCTGTTGATATAATGAAGAAAGCAGCAAAGCAACGAAGACACGTTCTATTAATAGGTGAGCCAGGAACAGGAAAATCCATGCTTGGCATGGGCCTGGCAGAATTAATACCAAAAGAAAAGCTTGTTGATACAGTCTCATTTTTTAACCCTAATGATGAAAATATGCCGTTAATCCGGACAGTGCCTGCAGGCCAAGGCAGAGACCTGATTGCAAAAGCTAAAATACAAACATTGGGCAGCTTTAAGAATCAGTCTTTAATCATGTTCGTCCTTGTTTTGATTGCTATGTTTGCTCCTTGGTGGGCCAGAAGTTATTACAATTCTGATATTATGTTTGCTGCTTTTTTTCTGGGTGGTATGATATTTCTTGGTGCATTTATTATTTTTCTTAATCTTGGAAAACGGATGCCTAACAAAGTTCAGGCACCTAAAGTTATTGTGGACAATTATAAAAAAAAGCTTGCACCTTTTAATGATGCTACAGGCGCGCATGCGGGCGCATTATTAGGTGACGTACTACACGATCCTTTTCAAACTGGAGGTTTGGGTACGCCGGCGCATGAAAGAGTAGTTGCTGGCATGATACATAAAACTCATATGGGTGTATTATTCATTGATGAAATAGCAACATTAGAACCGCATACTCAACAAGAGTTGTTGTCAGCAATGCAGGAAAAAAAAAGTGCAATCACAGGCCAGTCTGAAAGGTCTGCAGGTGCTATGGTTAGAACAGAGCCAGTTCCTTGTGATTTTATTTTAATTGCTGCCGGTAATCTCGAGACGCTTAAACATATGCATCCGGCTTTGCGTTCCAGAATAAGGGGTTATGGTTATGAAATCTATATGAACGACACCATGCCTGATACAAAGGAAAATCAGGATAAGATATCTATGTTTATTGCTCAGGAAGTTGTTAAAGATAAGAAAATTCCGCATTTTTCATATGAAGCGGTTAACGAAATTATTAACGAAGCTAGGAAAATGGCAAACCGCAAAAGTCATTTAACTTTACGATTCAGGGAACTCGGAGGTTTAGTACGAGCAGCTGGGGATGTTGCTAATGATGAAGAATCAAAATTGGTTGAAAAGGAACACATTCAAAAAGCAAAAACAATTGCACGGCCTATGGAAAAACAATTGGCTGATAAATATATTGAGCGTAAAAAAGAATACGCAGTGATTATCACCGAAGGCCAAAAAATCGGCAGGGTTAATGGCTTAGCTGTTATTGGCGGCGAGGCGGTTCATTCAGGAATAATACTGCCTATCGATTCACAGGTAACTCTAGGTGGAAGAGAGAGGGAGATAATCGCCACAGGAAAACTTGGTGATATTGCAAAAGAGGCAATAAAAAATGTGTCGGCAATAATCAAAAAATACTTTGGCGAAGATTTAAAAGGGAAATACGATATCTATGTGCAGTTCCTCCAGACTTATGAAGGCGTTGAAGGCGATTCTGCAAGTATTGCAGTTGCCACATCCATTATATCAGCTTTTAAAGATATCCCCATAAAGCAGAATTATGCTATGACAGGCAGTTTGTCTGTTAGAGGTGAAGTTTTGCCTGTTGGCGGCGTGACTTCTAAAGTTGAAGCTGCAATAGCAGCCGGAATTGAAAACGTAATAGTTCCAAAATCCAATCTAAGAGATATTATAATTGATAATGCAAAACTGAATAAAATTAAGGTAATTCCTGTTGAAACTTTATCAGAAGTATTAAAAGAAGCTTTGGTATGGGATGGTAAGGAACCAATTCTGCGAAAGATACTATCTCATAAATAAAACGAAAAATTTTAATATTAGTTGCATTATTTTAAGCTATTATGGGACTTACAAGCTTATTTATAAAAAAGAAAAAAGGGCCAAAGAAAACAAAAGTAGTGAAAAAAGTTGTCAAAAAGAAGACCATAAAACCGAAGACTGCGCATAAGGAGCTAAGCAAAAATGAATGTCCTGAATGTGGCAGTAGAAACATAGTAATAAGCCAAATGACGGGAAATACTATTTGCCAAGATTGTGGAGCAATATTTGCCGGACTAATGCCTGAAATCGAACAAAAATTTCAAGAAGTAAAAAAACAAGGCTAGTTCCAATTGACATCTACTTGATCAGTTCTTTGGGATGGCTTAATATCTATTTTATCATCCCAATTCTTAGCAAAGCCTGACTGTAAAATTCCTTGCCATGCAATCATTGCGCCGTTGTCAACCAACACTTGTGTTGGAGGTATGTAACATTGCGCATTTCGCTCTTTACACATTATGTTTGCCATTTCTTGTAGCCTTTTATTACAGCACACTCCTCCGCCAAGCAATAACTCATTCTTACCGCAATGTGCCATTGCCCGTTCACTAACTTCAATTAACATACTGAATACTGTTTCCTGTGCAGAATACGCTAAATCTTCTTTTTTATATTTTCCGGTAGACATTTTTTGTTTTAAGTTTGTTAAAATTCCTCCAAGCGATATGTCCATACCTTTAACGACATACGGTAGTTCAATAAATTTTTTTCCTTCTAAGCTTAAGTTATATATTTTTGGCCCGCCTGGAAACCCCAATCCAAGACTTCTTGCAAAATTATCAAGAAAGTTTCCTACACCGTTATCTAGTGTTTCACCAAATATTCTGTATTTGCCACCGTCGTAAGCAATAATTTGCGTATTAGCTCCTGAAGCATACATCAAAACAGGATCCTTGGTTTTCGTTAATACCTTGCCAATTTCTAGGTGTGCGATACAATGGTTAATACTAACTACGGGTATTTTGTATTTTATTGATAATTCTTTAGCCTTTTCCATGCCTACTACTAAACATGGAGCTAAACCAGGTCCTTGTGAAAAAGAGATTAAATCAATATCATCCATCACCAAATTAGCCTTAGCTAACGCACATTCTACAATATCGTCTTTTATTTTTAAATGATGTTCTTTAGCTTCGGTTGGATGAATACCGCCCTGATTAGTGGTATAGCATCCCTTCTCATTAGCTAAAATATTAGCCTTATTATTCATTATTCCCACACCAAAAGTATGAGCTGTTGATTCAATGCCAAGACATTTCATTTTTTAAATATTGGGTAATGTGTTATTTCTCTAAATATAATAAGTACATTATTATAAATTTTTTCATAGGGAAATCTATTATATGATTATACAGTCTATGAAAAATTTAGGTATAATGTTCTATCATATTATCTCAGAATTATACATTAGTTAATAAATTATTCATAAAAAAAAATGAAAAACCATACACAGAGTTTAAACGAACGTTTGGTAATCGCATGCTGAATATCTCGCCGAAGCTTGATACTTACACACCGATTCCATCAACCGAGTCTTTTACTCGAGTTCTAGTGTCTATTTTCTAGGAGGACTTCGTGCTTAGATGCTTTCAGCACTTATTCCTATAATGCGTAGCTGCCCTGCGTACCTTATCAGATAACAGGTAGACCAGTGGCATCGAATCTTCGTTCCTCTCGTACTAGAAGATCCTTCCTATCAGACACATTAACATTTCCAGTAGATATCAAACAAACTGCCTCACAGCGTTCTGAACCCAACTCACGATCCCTTTTAATTGGTGAACACCCACACCCTTGGCCGCTTCTGCACGGCCAGGATAGGAAGAGTCGACATCGATGTAGCAAGCCGCGCCGTCGATTTGAGCTCTTGGGCGCGACAACTCTGTTATCCCCGGAGTAACTTTTCAGTCATCTCTAGCCCCCATCAAGGAGGACATAGAGGTTCGCTAGGCCACCATTTCTGGTCTGAATCACTTTTTTGTTATGACTCAGTTAGGCTGGCTTATGCCCTTGCACTCTACAGCCGATTTCTGACCGGCCTGAGCCAACCATTGGGCCCGGTTGATATTTTTTCAACCGGGTGCCACCCCAGCCAAACTGTCCACCTATTGGTGTCCTTTAAAAAAAGTTAGTAACGTAAACTTTGAAGAGTGGTGTTACATTGTCGTCTACGCTTAAGCCGAAACTCAAGTTTTAGTGACTCCCACTTACGCTATGCAACGAAATTCACGTTACAGCAACAAGCTACAGTAAAGTTTCACGGGGTCTTCGCTTCCCACTGGAAATCCCTGGCTTTTGCACCAGGATAGGGTTTTCAGAGGCGTCTAATTTGGGACAGTGAGGATCTCGTTACACCATTCATGCAAGTCGTCAATCAAACGACAAGGTATTTCGCTACCTTAAGAGAGTTATAGTTACCCCCGCCGTTTACCTGCTCTTAGCTCCCTTGGAAGGGAGTTTGAAGTACAGGCACTGGGCAGGCATCACTGACTATACGCACCTTTACAGGCTAGCAGTCAGTTAAGTTTTTGCTAAACAGTCGGACCTCCTTTGTAATTGCACCCTGTAATCGCTTGCACGATCGCAGGGACTCCTTATACCGAAGGTACGGAGCTAATATGCCGAATTCCCTCAATTAGTTTACTCCTTCACACCTTAGGTTTCTCACCTAGGGGCACCTGTGCCGGTTCTGGGTATAGTTGTCTTAGATTTTTTCCAATTGCCTTTTCACGGGGTCCAGATATCAACCAAATACTGCATACACAGTACTCGTCCTAGATTTAATCTGATTCTCATCATTATGATACTCCTCAGA
>JBDRFR010000088.1:0-2143 GCA_043818675.1 Nanobdellota archaeon
CCTTCTATATTTAAATCCAGAGGAGCATGGGTATCTGAATGACATGATCCACAATTTTCAAGTTCATAATGAGGACTATCACTATGGCATACGCTGCAATTGGGAATGGCATTTTTACCTTCAGGTGGATGCTCTGTATGACAATCCAAACAACCCACCTCTGTTTTATGTTTATTCCCGCTGGCAGCTATAGTCGCCGGTTGTTTGTCATGACATTTAATACAATCAGCATCCGAAAGTGATAAGCCTTCCTGGTTTGATGCCAATGCGCCAGTGCTGTATATAATCAGCGCCAATAACGAAAATAAAAATCCTGTTTTCTTTCTCATATCTTCCTCGTAACCGCAACCTGTTGCGAGACCTTTGCAAAATGTTCAATTTTCAAAGGTCTCGTTGCTTATCCGTAATTAAAAGCCCATCCTTACTTTACAGTGGAATGGGGAGTGATAACGATACTCAAGATTTACTAAAATGCCCGATAAAGCCCAATAAATATTAAAAGAATCCTTGGTTACAGGCAGTGGATTAATACCATCACAAATTATCTTATGTCAAGTTTTTTCTTGATTATCTCTCAACAAAATCATTCCATATGACCGCTTGATAATCCTGGAACTCCTTCCACATGACGGCCTAATAATTGGGTACCTATCTCCCCTAAACCGTAAAGACTGACTACAAATCCATAGCTGCGGTCATTTTCTTTCTCATCTTCGTAAAAACACCTGATAGACCAGCACTGTGATTTATATAAAAAACCGATATTGGTTCTTATGTCTCTACCAGCATATAGATTACGTTCATATTCACCAAATACTTCAAGGCTGTCTAAAATCCTTAAATTAATATTATAATAAATAGACCTACTTGAATCACGTGCATATCTGTGTTCAACAAACAACCTGTCCCCTCGATAATCCGATAAAGCTACTGCAACATTATGAGATATGAGAGAATTTTCATACTGGCACCATTTCGCGTCACCCTCCAAAGACAAATATTTTGCAGGTGAAAACTCTAGTTCAGCGTAAACCGGAGAAAACGGCTCAGGATTGTCATCCCTTGCCTCACCAACGTCATATTTCTGTTCTAAAAGAAAACGGCAGAACTGGCTATAACTATAACTTACCGGCTCATCATTTTCTTCATCCACAACCCCGTTTTTTTGTTCCGTATTTTTCTTTGACTTTGAGGTAAAAGTATTTGTAATTGAATAGGTAACCAGGTTGTTCTTAGCAATACTGTCTGGATATTCTTCCTGGTCCTGCTCAGGTGTGTAATCATAAATAATTTGCGGTTTAATTGAATGCTTGATTTTGTCTAAGTTCTTCCCATTTATATAGTATATCTCATAAATTTCGGTAAATAGATCCAATTTTATGTCATAAATTTGTCTGTTTAACGTCTTATGTTTTTTTACTATCTCATTTGAGTAGTCATCAACATACCAAAGCGTCTCTCTGATCCCGAAAGATGGTTCAAAAGTAAAATAATTCCCGAAATTGTAAGGAAGATAAAACCTTGGATGTAAATCCATACGATGGAGTCTGTTCCCATCCTTGCTGTAAGTGTACGTATATTCAGAATCAAAATCTGTATAAAAAGGTGTTTTATATATCTGCTGTCTTGATGCATTAAATTCAACTAACGGCAATGTCTGTAAGGTTGTATCGTTATTTCCCTGACGTCTAACAATAACATCATCATACCATCGCAATTCTGCATTAAGGCTATACTGTGACCAGATCCTGTTAATGCTCAAACTGTTTGTCCTTGTGGAATCATCATATTCATCCAAATCTCTGCCAAAATTATCAGTATAATAAGTACTTGTTTCTTTAAACCCTGTATATCCATTTTTGAATTCATGCAGGTAATCATGATCACTAATAATATCAAGATCCAATTTGCCAAAAAAACCAAAAGGCATGGCCTGATCATGCTTCCATCTGAACCAGTAGCGGTCTGTATTGGGCCGCAACACGCTATCCGATGCATAACCCCATTCTTTACTGGACTGCAAGACACCTGTTTCCTCAAAGCTCTGGGTACCGTCATCAACTTTTCTATCTTTCAAAAAGTCGTACATCATAGTCCCTTTAGAATAATCGTCTAAAACATACCTGTATTCAAAAGCAACTTT
>JBDRFR010000089.1:0-8069 GCA_043818675.1 Nanobdellota archaeon
CACCGCTGAACTTACCACCGGAAACAAATGGTGACGGATAGTCTGCTAAATCAAGCGCCATTGCACCCATGATTGTTGCTCCAACCATAGTTGCGCCAACACCTAAAGCAGCAATTCTTTTTATTGCTTTTTTCATATTACCAAAACACCTCCGTGTTTTACTTTTTTGGCTATCTCATATCTCATAATTTATTGGCCATCTCTAAACATAGAAGCATACATACCATAGCTACAGCTTCTTAACTTACGATAGGTAAACTCATAATATATAAAGGTATTGGTTTTATTAGTGTGTGTGAAATCTATTTTGAAGTATATAAATAGATTGTTACAAGACTATGGCAAAATTTTCAAAAATGCATAACTAATAGTATAATCATAACACAACTGGACCAAAAAGTATAGGCATCATTCGAGTATTCGATAAAAGGAATCAAAAATAGGCGTGTCGGTTGTTATCTGATGAAATTCAAAACCAAGCGCTGTACATTCGCGCTCAATCTGAGCAGAATGGTCATCAAGTAATTTCTGGTAATGAGAGCGAGATTTCTGGCTGATAAAGGTCCTTAATTTTGTACCTGTTTCGCTGTCCTTTAAATTAAAGTCTCCGCTAAACTTAAGGTCCTTTTCAACAGGGTCAAGCACCTGGATAATTTTGATCTCGTGATCACCAAGCAACCTTAATGACTCTTTAACTTCCTCAATAGGAAAAAGAAAGTCAGAGGTTAATACTAATAGGGATCTTGTGCCGATTAGTTCCTTGTATTGTAGTATTGATTCTCTTAATTTAGAATATCCTTTGGTTTTGAAATTATTAAGATAATCAATCATTGAAGCCAAATGAGACATCCCTTTTCGCGGCTGGAAGACTTCAAGACTGTCGGAAAAAGTCGAAAACTGAAATTTTTCGTTCTCTTTTAAGGCTAAATATGCAAAACCAACGCCGATCATGGCAGCATAATCAAATTTGGATACTGGCTTACCGAAGTTCATGCTGTTTGAAGCGTCAATAATAATATGGCCTGTTAATGATCGTTCTTCTTCATAAGTCTTGATGTATAAATCATCAGTGCGGGCAAAAACTTTCCAGTCTATTGCCCGAAAATCGTCACCAGGCGCATAAATCCTATGGTCTTTAAAAGTAACGCCTCTGCCAAAAGCAATGCTTCTGCGCGGCCCTGAATAACTGGAAGTGACCCGTTTATGCACTACCAGGCTGAATCTTCCTAGCTGGTCTAAAAACTCAGTATCAATCATTTTATTTTGTCTACCAGTTCCTTGACAGCATCGTCAGTAGCCATGCCTTTACGTTCTGCCTCAAAATTGAGGATTATTCTGTGACGCAAGATTGGATATATCATGGTTTGGATGTCATCAGAACTTACGTGGTTCCTTCCATCAAGTAGCGCCCGTGCCTTGGCTGCCAAGATTAAACCTATTGATGCTCTGGGCGATGCGCCAAATTGTATCAGTTGTTTATTTGTCCTTGTGGCTGCGATAATCTTTAAAGCAGTCTTTTTTAAATCGTTTGCTATCGGAACCTGCCTTGTTGTTGCCTGTAAATGGATAAGATGGTTCTTGTTTAAGATTGGTTTTAGCTTAGGTTTTACATACTCACCACTATACATACTAACAATTTTATCCTCTTCATCAAGAGAAGGATAACCTACCTTAATCTTTAATAGAAACCGGTCTGCCTGGGCTTCAGGCAAAGGATACGTACCTTCCTGCTCAATAGGGTTTTGTGTTGCCAGAACAAAAAATGGCCTGTCAAGCTGGAAAGTCTCATTTCCAACTGTTACCTGTTTTTCCTGCATCGCTTCAAGCAAAGCTGACTGAGTTTTTGGGGTGGCCCTATTGATCTCATCAGCCAACACAATATTGGCAAAAACCGGGCCTGGCTGAAATTTGAAGTTCCGTTTTCCACTAGTCTCTTCAATAATATAAGTACCGGTAATGTCGCTTGGCATCAGATCAGGGGTGTTTTGAATCCTTGAAAACTTCAAATCCATCAGCTCTGACATTGTTTTTACTGCAAGAGTTTTTGCAAGGCCGGGATACCCCTCCAAGAGAGCATTACCATCTGCAAGTATTGCAATCAATATCTGATCCAATAGCTCGGTTTGCCCAATAATAACCCTGCCAATTTCTTTTTTTAATGCTTCAAATACATGTTTATAATTTTTCATTTAACCCACCTCATGGTTTTTACGTTTCAGCCAGCTTAATAAAATATTTTTTTACAAGTTCTTGCTGATCAACAGGAATGTCATTTTCCAGCACACAATCGCTGTCACAATTTTGAAGCATTTCGACCTCGTCCGGAAAACTTTGCTCAAAATCGCTAATGGGAATGTCGGTTTCTTTGCGAACATTGGTTAATTCAAAACTTAATGAGTTTAGTTCAATATTAAGCTGCTCACTGCCTAAAGTAGCTACGCTTTCTTCCCCAAAAATGTTGTCGCTGCCTGCAGAGCCAGCAGACGCAATGTCACTATCACTTGATTCGTTTGAAAATCCGCCGGTCAGATAGCCTGGATCCTTTTTAAATTTAATCCCAAAATCTGCTAATTTAAAATTTAATAAAGCTACAATAACGATCAAAAAACATATAATAATACAGGCAAACAATTTATATGTTGTTTTTTTAGTGCTGAAAAAGGATGATAATCTAACGTTTCTCAGGTCTTTTAGCACTTCAGACTGCAGCTCGTCAGTCACGGGATTTTCCATGTAGGTATTGTCTGCGGCAGTCCGGATTTTTTCGTTTAAGTTAGGGTAAACATCTTCCACAATCTTTAACTTATCATTATTGAGATTTTTATTAAGGTGTTTAGAGATTTCATATACAAGATAGATTACAGCAGGCAAAATACTATAAAAAACGTTCAGATTAAAAAGCAATAATAATATATAGCCAATCAGAAAAATCAACACACCGGATAATAGATCTTCAAATATTAAGATGCTATTTAGGCTAGTATAAATCTCGGTTATGGCTGTCTTAAAGTTTTTCAATTTTAAATACCCTGGCAAATGTCCAGATCTGCCTCGCAATCGTCTAAATCATCTTCACAACTGTCAACTGAGGCTTTCAAAGTGGAAATTCTGCTGTTAGCTTCGATGAGCTCTGACTGCGCCTGGCGCAGCTGGTTTTCTTTTTGCGCAAGCAGCGCCTGAGATTCAACAAGAGCAGCGCTTTTGGATGTGAGGTCTGATTGTAATGTTGCTTTGTCAAGCTCTAGTTGGGTCTTTTCAGAACGAATGCTATCATACCGGCCGCTTAGATCAGTTTCTTTTTGCTCCTTAATTTCCAATTCAAAGCTCGTCTGATTCAACTTATTTTTTTGTACGCCAAGCTCATTTGTAACTTGTTCAAGTTTTGCAACTTTAGTGTGATACTCATCGGAAATGTCTTTAAAAACTGACTGGTAATAAACAGTAAAACCGATTAGTATGATGACAGTCCCCAAGATTAATGCCAATAAAATAAAATTAATGTCCTTTTTAATATATGCCATAAATAATCACCTGTTTAATTTATTCTCCTTAATTCTTCGGATAATAATCTCTAATAATAAAATAACAAAAGCTAACAGTATAAAAGGATAACGATAATTTACTGTATCAATCTTTACGCGCTTTGACACTGTTTTAATAGTTTCTGCTATCTGCTCAATCTGATCCTTCTCAAAAACTTTCCCGCGAGTAAGAGCCACAAGTTCAACCAGCTCTGGGTTGATCCCAAGATTTAAATATTCATCATTATAATTAACGCCCACTGTGGCGCCAAGGATGTCAGAAAACCCCGTCTTATCAAGAATAAATTCTGCAATGTACAAATTATCCTTAATTTTTGAAAAAGAAAGGTCAGATTTTGGAAGTTTAGTTGAGATAACTTTTATCTGGGCCGGCTTATTAATCGGCGTATCGCCGATTGAAACATCAAAGTCCAAATTTCTTCCAGGCTCGCCGATTGCGTAATTAATAGTCTTTGTCAATAATCTTGAATTTTCCTTGCGCAGCAATTCTGGCGCCCACTTACTGCCATCATCAGTAGTGATGGCTGCTATCCGCCCAAGCCCGAAACTGCCAACTGTAACAATCGGACTCCCTGAAGAAGTTGCAACAATTGTACGCGCGCCTGATTTTGGAACAACATAATTATGGCCGGTAACAATTGCAGACAGGGCTAAGTTAGATTTGGTTATCCAATGATTATTGTCAAGTATTACCAGATTGTAAGATTCTGCTTCTTCTTCCTCCTCACCGAATAATATTCGTAAATTCTGCGTCTCATCGGGCTTAAAGTATAATCCACGCCCGGCATCTGCAATAGACTTTAGGAATACTTCGTTTGTACCTTGCCCAATGCCAACCGTGAAAACTTTTATGCCTTTTTTGGAAAGAAGCTTTGTCAGGTCTAATGCTGCTTTTTGCGCAGCGTCAAGACCGTCAGAGACAATGATAATGTTCCTACTGCCAGAAATTCCGTCCAGAAAATATTCAGACCGCCTTAGGCCCTGAAAAAGCAAAGTACCGCCGCCTGCCTGTAAGGTTTTTATTTTCTGTATAACGTCTTCCTGTTTTTCGCTTAGGGTTGACAGCTGAGAAACCATATGAGACACGTCATTAAATGCGATAACACCCACACGATCATCGGGCCGGATTGTGCCAAGAATATTTAAGGCAAGGGCTTTTGATACGTCCAGTTTTGAATTGCCTGAAGAGCCTGCAAAACTTAAACCTGCTGTGCCTGAAATATCAATAAGAATCACTACATTAACATCTGATTTGCCTTTTTTTTCAGGAATGCCTATTCTGACAGGCAATAGGCTTTCAATCATATAAGAAGGATTTTGGTAAAAACCCTGATCATAAGAAGACTGGCCACCTATAACCACCAGACCGTTGCCGTCTGAAACGAAGTTTGTCAACTTCGGAATCCAGTCTTTGAGCTGTTCGCCTTTTATATCGTTTATTATAACTGCATGGTATATAGACAGATCATCAGGCAGTGTAGTCTTAAGGTCTGTTTCGTACATTTCATT
Source organism: Nanobdellota archaeon (assembly GCA_043818675.1). Lineage (GTDB taxonomy): Archaea > Nanobdellota > Nanobdellia > Woesearchaeales > DATDXC01 > JBDRFR01. The sequence continues at coordinate 5,052 of JBDRFR010000089.1, forward strand.
AAGGCCAATTAATAATGGCGAGGTTTTTTCAGATATGAATAAAATCCTTGGTTTAGGAATTATTTTTACTGATTTGTAATACACATTATTCTGTAAAAAATGGTCGTCAGCTGTAATTTTAGCCTGGATTTTATGGAAACCTTCTGAAAAACTTCTTCTGATATCTGTTGTGGGGGCGTTTTTCTGGCTAGAAACCAGCTCGCCGTCAACAAATACTTCAACCAAGTAATCAGACACGGAACCAACCTCATTAATTTTGATTATAAAAGTATTTTCTTCTGATACGATTGCCTGGCTGGGTCCGACAATCTCTACGCCAACATCGTTTTTTACCGGATCAAGGTTTAATGCGCTAATCGAAGTGTTCAAACTTGAAGCAAACAAGATTACATCACCTAAAACCCTGCCGTGATTATTATTGCCGTCTGTAATAACCAGAATATTATCGTCGCCTTTCATATTATTTAAAATGCCATCGCCGATAGCGCTTAGCTCGTTTGCTGCAATATACTTAAAATTTACAGGGATTTTACCTTTCAAACCTGAGACAAGGGCAGGCGCTATGGCCTTATCAAAAAGATCAAAACTGGAAGAATTGTCAGCCAGCACAAGTAATGATGTATCGCCTGCAACAGTTACACTTTTTTCCGTATAGGGTGTTGCGAGAGCTATCAACACCAACAAAAATATTATGGATCTTGAAACCAATAAGAAATATCTGTCTTTTGTCTTTGATCTTATAAATTCTTCTTCAGCAGCTTTAGTCTTAAAACTGACAAAGGTTCTGTTGATTAGATAGTAAAGAAGAAAAATGAGGGGTATTATCAATAAAATAATGTGTGGTTTTGCGATACAGTATTCCCACATGCAAAATTTTAAATCGATTATAAGTCACCCCGCCCTTTAATATAAAATAATTCAGTCAGCAACAATAAGATAATCAGGATCAATAAATAAATCTCAAGTTCTATCTTTTTTTTCTTCTGTTCTGTGCTTTCTTCAAAAGATGAATCTTCTATAACAATATCAGATTTTTTATTGACGTCTGACTCTTTTTCATTAAGCAGATTAACTGCTACTTTTTTACTGTTAAATTCATAGATACCGTGCTCGTCAAGAATAAGCTGAGATGTTGCCATATTAGTCGTGGGAGTTTTTACGCTCTGTTTTGATAGTGCAACAAGGGTTCCGGATTTGTAGTTATAGTCAGTAATGTCTTCTGTCCTTACCAGAAAGCTGATAAGCTCGTTCCAGAAGATAGGATATGAGGTTAAGGTCTTAAAATCGCTTTTATCATCTATAACCCCGTAATAAAAAACATTGCCTTGCTGGGATAATAACGGGCTTCCGTCGTTTGCCTGAGCAATTACTACTGAACTGTTTTTTGCTTCACTGATTAGATAGTTGTCAATTACAGCAGGGCATTCTATATTTTGGAACTGCGAAGTGAACTGGTTGAATATCTTAAAGCATAACCTTGAACTGTTACCAAAACCTGTCAGCCTAACAGGCAGTATCTCATTGAAAATCTCCCTGCCAAGATCGGTTGTCGGAAGTTCTGCCAGGTTGTCTGAAGCAGCGATAATCAAGAATCCACCAGATGCTATATAATCGTCCATGTCTTTAAAATTGCCTTTTAGGAGACCCTCTTTTTCACCCACTTTACCTACTTCTGCTAGGATTATAACGTCAAAATCCGAAAATTTCACCTGGTTACCGTCGACCATATGGCTAAGGGGCGGATGGGATACTGAAAGCGCGATATCTTTTGAAGAGCCAAGAGCCGCCATCAAACTGCTTTTTTCTTTATTTGTTATCAATAATACATCTGTTTGCTTTTTTGACGGAGCGCTGATATATGCTACATTATCAACCATAAGGTCATCATTTAGCTCAAGTACTATCTGACTGATATCAGTAGGGGTTTCGAACACTAAACTTTCAAGAGAACCTGGCAAAAAACTGATAGTCTCTGACCCTAATACCTCTTTGTCTTTCAATAATTTCACGACAAGTTCTGCTTCGGCCTCATTGAAATTTTTAATGTAAACTTTTGTTAGGTGTTTTGTTATCGCAAGATCAACAATACCAATATTGTTAGCTTCATTACTTATCTCGATAAAGTCAACTTTGTTGCCTTTTGCAACCAAGGCTCGTTTTACGACAAGAAGGTCTGAACCTTCAGTCTGAAGAAAATCGCTTAACACAATAATTCTACCTTTTTTTTCTTTTAATATGTCTTCTGCCAAAAGCAAGGCATCGCCAATGTTTGTGGATGTAGCTTTGGGATTCAGGTTTGACAGGACAACTTTTGCCTCAAATACATCGCCATCCTTTAAAACTGTTAGCGGTATGTTTTCAGCAAGAATGATACTAATTTTTCCTGAAAGACTGTTTTTTGCAGTATCAACAGCCCGTTCAAACCGGGTTTTCTGGCCGAATTTTGTCTGCATACTGGCGCTTGAATCAAGCACTATTACAGTATTGTCAGAAGCTACGCTGTAGGGCACTTCTATAAACGGAGATGCAATAGAAAAGATCAGGCCTAATAAGGCTAAAATCTGCAACAAAAATAAAAGGTTGCGCAGCAATTTTCTTAAAAAGGCGTTTTGCTTAAAAGACTGCTGCTCTTTTATAAGAAACATCAGGGAAGGTATAACCTGGTCTTTTGGTTTGGGCTTTATTAGATATATTAAAATAAACGGAACCAAGCCAAGCAACGCCCATAAACCCACTGGATTTGAAAATATCATTTGCTCCTCTTATTGATAACCTTTGTCAAGTCTTTTTGATTGACAAGATCTTTTACCACAACTAGACAATTATTAAGCTCGTACCAGTATACTTCAGAATTAATTTCAATACCAAGATCTCTACGGCCTTCAAAAGGGAGAGTGATCTGACCCTGAGTAGTTACTTTTGTTTTTCCGATAAATTTTGGATGGACCATATTATTAATATTAATAATATATAAAAGTTTCGGTTATACGGCACCCCACTAGTTAAGTGTGGAATTAC
>JBDRFR010000090.1:0-23799 GCA_043818675.1 Nanobdellota archaeon
CGGTCAAGGTTTCTGCCAATCAGATGGTGTTCTTATGTGCATTGATGGTCAGGAAATTGACAACTGCACGCAAGGCTCTCCCTTAGGTGATGATTCCGACTGTAATGGTATTGACGATGATTGTGATGGAATTGCCGATGATGATTTCCAAAACTCCACCACAACCTGCGGCTTAGGAGTATGTGAATCTTCTGGATTACTGCTTTGTATTGCAGGGAGTGAATTTGACACTTGCGGGCCTACCTTTCCTACAGGTTCAGACGATGACTGTGACGGATTAGACAATGACTGTGATGGTTCCATCGATGAGGAAGGTGATTGTACTCCATTATCATGTTTTGATTCAGACGGCGGAGATTATTCTGATACTTATGGATATGTAAACTCTTCTGACGGTTTTTATCAGGACGAATGCACAATTGGACCCTACGGCAATCTTACTAATTTGATGGAATACTATTGTACAGAAGATGTAGTAGATAGCAAAGAATATACCTGCGATCAGTGTACTAATGGAGAATGTATATGTAATTACGCACGTTGGGATTGTGTTGATGATCACACGATAGGCTACAAAAACCTAGATTGTGCATTTACCGATATTATGGACTGTGGTCCAGACGCTGTATGTAATTTTGGTATTTGCTATACTTGTGCAGATACTGACGGTGGTGATACTCCTTTAATTGCTGGTACACTAACCACCCAATACGGTTATTACTTTGATACCTGCACAAGTTCATCCAAGTTAAAGGAGTATAAATGCAGCCCTGAAAATTATCAACAAGTTAAATACTATGACTGCAATTGTGAAAATGGCGCATGTTTGTCATGCTTTGAAAAAACAATTTGCATAAACAGTACCAACATAGCTAACCAGTACGCAGATTGCAGTGTTGGGGAGGTTGCTTTTTGTGAGTTCGGTTGTGATAGCAGTTCAGGAGAATGCAGGTTTTGTACGGACTCTGATGGGGGTATAAACTACAACACAAAGGGGAAGATCACTTATGGTGTTATCGGTGGGAAGCAGTATGATTCCTGGGACATCTGTAGTGGTTCTAAAGTGGGTGAGAAATATTGTAAGGGTAGTGGAACATATTATGGCATGGAATACTATGAGTGTCCCAATGGATGTAACGACGGTGCTTGTGTCAGTTAATTTTTTTCATTTTTTATTTAGGTAGCTGCGAAATAAATAGCCAAATCCGGTTCAATAAAAAGAACATTTATAAACTGATTATCTCTCCGTTTTTTAATGCTTGACATAATCAAAATAGTGATCATACTTGTTGTAATGATGGTTTTGATCAGAAGAAAGCTTGATCTTATTTACACTTTGCTTGCTGGCATTATCCTTACCGGATTGTTTTTTAACCATGTTCTTGGCCTTTTTACTGATTTTTATCTGACCTTAACAGATATAAAGGTTCTAAAACTTATGTTCATGTTTTTTTTTGTTTTCTATTTAAGCAACTTAATGGACGCATCAGGCGTATTAAAAAAGATGCTTGCCTCTTTGGAAAAAGTGATAAAAGATGTTAGGTTTGTTATTATCTCCCTGCCTTTTATGATCGGTCTTGTTCCGGCTCCAAGCGGCGCAGTTTTATCAGCGCCTTTTGTTCAGGAAGTCGGTACCAGGCTAAAACTAAGCCCCGAAAGAAAGCTGGTTATCAATTATTGGTTTCGCCACACGACAGAATACATAAATCCGATAATGCCCGGCGTAATTTTATATCTTACCTTACTTGGTATTTCTTTTAAATCATTGTTTATATTGAACATTCCGGTTATGATTTTCGTTTTCGCTTTAGGTTTTTTCATGTTTGTTTACAAATTAGACAAAACAATATTAAACGATAAGAATCCAGGTAAAAAAGACATAAAAAATATCATAAATGGCATTTTCCCCATTTTTATTACTATACTTCTTCCTGTAGTTTTTGGAGTTGAAATTATCCTTTCGTTATTTATAGGCATCCTGTCTATAATAATCGTAAATCGCGTAAAATTCAGGCAACTTATACCGCTTGTAAAAAAAAGTATAAAAATTGACCTTTTGATCATGGTTTTTTTGGTCATGCTTTTCAAGACAGTTATGGAAAATAGCAAAGCTATTGAACTTGTCTCAAACTCATTTATTGCCTATGGGTTTCCGACAATCTTGCTCGTTGTTCTGATTCCGTTGCTAATCGGCCTATTAACAGGCATTACGATTGGTTACATCGGCATTGGTATTCCTCTTATCCTTCCTTTTTTAAAGGCCGCGCAGGGTTACAATATGGGATTTGTCATGCTTGCTTTTGCAAGCGGTTTTATCGGAGTATTAGCTTCTCCCACGCATCTTTGTTTATCAGTCACCCAGAAGTATTTTAATGCCAGATATGATAAAATATATAAGTTAATGGTTCCTTCTTTAGTTATATTTTTGGTTTTTATTTTAATTTTGAACTTTATAGGCTGGCCGTTGTATTGATTGTTAAAACGACGAAAGCATGGGCAAGATAAAATATTTCGTGATTTGAGGTTTCGATTGTTAAAATGAAAACACTGTCAATATTGGGAAGCACCGGTTCTATCGGAACCCAGGCCTTGGACATAGTCCGGTCCAGCCCTAAAGATTTCAAAGTGATAGCCTTAAGCTGTAATAACAATATTGACATCCTTAAAAAGCAGGCTGATGAATTCAAACCTGAGATTGTTGCTGTTTACGATAAAGAAAGGGCTGCCGAAATTAAAGATATTGAGGTAGTTACAGGCATGGCCGGCTTAAAAAAGATTGCAAAGCTCGATAATGCAGAAATTGTCCTTAATGCGCTGGTCGGTTCGATTGGTGTTGAACCTACGTTGGAAGCCATAAGAAATAAAAAGACTTTGGCCTTGGCAAACAAGGAAACTTTGGTCACTGCAGGCAGTATAGTTATGAGGGAATCAAAAAAAAATAGTGTTGATATTCTTCCGATCGATTCAGAGCACAGCGCCATATGGCAGTGTCTAAACGGTGAAGATATAAATTCCGTCAGTAGGCTTCTTATTACCTGTTCAGGCGGCGCTTTTAGAAATAGATCATCTGAAGAACTAGCTGCCCTTAAAGCTGCTGATGCACTAAAGCATCCTACATGGGACATGGGAGCAAAAATAACGATAGATTCAGCAACATTAATGAACAAAGGCTTTGAAGTGATTGAGGCCCACCATCTTTACGATATCCCTTATGGCCAGATTGAGGTTCTTATCCATCCGGAAAGCATAATTCATAGTCTGGTGGAATTTAAAGATAATTCAGTGATAGCCCAGTTAGGAATTCCTTCAATGAAAATCCCCATCCAGTATGCGCTAACATATCCCAAAAGGGAAAAAAACGAGACTACACAGAGATTAGACTTGTTAAAAATAAAACAATTAAATTTTCAAGATCCCGATCTTGATAAATTTCCGTGCCTAAAATATGCATATGAAGCAGGCAAGGTTGGTGGCAGTCTGTGTGCAGTGATGAATGCCGCAAATGAAATTGCTGTAAAATATTTTTTAAAGGATAAAATAAGCTTCTTGGATATTCCTCTGTTAATAAAAGAGGCAATGGACGACCATAAACTTATTAAACAGCCAAACTTAGATGAAATTATAGAAGTTGATAGGAAAGTCAAAAAGCAAACAGAGGATAAACTTAGAAATGATTAAGACAATAATCTTTGATTTAGGCGGCGTCTATTTTACTAACGGTTCCAAGATGGCTGTAGATGAAATAGCGAAAAGTTTTAGTGTTCCAAAAGAGCTAGTTGATAGTGTTATACATGGCAAGATTGGGACATTATACCGTGAAGGTAAAATCACTGAAAAAGAATTTTGGCAAAAGGGGCAATCTGTATGGGGTTTAAGCAAGGATTCTCAATTATTAAGTAAGATCTGGCTAAAGCAATATAAGCCCAATAGCGGCACAGTAAAATTGATAAAAAAATTAAATCATAATGGGTATGAACTTTTGTATCTCTCAGATAATGTTCAGGAGAGAGTAGATTATCTGGAAAACAAATACCCTTTTCAAAAAAATTTTAAGGATGGTGTTTTCTCACACAAGGCAAAAGTTAGAAAGCCAAACCCCCAAATCTATAGGTTGGTTTTACAAAAAACCAAAAGCAAACCCCGGGAAATAGTATTCATTGATGATAAAGAAAATTTTTTATTTCCAGCAAAAAAATTAGGTATTAATATTATCTTATTTGATAATCCAGAACAACTACGGCGAGATTTAAAAATATTAGGGGTCAAAATATGAACATAGCAATAATTGTCGGCGCCGGTGTTGGCAGCCGCATGGGGCAAGGGAAAAATAAGATATTAAGGTTGCTTGATGACAAGCCCATTATTTACTATTCAATTAAAGCTTACAACGACTGTGACTTTATAGACAAAATTATAGTAATCACAAAAAAGGAATATTTCTCTGAGGTTGAGAAGCTTCAAGGCCGTTTCACCAAGATTGAAAAAGTGCTTGAAGGCGGCGAAAAGCGCCAGGATTCTGTTAATAATGGAATTTTGTATCTGCATACCTGCAAGGCAAACGATATTGTCGTGATACATAATGCAGTAAATCCTTTTGTGACAAAAAAAACAATAGCAGAAGTAATAAACGCCGCTGTAAAGTACGGAGCGGCAGCTGCAGCGCACAAAGCAAAAGATACTGTTAAAGAGGTCAATGAAAAGGGGTTTGTCGAGAAAACACTTAAAAGAAATATACTATGGCAGATGCAAACCCCTCAAGCCATAAGATACGGTTTAGCTGTAAGGGCCTTTAAAAAAGCCTACGAAGATGAATTCTACGGTACAGACGATGTAAGCCTGGTTGAGCGAATGGAAAAAAAAGTGAAGATCATTGAATCCAACCCTGAAAACATCAAGATCACAACGCCAGTCGATTTGACAATAGCGCGCAATATCACCAGTAATAGCAGGGTAGGTTTTGGCCAGGATTCGCATCGATTTATCTCAGATAATTCAGACCAAAAAGACAAAAAGCTATACCTTGGGGGTGTTTTAATAGAAAACGAGCCCGGGTTAGAGGCCAATTCAGACGGCGATGTTATATTGCATGCCTTATTTAATGCTCTAAGCCAGGCAGTAGGAGGCAGAAGTCTTGGTTTTTACGCTGATAAAATGTGCAGTAGCGGTATTACTGACAGTAAAGAGTATCTAAAGAAAGCCTTGCAGCTGGTTTCAGAAAGAGAATATCAAATAACTAATATTGGTATTATGTTTGAAGGAAAACATCCAAACATTTCTGTCTATGAAGACCAGATCAAAAAGAGTATTGCTTCTTTATGTAGTATTGACCCATCAAATATCGGTATCACTGCCACTTCCGGCGAAGATTTGACTTCATGGGGCAAAGGCCAGGGTGTTCAGGCATTTTCAATTGTAAGTTTAACAAAATCATGATGAAAGCGTACGCTAAAATTAACTTAACACTGGACATTCTTGATAAAAGGAAGGATGGCCTCCATAACCTTAATTCTGTTATGCAGACAATTGATCTTTTCGATGAGCTTGAATTTAAAAAATGCGATGAAATTATCGTCCATAGTAAGATTTCTGATGATATTATAAAGCGGACGGCATTGAAAATTAAACAGTTATTCGATGTGGAAGGTGGTGTTGAAATAGATGTAAAAAAAAATATCCCTGTCGGTGCAGGTCTTGGCGGTGGTTCTTCTGATGCAGCCGCGACGATTCTTGGTTTAAACAGCCTTTGGCAATTAGATTTAGATTTACAGAGTATGGTAAATATTGCATCTGAGCTGGGTTCTGATGTTCCTTTTTTCCTTTACAACAGCTGTTGTTTTGTATCAGGTTTTGGTGATGTTGTTGAGCCAATAACTGGTTATGGGTCTGACATAGTATTGGCAAATCCAGGTTATGAATTATCCACAGCGTCTGCTTATGCTAAGTTGGACAAAATAAATTACCCAAAGTTGCATTCAAGTTTTAAATACGCAAAAAAACCAGCAGAATTTTCAAGTGACCTTCACAACGATTTTATCCATATTCAAAACAAGGACGTAATGGATTTATTACTGGAAATGAAAGAACACGGCGCCTTAAATTCTTCGATAACAGGTAAAGGTCCTACAGTTTTTGGCATTTTTGCCAGTGCAAAAAAAGCAGATCATGCATACAATAAATTAATAAACAAATATCCGTTTGTATATAAAACAAAAACGCTAATATAAAAATGAACGTAGAAATTGCTAATCATTCGGGGTTTTGTTTCGGCGTGAAAAAAGCGATGGATAAGGCTTTGCATTTAAAAGAAAAGGCTAACACTCTTGGCCCGCTGATACATAATCCTCAAGTGGTGCTGGAATTAGAAAGAAAAGGTGTAAAAAAAATTGACAATTTAAGTGAGGCAGACGCTTCTTCGATTATAATAAGAACTCACGGCGCATCAGAAGCGCAAATTCAGGATTTGTTATCAAAAGGTTATAAGATTATTGATCTAACTTGTCCGTTTGTTAAAAAGGTCCAGGATTACGCAAAACAGCTTGAAAAACAGGGTTTCTCAGTTATCGTGATTGGCGAAAAGAATCATCCGGAAGTTGAAGGGATAGTCGGTCATATCAAAAAAGCAAGTATTATTGAAAATCCTTCACAGGCAATGTTACTCCCAATGCAAAAAAAAATAGGTGTTGTTGTGCAGACCACCCAAACATTAGAAAATTTTGAAAAAATTATTAAAGTACTAAAAAGCAAGACAGACAATCTTTTAATCCATAATACCATTTGTAGAGCAACAACGCAAAGGCAGCAAGCGACAATTAAGCTTGCCAAAAAGTCAGACCTTATGATAGTTATCGGTGGCAGAGATTCGGGCAACACTAAGCGTCTTAAAGAATTATGTGAAAAATATACTAAGACAAAACATATCGAGTCGCATAAAGAGCTTAGAAACGATTGGTTTGCTGGAAAGAAAGCCGTTGGTTTGACAGCAGGTGCATCTTCACCTTTGAACGTGATTAGACAAGTGAAAGAAACAATTGAGATGATAAAATGAATTTTCAATCGGAGCTTATTTACTATAAAAACATTATAAATAGGAAATTAGAGGAATTTCTTTTAAGCCGGTCGAGTAAACATGATGATAAATTAACAAAATATAATTATCGTTTAATTAATGATTACACTCGGGGAGGTAAACTACTACGGTGTATTGGTATGATAAAAGTATATGAAGGTTTAACAGGTAAAAAAGACTTAAAAATATTATTACCTTCGCTATGCACAGAATTATTTCATGCATCTTCTTTAGTACATGATGATATTATGGACGAAGACGATGTTAGAAGAAACAAACCTAGCATGCACATTATGTGGAAAGATTGGTTTATGAAAAATTTTAAGGAAGGTACAAACACCGGCTCAATCTTCTCAAAACAATCCAGCAGATTTTCTACCTCAGCAGCCATTATTCAAGGTAACATTCTATTTTCCATGGGTCTTTTATGTCTAACAACTTCAAAATTCAGCAATCAATTAAGAAATGCTGCATTAGATTTGGTCCAGTCAGCGTACCGACGGGTTAATGAAGGTCAATTGTTAGACATTATTAACGAGTACCAATATAAAAGTGATGAGCACAACTACATTAAGACAGCGGCATTAAAAACTGGAATTCTGTTCGCTGTTTCCTTGGAATTAGGTGCCATTTTTGCAGGTGGCACAAAAAAAATAAGGAAGCAAATCCACGATTTCGGGATCAATATTGCAATCGCGTTCCAAATTCAAGACGATATTATGGACATCAGCGAAAAATTTAACAAAGGTCGAATCCTCGGTTCTGACATAATTAAAGGCAAAATGACAATTCTTATGATTAATGCGCTAAAAAACGGTTCGGTTAAACAAAAATCTTATCTAAAAAAAATAATTGGCAAATCAAGCGCTACCAAATCTGAGATTAACAATGTTGTTAAGATATTTGAAGATACAGGGGCGCTTAAAAGATCCAATGATCTAGCAGATAAGTATGTTAATGATGGAAAAAAAAATTTAAAGAATCTTAAAGGTAAGCTATCCAAAGAGTGTTACAACTTCTTTATACAGTTATCAGATTATATGACCAAAAGAATTATTTAATCATTTTTTCTATCAATTCCCAATCAGCTGTATTTCCTGAACAATCATGTTTAGTTAGTTTAATTCCTTGTGGAATTATTTGTGCATTTTTTACTTTTACTCCGTTCATCCCAATTTTCTCTTCCTTTATTGCTTTTTTAATATCATGTTCACAAGCAACTCCAAGGATCCCTTGAATTTTATTTCTTAAAGTTATTTTTTTAATGAACGTAACATCTGGCACAATAAAAAATTTATAGCCTTTCTTTTCAGCAATATCTTTAATTTTGCCACAATTACATCTTCCGCATTTTATGCACAATATGCCATTAATTGATGATAATCGTGCTGGACAATCTGCAGCTCTTAAGCAGTGTGGCAGGAAAATTGCTTTTTTCTCATTTGGTAATTTATCAAATCTGTCTTTATAGTATTCGTTAATAACACTTAGCACATCATAGTTTATTCCCATAAGTTTTAACACTTTTCTAATAGGGTAGCACGATATTGTCAAAAAAAACTTAATTTTCTTCATATCCCTTATGGTTAAAGAATTTAATAAAAATCTTTTGGTTAATATTTCATTTGATATTTTATACACATTCTCATTAAAATTTCGTTCATGGAAATTTTTTCGAATATAAACGGTCTTCTTTTCAAAAACTTAAATAATTGAATCAATTTTATATTCTTTCTGATTATCTTTCTCAGTTTATAACAATCATATTTTGGGTTAATTATTTTTTTAGCAATTTCTTCTCCGCTTACAATTGCTTGATAAATTCCTTCACCTGAAAAAATATTTGCAAGACCCGCAGCGTCGCCAGCAAGAAAAATATTATTAAACTTGTAGCCTTTATAATCTGGATTAATAAGCGCTGCTTCAAATTTTGCATTATCCAAATTTAACTTTTGTTCTTTGATAAAATTATCAAGTACACTTTTTAATCCTTTCTGAGGTATTAACGACCCTGTACCAACGTAGGTAAAGTTTTTATGCGGAAAAATCCATGCATAAAACAATCCAAATTTTTTCGGATCAAAATATATTTCTACCTCTTCTTTTTCTATTTTAATATTATATTGGATTCCCAATCCCATAATCTTAGAGCCAAGTCCAATATGCTTTCTTACAATTGAATTGGATCCGTCAGCACCGATAAGATAATCAAAATAATACCTGCCTTTATTTGTGATTACATAATCATCTTTAATTTGACTAACTTCACATTCTGTTTTTATGATAGCCCCTGCTTTTTTGGCAAGGTCTGCCTGATATTCTCCAAGTTTTTTACGTTCGATTGTATAAAGTTTCTGCTTTATCTCAACCCTGCCTTTTGATACAATAAAAAAAGAATCAAACTTCCTTTCAATTAATTCATCAGGTATATACTCTAGATCCTTTTGTGTAATTCCGGCAGCACAGACCTTTGGTCCGATTACTTTATTCTTTTCCAGGACTATCACTTTCTTGTGCTTGGCAAGAATTTCAGCGGCCTTCAAGCCAGCAGGTCCTGCTCCTACTATTACAACATCAAATCTCTTCATAATAAAAATAAAAGAAAAAAGGTATATATAAACCTTACTCTGTAAAGAGCGCCGCTTTTTCACGGTCAAACTTCCATTCAGACGCAAGTTTTCCTGTCCTTTTATAATATTTGACAAGTCTCTTAATCTTGGATTCTGTAAGTATTAATCCCCTTTGTGCAGTTTCATCTTTATGATTTCCTTCTAAGTGTTTTCGAAGCTCCACCACTTTTTTGATAAGCGCCATCAGGTCTTCTGGTATTTCAGTTAGCAACTTTTTTTCTTTCAGAATATCAGTAATTCTTTTTTTCAAAACCAGTCTAACATCTGGTATTCCATAACTGTCCCGAAGAGCAATGCCTATCTGTGAAGGCGTTTTTTCTTCTTTTGCTAGTTTTACAATCAATAATTCAATTTCTTTTGGTTTAAACCTTGACCAGACAGGAACTGTTTTTTTGACTGGTTTTGTACTTCCAGATTTACCTTTTCTTCTAGAGTGCATTCTTGCCATTTTAATCACCTTTGGAAACAATCTTAGAACTGTCTCCAGTATAGCCAAGCCTTGACCGGACTATCCATTGATATGCTGTGGAAGTGAACTTTTATTTATAAACTTAACTAAAATTTATTTTTTTTACTGCAATTTGCACAGTTCAGATCACAATCCTTTTTTGTCATATTTGATTTTATTATTCTATAAAATACAAAAATGATGAGGATTCCTATTGAATAAAACACTATTTGTTGTATCATCCTAATCCAAGCAATAATCCTCCCTGATAGACTATAAAAGATGCAACCCATGCAACAACCGTTAAATATGCGGCGGTTATCGCTGGCCATTTCCATGAATTAGTTTCTTTTTTTATTGTAGCAAGCACTGTTAAGCACGGCACATAAAGTAATACAAACACCATAAACGCATATGCTGACAACGGTGTAAAGGCTGCCTGAAGTACCGGTATAAATCCTTCTTCAGCTATCCCATAGAGCGTTCCCATGCTTCCGACAACTACTTCTTTTGCAACAAGCCCAAAGAATAACGACACAGCCGCTTGCCAATTCCCAAAGCCCAGCGGTTGAAAAACTGGCGCAATAGCTTTTCCCATCATGCCCACTGCGCTTTGTTCTGAGCCATACATAACTCCAAACGGCACACTTGAAAAAAACCAGATAACAAGTACTGTTCCAAAAATCACAGTCCCGGCTTTCATCATGAACAATTTTCCTCTCTCCCACATATGTATCAGGCTTCCTTTCAATGTAGGCAGTCTGTACGGCGGCAATTCCATTACAAACGGGCTGCTTGTTCCTTTGAAAATAGTCTTATTAAATATCAGCCCCATGATTACCGCCATTGCGATTCCAACCATGTATATTGAGAATATGATCAATGCCTGATTTTTGGCAAAGAACGCAGCAGTAAAAAGCACATATACCGGGAGTCTTGCTCCGCATGACATCATCGGCGAAAGAAGCATGGTTACAATTCTGTCTTTTCTGCTTTCCAAAGTTCTTGTAGCCATTATTGAAGGCACTGTGCATCCAAACCCAAGCAAAAAAGGGATAAACGCTTTGCCGTGCAGCCCAATCTTATGCATAATTTTATCCATTATAAAAGCAGCTCTTGCCATATACCCTGAATCTTCCAAGAGGGAAATAACAAAAAAAAGTATCATTATTATCGGGACAAAAGTAAGCACAGATCCAACGCCTCCAAAAATTCCGTCGCAGATTAAGGATGAAAACCATGCAGGCGCACCAATATTGCTAAGAAATCCAGTTACTATTTTTGAACTAAATCCTACTCCCGCACGCACCAAATCTACTAGCGGAGCAGAAGCAGTAAACGTGATTTGAAATAATAGGTACATTGCTATTAAAAAGACAGGGATTCCAATATATTTATTAGTGACAATCTTATCAATATTTTCAGACCTTGTAATCTTATCAATCTTCGGTTTTTTCAGAGACTCTTTTAAAAGACCGGCAATAAAACCATATCTTGCATCAGCGATAGCTGAATCGACATCTTCACCAAACACTTCAGTGATATGTTTTTGAATTTCCCTGGTTTTTTCTAGGATAGCCTTGCCATTGTCCATTTTTGAGACATTTTGGATTACTTCTTTATCTTTTTCAAGTAGTTTAAGCGCAATCCATTTAGGTCTGGCATTTGTTCTTTCAACTGATTCTTTGATAAAGTTCTCAATCTGATAGAGGTGTTCTGTAATTTCTTTTCCATAGATTATTCTATTTTCGCTTTTTTTTGCTGACTTAGCTACCTTAATCGCATGGTCCAGCAGCTCGTTTTTTCCTGTTTGGTCAATTGCTTCAATTTTAAGCGCCGGAACACCTAATAATTTTGTTAGCTTTTTTTCATCAATCTCAAGTCCTTTTTTGCATGCGAACCTCCCCATGTTTAACGCAACTATCACATTTGCTCCAAGTTCTATCAACTGGGTTGTAAGATAAAGGTTTCTTTCAAGGTTGCATGAATCCACAATATGGATAACAACATCTGGCTGTTCGTTGACTATATAGTCTCTGGTGACAATTTCTTCAACTGAGTATGCTGTAAGGCTATAAGTTCCCGGCAGATCAATAATACTAATTTTATCGCCTTTATAACTAAACGACCCTTCCTTTTTTTCTACTGTTTTTCCAGGCCAGTTGCCTACATGCTGCCTCATCCCTGTTAAGTTATTGAAGAAAGTAGTTTTTCCGCAGTTAGGATTTCCTGCTAAAGCTATTCTAACCTGCTTTTTCATTTATGCTCACCTATTTCAACCAGAATTTTGTTAGCCTGTCCTCTTCCTATGGCTAGTTTTGAATCTTTTAATTTGATAATTACAGGTCCGGATACGTCGTTTTTAACTATGTTAATTATTGATCCATCGTACAGTCCCAGATCACACAATCTTTTTTTCAGTCCTGCGCCGCAGTCCACACAATTGACCTTAACTTCTTCTCCTTCACTGCACATTGCAAGCGGCATCATTCTGTCTCAACCTCTATTTGTTTAGCTTCTTCTTTTCGTAGTGAAAGCATATATCCTTTCACTTTTATCTCAATCGGATCCCCAAGAGGGGCAATTCTTTCCACTTTGATGCTTGTCCCTTTCACAAGACCCATATCAAGCAGCCGTCTTTTTATTTCTCCGACGGTATTAATCTTAATAATTATTGCATATTGTCCTTTGATTAGTTTATTTAATGTGATTTTCATGCTCTTACCGATGTGGGATGTCATAACCATACGGGCTTCTTCTTGGGTGATTAAGGAACTCATCCAGCCGTTTTATTGATTCTTCAGAAAAGGCATGCTCTAACCTATGTGCCTCTTCATGAACTTTATCTAAATCATAGTTAAGTATCTTTTTAAGAAACACTTCAATTACCCTATGGTTATGCATAACTCTTTTTGCTTCTTTTAGGCCTTTAACTGTAAAAAATATTTTGGAATATGGTTTAAATTTAATATATTTCTTCACAGCAAGTTTTTTAAGCATGCCTGAGACACTGGCTCTTGTAATTTTTAGCTCCTTTGCAATCCTTATCGATGTAATTCCATCTTCTTTATGGTCTAACCTTTCATATAATCCGTACATTGTTCTAAGATAATTTTCCTTTGAGCTATCCAGCGCCATTTTTCACATTCAGTTAATTCAAATATTTTGACAAAAATATAATAAAAGCATAGTTATTTGCACCACTTCTCCTTTTAATTGTTAGGCAATCCTAACATCTATATAAAGCTTTCCGTTTGTTAGGCACATCTAAATATTTTTTTTGCCGGACATATTTTCCCCTAAATCAGTAAATAAAATTTAATTGGATTTAACAGCTCCATATATCAGAAATTTTGTGCTGAACAAATATACCATAATTTTGGCTAGGTATTGTGCAGTTGTATCATCAACTGATTTTTATATCTCCTTAAATTCAGATGCAACTATAGCAAATGGTTGCCCGCCGCTTACCCGCAGCTTAGCTCCCAGCACAGTAACTGTATATCTTCCATTTTCTGCTTGTGGTATTATGACTTTTTCAACTACATTATTATTATATTTGGGATTCTTCGCTTTAGGATTTTCTATAGATTGTTTTCCATCTATTGTAAAAGTATTCCCTAAATATTTCTTGCCTGAGAAAGATACAACTTGCAGGTCCAAATCATTTTGCAGAGCTTCAGGAGGGGAATCTGTCCAGGCTAATGTAATCTTTACAGGCCTATCTGGCTGAAAATTTAAACTAAAAATCTTTTTGTCGTTTGTATTCAGAAGAAATGCAGAATCAGCAAACCATAAGTTTTTTTGGTTATCATTTGGATAAAGCGATTCTTTGATATTTACTCTCCCCCATCCTTCGCAGGCATTGGGGTAACCATTGCAGGAAACATTCTTTTGTACAGTATATTTTAGGTTAAGGTTTTGATCAGGCATATCTTCTGCACCATTGATTAAAGTAGCTTTTATTAGGGCAGCGCTTGGATTTGGATGATATTTTATTTTTTTATAGTACTCTCTTATTACTGCTGTAAGTCCTGCAACGTGTGGAGCAGCCATGCTTGTGCCGCTATTCAAGAAATAAAAGTTGTCTAGTTCTTTGATATTTTTCTCACTTGGCAGAGCCTTACCATAACATGAATCATGAGTCAAATCTTTCTTGTATTCAATAATATCATTATCTTTTATCTCTCTTTGCATCTCGCCGTCCATACAAACACTGGACCTTGCGGATAAAATCCAGGTTCCGGGTGCAACCACATCTGGTTTTATCCGGCCGGAAAAATCATCTCCTTTGCTGCTAAAAGAAGCAATCTGTTGTGGATTTTTCCCTATCTCCTCTCTTGACGTTTCAGTAGCTCCAACAGTTATTACATTTTTTGATCTAGCTGTGTTTGTAAGCGAATCTCCGCCTCTTTGCATTACTTTTCCTTCTTTCATAAAAGTAAAACCAGCATCATTACCAGCAGCAAACAGAACAACCGTATCTTTATTATTCCATAAATATTCATCAATCTCTGCAATTTTAGGTATATATTTGCCCTGGCAGCTTCCCCAGCTATTAGTATGGATTTTTGCATCTTGGAAAAGGGAGGTATAATCCAATGGAATTCCACTAAGATCCATAGTACCATAAGATCTTTTGATAATCTTCTTTTCATTCGGATCAACTTCGGCATTGCCAAAACAATACACTGGACTTGGTCTGGTTCCTCCCTTTTGTCTTTTTAAGCTGTCAGTTGATACAAATTTATCCGGATATTCGCTGCCGATTGCCTGAAATATCACCTTAGCCTTCGGGGCAGACCCCCTTTGCCTCCCATCTGATGCTTTTCCTGTTCCAACGGCAATTGCTGTTACATGTGTGCCGTGGCCTGCAAAATCTTTTTTTGTCCCTGTACCTTCATCTGATATACTAATTACATTATTTTTTATATCAGGATGAAGTGTTTTTATAGTACCTGTATCTAATCCAGAATCAGCAATAGTTATGACTTCTCCTTCTCCTTGCAGCTTAAATTCTTCATTGACTATGTCCGCTTTTGTAATTTTCCGGGCATATTCATTCTTAAACAACAGAACCGGCCTGGGATTTATTAGGTTAACATTAGGGATCTTTATTATATCAATTAACTTCGACTGTTTTATTTGTACAATCAGAATCTCCTCCGATTTCTTCATGATAGTCCCATCAAGCTTTCTTACAGATTCTTCAACAAGATCCATATTATCATAAGTGTAAATTTCCAGAATAATGTTATCTTTTGGGTTGATTATGCTTCCATTTTCATAAACAATCCTATTGAGGAATAGTTCAGGATCAATTCTGTTTGCTGGCTGATATATATCAACTGCTCTAACACCATCTTTTAATTTGATTTGCTCTTTTTTAATTGGAGATTTTATTATGTAGACATCGCCTTCAAAAAAGTCCAGTTTCTTTGCGCTAATAGATTCAAAAAAATCGTCTAATCCAGAATAGTCAAAATTATCATCAAATTGAACAAAGTAAAATCCTGTTTCTACATCTGTCGTAATATTTATTTGATACTCTTCTTTTTCTTCCAAAGGATCAAAAATAGCTGCCCTTAGAAAAATATTTTTATCACAGGCATATCCCTTTCCATCATTGTCTTTATCATATTGATATGGATTAAATGTGTCAGCACAATTATCAAGATTGTTTTCTACATCGTCCCCATCTCTGTCAGGGTCGCATAGGTCTCCTATTTTATCTTTATCCATATCTTCTTGTCCGGAGTTTGAAAGAAACGGGCAATTATCTTTCTCATCAGCTATACTGTCCAGGTCAGAATCATAAAGTATAATCGATTCTCTAGGTGTACAATTATTCACAGTCAAGACTATCATGACTAAAAAAGCTGAGATGATATATTTCTGGATTTTCATTGAAAAAAAATCTTATTTTTTTAATATTCCCTGCCAAGGTGCCTTGATAATGCGTATAAATTCTTTAAAAATGGCGTGTTTTCAACAATTATGGTTAATTTCGTTTACATTTATTGCGTATGTTAATTTTATTCTTTCGACGAAATTAGCTTATTTAATAATTGCGCCTATTTAAATCAATTATCAATACTATATGTGGTTCAACTGCGTTTTGTAAGCAATACTCTATTTTTATCGATAAGTTTTTTTGATGTTCTGACAAATTGGCAAAAAAATGTAATCCAAAACGGGCTGATAATTAATGACAGCGCAATAACTTCAATTGTCAATTGGTACGCAAAATTAGATATTAAATGTGTTTGAAGCCCTATTGCGACCAATATAAAACTAAATTCTCCTATTTGTCCAAGCACAGCTCCCCCATAAAGGCTGTCTGTCCAGGAGTTTTTGCTGATCCGAAATATCAACGCATTAATGAAAGTGTTAGTAAATAGCACCATGATTAAAACTGCTAAGATTAAGCCAATATTTGTCCATAGGAAATATAGATCTATGAGCATGCCTATACTAATAAAAAAAAGGGCCAGAAATACTACTTTAAATGGATGTAAGCTATGGTGTACCCAATCAGTTTCTTTAGCGGTTGATAAGAAAACCCCCGCAATAAAAGCGCCTAACGCTGTGGACAACTGAAAAACCCCGCTCAGTAACGAAATTCCAAAACAAACCACAAACGCAGTCAAAACCTGAAGTTCAGGATCACTTTTTAATACTGAGCTAAACGGAAGATTAATTTTTTTCTTGTTAATCATCCATATAAGGAAGATGATAGCTATGTTGCCTCCGATAATCTGCATAATCTGGCTTTTTAGGCTGATTGACTCCCCTCCCAGAAAGGAGAGGACCATCATCATAGGGATGACTGCAACATCCTGGATCAGCAAAATGCTTATCACATTCTGGCCTGTTTTTGTGTTAAGCTCATTTTTCGTTTCTAGAATCTTGATGATGACTGCTGTGCTGCTTAAACTCACAACAAACCCTATCAATACTATTCTTGCAATCGGCCACTGCAGATAATGCCCAAGTGCAGCCACCACTAAGACACTTAATATAATCTGAATTGTTGTTCCGATAATGCCAATTTTCCAATTCTTCACCAGTTTAGACATATCTACTTCCATTCCTACAAAGAATAGTAACAAGACCACACCAAAGTTTCCCAAATGATTAATCATTTGAGTGTCTTTAATTAATTTAAACCCATAAGGGCCCAAAATAATGCCTGTTAGGATATAAGAAATTACAGATGGTTGTTTGTAAATCCTAAGAACAAATGCGATCAATAATGCAATAAAACTTAAGATTACAAAATTCAATAAATAGGGATCAAGAGATATCATTTGTAAAGTTTTGTTAACTTAGTCATTTTCAGGGTCATATCTTATTTTTTTTTCGGGTATAAATTATTCCTCCGACCATAATTAGCATTACAAGCGCTGCTCCGGCTATTATGTTAATATTATTCTTTTTTTTCGGTGTTTCCACTGCGTTTTCTTCCATATCTATATTGTCAATTATGACATTTTCAACCATCACTTCATCAACGTCAAATATGTCCTCTTCTTCATATTCTACTCCATCCTCCAAATCTACAACCTTATGCACACTTTGATAGAACAAAGTTACGGCTTCTTCATAGGGAATTGAGTGGAATTTGACTTCCAGATCTTCTATATTATCATTATCCAGGTCTACAGCAATAGTCTCTCCCAGTTCCATATCATATATCTTTTTTCCAATTTTTAATTGGATTATTTTACCTTCTATTTTTTCAAGCTTAACAAACCATGATTTAAGCTTCTGTTCAGCAGATCCTTTTGCTAACAGCTTTTTTTGCATGCCAACTCTATAAGTTAAGTATATGCCGTTTTTGGTTATTATAACGCTGCCTTTTTTTATCAAATTTATTGCAGCCTGTTGTATTTCTGATAGGGCCTCTTCAACTGTTGCTTGTTGGATTCCTTGTTCTTCAGTAATCTTCTCAATTACGTCTTGAATTTCTTCTTTGGAATCTTCTGTCTCTTTAGTAACTTCTGATGTGACAAAAACATATATTCCTGAATAATCGCAGTTTGCATCGCAAGAGGTTATGTTTAGGTAATAATCAGTTGCAGAAGCCAGGTCCGACAATTTAATCTCATGAACAGTATTTAGTTCTATATCGGTTGCTTCCAGGCTAAAATCTAACGAATCTCCATATTCTACTTTGCTGTCTCCTTCAATATTTGTTTTCCAGCTTACAATAGCTGAAGATTCAGTAATATCTGTTATAGTTACTTCGCTTATTTCAATATCTTCTTGCCCTTGAACACTAACCGCCGCAGATAGAACTAACAATACCATTAATAAACGATATCCTCTCATTTTATATCACCCCATACATTAATTAATAAGGAGACTATTTAAAGGTTCCTTTATCATGGACCATTTTTGTTTTACCATCTGATCTTGAATTAACTAAAGAAAGTTTTTTATTTTCAAAATAACTCGGATTTTCAGAGACAAACCTTTGAATCAGCTTCATAAATACTCTGGTTTTTCTGCCTTTTAAATAGAAATATCCCGCTACCGAGATCAACAATGCTCCAATAGAGTCAACAATCAGGTCCCACATTGTATCTACTAAACCGCTTCTTTGCATGTTCATTCCAAAAAAACTGTCCATTGCAAATTCCAAAATTTCCCATAATGCTCCTATCGCCAGTGCAAAACAAAATGAAAAAACAGCAATTGTCACAGGCTTTGCTTTTATCTTCTGCTCTTCGTATAGTACGAAGAGTATCAGAAAACCGATTATTCCAAGAGAGATCGCTGAACCGGTATGCAGTATTATGTCCCACCACCAGAATCTAGTATAGTAACCATGGACATTGCCCAAAAATAAGGATGCATAGATAAAGACAATGACTGTGATCTCGAATTCAGCGGGTAAGTACACCTTTAAGTTCCTTTCGATTATAGCAGGCAGAAAAGTGAGGATTAATATGAGTGAGCTGATAAATAAAATATTCCATCTGCTGTTTATTACTGCCCCTGCAATGGCCATAAGCAATATAAATCTAAATACAAAAGAAAGGATGAAGCGCAGTCTTTCAGCAGTCGTATTTATGGGAAGTAATCTCATATTTTGTATCATTGTAAGCATAATATTTAAATCTTGTCACGAGAAGTCATTAATTTTCATTCTGCACCGAATACTATTTAAATCCTTAACATAGATCAGTTTATATGCTAGCCAGATTAAAAGAAAAAATAGTAAATCATTTCCATGAAGTTGTTAAGCTTAAAACATCCCCGCATGCATTAGCCTTAGGCTTTGCAGTAGGTTCGTTCGTAAGCATACTTCCAACCCCAGGTTTTAATATCCTTTTAGGTTTACTGGTTGTTTTTATATTTAAAAAAATCAACAAGTTTACTTTATTTGCAGGGATTTTATTTTGGAATCCCTTAACAACAGTGCCAATATACTGGCTCAGTTTCTGGGTTGGCAATTTGCTTTTTGGCTCATTGCCAGTAGTGACTGTTAAATTGCCACTTTGGGACCAGATATACAATTTTTCAAGAAGGTTTTTAATCGGAAACTTTTTAGTAGCTGTTACTATATCAATATCCGCATATTTCTTAATACGTTTCATAATTTTCATTTATAAAAAAAAGAGCAAGTCCTAAAAAGCCTATTCTGCTAAATTTTGTCAATTAAGTGTAGATGTATTCCTGATGAGCATATTTTTTCTTAATAATTGGGTTGATTTTATCTACTTTTTTACAGTCAGTGTTTGTTATTGTCTACCAAAGCTTTAACTGCTCACACATCAAATATGTTCTGGTAAACACTGCAAGGATTTCATAGCCATAGGCTAGATAAACAAAACAACAGATTAAAATTATGATAAATATCTTAAGAGGTATAAAATGGCAATAGAAAATGGTTTATTGAAAACAGATTATATTAGCGCGCAGATTGGAGATAGGCTTGGACAAGTGATCGGTAAGATCAAGAATGAAACCTTTTCAGAAGTATTTATTTTTGAAGGTAAACAATTAAAGGGTATATTTTCACCAATTTCGATAATCAAATCAGGTATTAATGTCAGCCAGACTAAAGTGGATTCAGTTATAAGGCCAATTAAATCCATAGAGTATAATGGGGATATTTTATCTGTGGCTAAAAATATTCTTGATACTAATTATAATACGGTTATTGTGCATGATGATAAATCGATTAAAGGGATTATAAATATAGTAGATCTTTTATACCATATTCGGAGTTCATTTAAAAGGATATTAGTGTCTGAAATTAAGGTTAAGAAGCCAGTGGCTGTGCACGAGAATACCAGTATTGGAAAAGCTATTCACCTTATACAAGATCTCAAATTGAGCGGTTTACTTGTAAATGACGGAAAAGAAACATTAGGCGTTATAACGCCTTATGATATGATAAGGAATATTCATCTAGGTAGTTTTTCAAGAGATGCAGGAGGCAAGCATGGTTCAAGAAGCAAAGCGTTCAAAGCAGAAAAAAATGACCTCAACCAGATTTCAGTAAGTAATTTCATTAAATATAAGAATAAAATCTCGATACTCCCAAATATGGGTGCAGTTGATCTAATTGAGTTATTATATGATAATCAACTCTTAAGTGTTATACTGGGTAATGCTTCATTAATTACCGCAAGGGATGTCCTAAGGCATATGTTTGATTCAAAGGGTTTATTCAAACCTGAGTTAAGCGCATAGGTGGTATGATAGGATTACTGCGTGTTGGGATATTCGATAAAAACTGCAGAGGGAAAGATTAGTGGGGATGCTTTAAAGACCGAATTTAATAGTCGAAACCCTCTAAATGAAAACTTTTTTTTAAATTGGAAACAGAAGTAGTATGAAAAAGAACATTCTCACAAGGTAAGGGCCTCAATGCAACTTGCATCAATTTATGGCCCTCTTAAATTTTTATAACATCTAAATATCTAAAAAACCGCAACTGATTCTTTTAAGCACGATTACCTGATGCAATTCATCCAAAGTTTGTATAACCCACAATTTAATTTTTTTTTTCAAAACCAATTCTTTCTTCTAAAATAATACAGCATTCCTAAAACCATCATAATCATAAAAGCTATCATCACCCAAAACCCAAACGCAAAATGCTGTCCGGGCAATACACTAAAATTAGTTCCGTATATTCCTGATATAACTGTCAGAGGCAGGGCGATTGTTGCTATTATGCTCAAAGTCTTCATAACTTCGTTCATATTGTTTGAAACAGCGGACATGTAAACATCAAATGTGTTGCTGATTGCCTCCCTATAATTATCAATTGCATCTGAAACCCTTATTGCATGGTCATAAATATCCCTAAAATAGGGTAAGGATTTCTTGGATATATGTTTATACTCATTTTTTGCCAAAAAAGAAATTTTTTCTCTCTGCGGAAATGTAGCCTTTTTTATTAAGACTACTGACCTCTTTAGTTTGAAGATTTTTTGTAATAGCTCAGGTGTTGGCCTTTGAGTGACTTTTTCTTCAATAAGCTCTATTTGGTCATCAATAGTCTCAAGTATTGGGAAGTAATTATCTATTTCCATATCTAAAAGCTTATGAAAAACAAACTCATTGCCTTTTGCGAAAAGTGATTCTAACATTGCTCCGTCCTTTTTTAGTTCATTGTATGACCCAATATCCTTCTTGTGGTTAGTTATTATAAAGTTGCTTCCAATAAGGAAATCTAGCTCCAGTAATTCTATTTGCTTTGTTTTTCGTATTCCATAGAACACACAGAATAAATACTCTGGGAATTCTTCAATTTTTATTCTTACGTTAGAATTAAATATGTCTTCTATTGTCAAATGATGCAGATTAAATGTTTTCCCTAATAAAATCGATTCTTGTTTAGAAATATTTGTTATGTCCACCCATATTTTCTTATCCTTTAACTTGGCTAATTCATTAATATTGCCTTTCTTGATCTTTTTATCAATATAATATATCTCTATCATTTTGGTGCCAGTTGATTAAAATCCTTAGAATGACCATCTTTCCCTTTAAGATACCCTATTTTTTTATTATGACTAATTTTATGTACCATAGGTATCAATATTTTCATTCTATTTTTTCTTTATTAAATCTTTTTTATATACTATTGTTCTATACGGGAAAGGTATTTCAATTCCTTCTTTATCAAACCTTTCCTTTATGCTTTTGTTTAGATCACAGCCCATCACAAAAGCATCGCTCGGATTTCTTGCCCACGCCCATGCGCGTATATTAACAGAAGAGTCGCTAAATCCTATTACTCGGACTACAACTTTTGGTTCTTTATTTTTTCTCTCTTCATCTGTCCTATTATCGAGTATCTTCGGATGTTTTTCTGTTTCCTGTTTCATGATGTTCATCGCAGTATTTATATCAGAATCATAACTTATTCCAAATTCCACAAACTTGCATATCTTTTCATCTCCGACGCTGGCATTCTCTATTGTTTGTTCGCTGATCTTTGTGTTTGGGATAATCAGCCTTTTATTTTCAAAGTTTTTTATTACTGTATGCCTTAAGGTTATATCTTCAACAATGCCGCTTACTTCATTTCCGATCTTGATTCTATCCCCTACCCGAAAAGGCTTAAATATTGCGATAAAAATTCCACTGACAATATTCGAAAAAGCCTGCTGAGAAGCAAATCCAACAATAACTGCCAATACTCCTGCGCCAGCAAATAATGATATTGAAATAGCCCTTAATTGGGGAATTGCATAAATTGCGCTTCCTATTCCTATAAGGTAAATTAATGCAGAAAGAAAGTGTTTCAGGATGGCATATTGCGTTGGATCGACCTTTATAAACTTTGATGATTTTTTGAATGATTTATCAACTAATCTTCTTACAATTCTTTCTAAGATAACAGTGATCACACCTATTAATACCACTAACAAGAACTTTCCTAATCCATTATTTAACCAAGCCGGTATTATTACCATTTTAATAAGATTATTGTTGTATTGCAGACCCAATCATTGCTGCGGCAGTTACAATTCCTGCTGTTAAGACAACCATGCTTCCATCAATAGCTTGGTAGCCTGCCCAGGCAGCGCCCATTTTGATAATCCATATTGTCAGCATAAAATAGATAATGCCTAAAAAAATCAAAACCAAAGATGCAACCACAGTTACAGCCAGATTTCCCATTCCTTTCAATGCTCCCATGAAATCACCCCTATTACTTAATTTATACTAAATATTATTTAAATGTTCTGTTTTACCTTTTTCAACGGTTTCCTTTATTTGTTCTACTACTGTTAGAAGTAAGTATAAGTAATTTAGAATAGGAATAAAAAATACATCACTCTCACAATTTATAGAAACAATAAAATAGCCCCAGGCAGATTCGAACTGCCGTCCTCGGCTCCAAAAGCCGAGATGACTTGCCTTCCTATTGATACCAATAGGGATTTGACCGCTACACCATGGGGCTATTGCAAAAATCTCTTTTGGTGTTTAAGTTTAGAAAACCTTTCCTATTTTTAAATTTAATGAAATTTAAACCGATCCAGGGTGCGTGTACTAATTTAAGGTTAAGTTACTGCTATCTCATTTATCAACGGGTTATTTTTAATCCCATAATGCGCATCCATTTGTTTGTTGATATATTCTGCCCTTAGATGAACCATATAATTTGCATTTTCCTCATT
>JBDRFR010000091.1:0-3806 GCA_043818675.1 Nanobdellota archaeon
CTTTCCTTCAAGGTATAAATTATGAAATGGATAGAAAATCAAAAATGGAATTAACACTTGATACTATTAGGCAAATAAGATTGGAAAACAATCATTCAATGCCTATATTTTCCACATGCGGTGAAAATGGAGCCTATGGCGTAAGTAAAGAATCTATTTGGTATGTTCATTTAACTCAGAAATATGCTGAAAGAGTTAATGAAAGTGTTGCATCACAAACGAGGAGAGTTAATGGAGCTGGAGATAATTTTATGGGTGCATTGGTAGCTTACGACACTCTTTATGACCGTAAATTACGTTTAGATAATCTTTTAATACTAGCTTCAACAGCAGCTATAAGGCATATTGGTTATAAAGGAGAGCTCCCCCTAGATGCTTTTCATGTTGTCAAAGAGCCGATAAAATCTTCTCAATATAACAAGTTATTATCAATAACTAGGTGATAGGGTTGATTCAATAATTTCAAACCAAAACATATTAATATACCCCTGTTTCTGAAACATTTATGAAATCCTTGATGGTTAATGCTGCAAAAGCTGCTGGCAAGGCTATTTTGAAGAATTATCATAATATAGGGAAACTGAAGTTCAAGGCTCCAAGAAACCTAGTTACAAAATCAGACGTTCTTTCGGAAAAAGCAGTTATAGGAACTATAAGGAAAAAATTTCCAGAGCATAATTTTCTTACAGAGGAAAGCGGTGTTATAAACAAGGGTTCGGAATATACATGGATTGTTGATCCTATTGATGGGACAACGAATTTTGTAGCGAAAATACCCCAGTTTGCAGTCTCTATTGCTTTGGCAAAAAATAATGAAGTTTTAATGGGGGTTGTTTATAATCCATGCAGCAATGAGATGTTTTTTGCGGAAAAAGGAAAAGGCTCTTACCTAAACAATAAAAAGCTTAAAGTTTCCAAAAAAAATAATTTTGAACACTGCATACTTGGATTTAATTTGCCTAATGATATTAATATCGGAAAGAAAACATTGTCCATACTGCACAAAAATTGCGGGGTGTTCAGGGTTTTCAGAAACTCCGGCTCCGCAGCTCTTAATTTATGCTATGTTGCAGACAGAAGATTTGACTTATATTTCAGTTTAGGAATAAAAGCCTGGGACATTGCAGCTGCTAAGCTGATAGTTGAGGAAGCTGGAGGAAAAACAACAAACATTAATAACAAAAAATGGGATATTAATGATACAACTATAGCTGGAAGCAATAAGATTTTGCATGATAAATTTATTAAATTGCTAAGATGAAAATCACTATTTTAGGCTCTGGAACAGCAGCACCTAGAATTAATAGAAATATGTCCGGTTATTTATTAGAAGCTGGAAATAAAAAAATGTTGTTTGATTCTGGAGCTGGCACAATAAGGCAGCTGTTGAAATTAAAAGTTAATCTATTAGATATAGGTGATATTTTCTATACTCATTTGCATAATGACCACATTAATGATTTACCTGCGATAATATGGAGCAATAATTATGGAACTTACAGAAAAAAACAATTAAATCTTTATGGTCCGCAAGGTTTTAAAAAATATTTTAAGATTTTGATGGAAAAAATCCTGAAGCCAACAAAATTAATTTATAAAATCAATGTTAAAGAGATGAAAGATAGTGCAATAATCAAAATTCCAATAGACGGAAAAAACAATAAAAAAAATAAAATAATAATAAAATCTATAAAATCACAACATACTGATAGCAGTATTTCATATAGGATAGAATGTAGTAATAAATCAATTGTTTACTCTGGCGATAGTGGTTATAGCAAAGAAATAATTAAGATTTCTAAAAATGCTGATTTGTTAATTCTGGAATGCTCATACCCTAACAACAAAAAAGTAAACGGCCATTTAACTCCTTCTTTGTGCGGCAGAATTGCAGCAAAAGCCAATGTCAAAAAACTTGTTTTAACGCATATGTATCCTGAATGCGACAAAGTTGATGTGAAGAAGCAATGCGCTAAAGAATTTGGCGGAAATATTGTTTTGGCTAGGGATTTTATGGGAATGAAGGTATAAGACCATTCACGACAGTTTGAAGAAACAAATTACATTTACCTTATACGAGAAGCGTGAATAAACTCCTCAAGAAAGATTTTATTCATTCTATTCCGTTTTTCAGGTTTTTTAGATATAATATCCAGAACAGGGTCATTGAACATTATATTCTTGCCAGTAAGTGCTAAACCAATCTTTTCGTAAGAGGACTGTGTTGGATCATGGATCATTTCTGGTTTTTCTTTTCTTGCATCTTCCACATCAATAAGGTATAATAGCCCTGTACCCTCTTTTATCAGCCACATAAATGGGTCGTGGGATGGGTCATAATATAATCTTCTAAAACGCGCTAATTTGGCAGGGACTTCCAGCATTAACTCAGCAAAATTGCTTAGATCTTCAAAACAGATTTTTTGGTCGCCAATAAAAAAATATGTATTGTCACCCTCATTTTTTAAATCTGATATTCTTCTAAGAACACCGCCAACACCCATATCGATAAGATAATATTCTTCATTTTTAGTAATGTCAAACATATACAAATCGTTACCTTTGTTAACATAAAGTGTCGGTGTGTGAAATCCCATTTTTTGACCTTCAGTTAATATGTTAACCTGATCTTCAATAGAATTAATACGTTTATCACAGTTCTTCATTATAATGGGATACTCTCTACCCTCAAAAGAATATATCTTACGAACTACTTTATCATAGTTATCATACTTTTTGCTGTAATAAAAATTATAGGTAACAACACAAACGCCTTCTTCAACAATTTTTATTAATAACTTTGGATCTTTGTCAAGAAACATATGTTTTGGAAAATTCCTAGAATATAAAAACTTTTTTAATGCGGCTACTAACAAATAGACAATTCATGTTCAATATAAACAAACAATATATATACTAAAATACCAAAAAGTTTATAAATAACGAACGTTTCCTATATGATATGGAAATAACCGAGATATTCACAAAGAAAAATATTGAAATTTTGAGGCTTTTGTCAAAAGAAAGCCTGCATATTAGAGACATAGCAGGTAAGCTGGATATTTCTCCTGCTAAAGTCCATTCTACAATACAATTATTCAAGAAAAATAATCTTGTTAAAGAAAATAAAGATAAGAATAAAATAGTAATAAGCCTAAATAAAGAAAGTTCATTATTAAAGGAAATACAGA
The DNA here is from genome assembly GCA_043818675.1 of Nanobdellota archaeon. GTDB lineage: Archaea > Nanobdellota > Nanobdellia > Woesearchaeales > DATDXC01 > JBDRFR01. The sequence goes on from JBDRFR010000091.1 coordinate 3,192, forward strand.
ACTTGCTTGATGCTAATATTACAGACACTTCTTTCGAGCCAAAGATGAATATTTTTGATACTATCAGCCCGTTAGATTTTAGGTATTACGGCAGAAATGAAAAAGTATTCCGTAAATTACAGCCATATCTGAGCGAAAATGGGATGATAAGGTATATGGCTCTTGTGGAAAGCGCCTTAACAAGAACTCTTGCAAAAAATAATGTGTGCAGCAAAAAAATTGCTGATGAAGTTGAGAAAGCATGCAAAAAAATAACTGCTGAAGAGGTTTATGTTGAAGAGGATAAATTAAAGCATAATGTCCGGGCTTTGGTTAATTGCATCAGGAATAAAGTAAGCGATGAGGCAAAACCGTTTATCCATTTTACTACAACAAGCCATGATATAATAGCAACTGCAGATGCCTTAAGATATAAGGAATTTACTCAGGAAGTTTTAGTTCCGCAATTGATTGAGTTCGAGCAGACATTAATTAACTTGGCTTTGCGGGAAAAAGACACTATACAGGTTGGAAGAACTCATGGACAGCATGCTGTTCCAATTACATTTGGCTTTGCTATTGCACAGTATGTCTCAAGATTTGGCGGAAGTATTTTGAAAATTAGGAAAAATGGGA
>JBDRFR010000092.1:0-7637 GCA_043818675.1 Nanobdellota archaeon
AGAAGATGGGATAAAAAACCATTGTATTATCCTGAGTGTGATAGAAACATGGAGAAAGAATGTGCAGAATGTCTATCATACTCTAATAGGGACTCTAAAGCAACATAATTCTAGGATTTTATCATGGGCTTAGTAGTTGCTCTGAATATGCAACTTCGTTCATATATAACTACTGTTCAGTAATTTTTTATAAATCTTACTGTGTATCTTTTTGTTATTTCAGCTGTTTGTATAAAAAAATATTTTCAATACTTTTATAAATGAAACAAATTTCCTTTTAAGTTATATAGCGGGGTAGGGCAGTCAGGAGTGCCCGGAGGGCTCATAACCCTCAGATGTGTTAACCACAGAGGAAGTCAGTGGTTCAAAAGTTGAACATGAAAAGTGTTCTCCGGAAATTCCACTCCCCGCTATTTATTCTTCCAAAAATTTTATATATGATAGTAATAAAAAGTAATCATATGTTAAAAAAAAGGGCTATCTTTTTACTAATTGCAGTAATATTGCTTTCTTCGTGCACTAATTCGAACTGTCTGATAGAAAAAAAAGAATACAGCTGCCAGGGGTTTAATGTGGTCGATATTATTCGCCAGGATGAAAACGTGACGATCAGTGAGATTGAGTATCTAAGCGAAGGACTGAAAATTAAAGGGTTTATGGCAGACCCAAAAGGTATCGGAACTTTCCCGTTAATCCTATTCAATCACGGCGGAAAACAAGGTATTGAAGAGATGAATTGGATAGATAAACTTGCAGATAATGGTTATATAGTGCTTGCGTCACAATATAGAGGCGAAGGCGGGTCTGAAGGCAAGGTGGAAGTAGCGCTTGGAGAAACAACTGATGTCCTTAACCTACTAGAATGCGGCAAGAATTTTCAAAAGGTTGACAAAGAGAGAATTGGAACGATTGGATTTAGCCACGGTGGGGGCATTACAATAGAAGCAATGGAACTTAGCGATGATTTTAAAGCAGGCGTCGAATTCTGGGGACCGGCTGATATCAAAAAAAGGTTTGAAAATATTGAAGGCAAAGATGATCCGGTGTTTGGATGGGTACAGGCTGTCGGAGATATCGGAACAGGCGATCAGTTGGATGAGGAGCTTATAAAACGGTCTCCAATATATTGTATCTATAAGATATCAGCGCCACTTTTAATCTTTCATGGAGAAATAGACAAGCTCATACCTATTGAATATTCAGAAGATCTTGTGAGGGCTTTAAAGATGGTTGGCAAAAAGCATGAGTTTGTCAGGTATGATAACATTGGCCATGCATTCGAACGTTTGGATGGAACTAAAGATCTGCAGATTGAAGCAGAATCTATGGCTAAAACTATTGAATGGTTCGATAAATATTTAAAATGAAACTTTTTCTATTAAAATATGACTTTAATCTGCGGGATTGATGAGGCAGGCAGTGATTATCCAGGATAAGTTCCTTTTGATCGCCTAGAGGCCCTGTCATTGGTCCAATGGTTATGGCTGGAGTATTAGTAGAAGAAAAAGACCTGGCTAAGTTGGAGTCTATTGGGGTTACTGATTCTAAATTATTAAAAAAGGAAAAAAGGCAGGAATTGTTCAGTAAAATTAAAAAAATTGTGAAATCTTATAAAATTGTTATTATTCAACCGAAAGAAATTGACGACGCTTTGGAATCAGACGAACTAAACCTAAACTGGCTTGAAGCAATAAAAGCAGCAGAGATAATCAATAACCTAAGGCCTGAAAAGGTGACAGTCGACAGCCCTTCTACTAATTGCAAAGCTTATGCACAGTACCTGATGAATCTGTTAAAAAATAAGAATACGGTCTTAGAATGCATCCATAAGGCTGATCTGAAGTATGTATATGTTGGGGCAGCGTCAATACTTGCAAAGGTTGTAAGAGATAATGAAATTGAAAAAATTAAGGAAAAATACGGCGATTGCGGGCCGGGCTATCCGTCAAATGAAATAACACAAAGATTCTTAGCAGCAAACTGGGAAAAATACCCTGAAATTTTCAGAAGAACGTGGAGTACGTATAAAAGATATGCAAATATGAAACATCAAAAAAAACTAGGCGATTTTTCTGAAAATGATAAAATAAAAGAGCTGGAAGCGCTTAAAGATCTGGGGTATAAGTTTGTTGTGACAACATCAATGTATGAAGCTGCAAGGCTGAGAGGGCCTGCTACTATTGTACTTTATGATTCCGGAAAAATTTTGATACAAGGGGAAGATGAAACTGCTAAAAAAATGCTACAGAGGAAAGGGTTTCTTGTGAGTAATTAAAAAACTTTATAAACAATATATGGTGAGAAAGTATTAATGACAAGGATAAATAAGCTGGTAATACATGGCTTTAAAAGTTTTGCAAAACATACAGAGATGGTGTTTGGGCCAAAGTATAATGTGGTACTTGGTCCAAATGGCTCTGGCAAAAGTAATGTGCTGGACAGCCTGTGTTTTGTGCTTGGGAAAACTTCAGCGAAATCTTTACGGGCAGAAAAATCCTCAAACTTAATATATAACGGCGGAAAATCCAAAAAGCCTGCAAAGCACGGTGAAGTCAGCATTTATTTTGATAATTCTGATAAGGCGTTTCCCACAGAAGATAAGGAACTTAAAATAACAAGAATAGTCCGGCAAAACGGGCAAAGCATCTATAAAATTAATGATAATGTCCGGACAAGAGAACAGGTGCTTGATCTGCTGAACATGGCACGTATTAACCCGGACAGTTATAGCATCATTCTTCAGGGAGATATTGTGAGGTTTGTTGAGATGCCGCCTAACGAGCGCAGAATGCTGATAGAAGATGTGGCAGGGATTAGTATGTATGAAGATAAGAAACGAAAAGCACTGCTAGAACTTGACAAAGTTCAAAAAAAGCTGGGCGATGCAGAAATTGTGCTTAATGAAAGGAACACTTATCTAAAAGAACTGAAAAAAGATCGCGACCAGGCTTTGAAGTTTAAGGATATGAATGAAAAAATCACAATGTATAGAGCATCATTATTAAAACTGCAGATTGACAGGAAAGGGGAAGAAAAGGCGGAGTCTGAAGGGAAGCTGAAAAAAGCAAATGAAGAGCTTGAAAAAGCTGAAGCCGCTATTAAGAAACTTAACAACGATAATCTTGACAAAAAAAGGCAGGTTGAAGCTATCACAAAAGAAATCGAAGAGAAAGGGGAAGTTGAACAGGTTAACCTCAATAAAGAAGTTGAAACATTAAAAATGGAGCTTGCAAGGCAAAATTACAGGCTTGATACTTTAAAAAACGAGATAGAGAAAATATCAAAAAGAAGGCTGGACTTAAATAGCACTATACGTGAAATAGATGCCAAAATTGCCAAATTAGTCGAGGAAAAAGAAAAAATTCTGAAAATTGAGGCAGACAAGGAAAAGGAAAGATCTAATCTTAACAAAAGAATTACTGAATTCCGGGAAAAAAACAAGCTGGATAATCTGTCAGAGCTTGACTCTGAAATTGAAAAGATCGATAAATCAGCAGAAGAGTATCAAAAAGAAATTCATTCCTTACGGGAAAAGCAGCATTCGCATATAAGGGAAAAGGACACGATTCAGCATAGAATTAACACATTGGATGAACAGATTAAAAAAGTAGCAGAGATAGAAAGAGAACACCATAATGAGCTTGAAGCGCTGAAAAATAAAAGGGATACCTTCAAAAAAACCACGCTCGAACTTAACAAAAAACTTAACGAAGATTCGTCATTTGCTGCTCAGATAGGTTCTGTGAAAGAAAGACTGGCTAAACTCAATGATCAGCTAACATCTCTTGAAGCAAGAAATACGATAATCAAGGACGCTTCAATGGGCGATATGGCGATAAAGAAAGTTTTGTCTTTGGAAAAGCCAGGGATCTACGGAACAGTTGCTGACCTTGGGAATGTTGATTCTAAATACGGGCTATCCTTAGAGATCGCTGCCGGGTCTAGAATCAAAAGTGTGGTTGTGGAAGACGATGCTATAGCAGCGGATTGTATCAAATATTTAAAAAACCATAAGCTTGGCATTGCCACGTTTTTGCCGCTTTCAAAATTAAAATCCAATAAAACCGAAGCAGAGGTTAAGGAACTTGCTAAAATTAAAGGCTGCAGAGGGCTTGCGATTGACCTTGTGGAGTTTGAGCCGAAATTTAAAAAAGTTTTTGAGTATGTTTTTTCCAATACGCTGGTAGTCGATAATATTGATGTTGCAAGACGGATAGGCATAGGTTCTGCAAAAATGGTCACCTTGGATGGGGATATGGCAACACATAGCGGTGTTATGCAGGGCGGTTATAGGGATAAAAAAAGGAAAGGGCTTGGATTTCGGGAGAAAGAGCTTGGCGTGGATATTGATAAGTGCAGGAACGATCTTTTGCAGTATGAGAGCTCTTTAACCAGCTTAGAAACCAGAAGAGCCCAAAATGAAGATGATATTACAAACCTGCGGCATTTAAAAGCAACACTGGAAGGCGAAATTATCAAGACAGAAAAAAGCCTGCATCTTGACCCAAGCGATCTGGAAGTTTCAAAAGCCAAAAAAGAAGAATTAATACGGTCACAGGCAGACCTTGATAAAAGCGCTGATAATCTCGTTTCAAAGATATCTGAACTTAATAAAGAGCTTGCGAAAATCAAAACCAGAAAGCAGGAAATTCGGTCAAAAATATCAGAGTTAAGAGACCCGGCGCTCCTTGCAGAAATCAGCGCATTTGAAGAAAAGTTAAGGCAAACAAATGAAGAATTATTACAATACAGGTCTGAGATCAAGAATATTACAGCGCAAACCGATACATTGTATAAACCGGAGATAGGTAAAATTGAAGAAGTATTAAAACAGCTTCAAAAAGATGAAAGCGAATTCAAGGCGGAATTGAAAAATCTAACAGGAAATATTAAATCGAAACAGGCAATGCTAATAAAAAAAGAAGAGCAAGCCAAAATTTTCTATGCGAAATTCAAAGAGTTATTTTCAAAACAGTCAAAGATTAATGAGGAAATCCAAAAAAATGAAGTGATAATCGGCAAGAAACGGGATGAAAGTGTCCAGATAGAAATAAGGGGCAATACCCTTTCAATAAGAAATTCTGAGATCACAGCGCAGTTATCATCGCTAAAAAATGAATTCTCACAGTATGAAGGCGTAAAACTGGCGATAGAAAAAAATGTAGACCAATTGAAATATGAGATCACTAAATTTGAGAAGATGAAGCAGGATATCGGGTTTGTCAATATGAGGGCGCTGGAAATTTATGATGAAGTGGAGCGTGAATATAATTCTTTGCTTCAAAAAAAGTCCCAACTGACATCTGAAAGAGAAGATGTTATGAAACTGATGGATGAAATTGAAGGAAGAAAAAAGGAGCTTTTTATGGAACATTATAATGTTATCACAGAATACTTTAAAAAAGCGTTTTTTGCGCTTTCCACAAAAGGCGAGGCGTTTTTGGAACTGGAAAATCCGGAGCATCCGTTTGAAGGCGGTATCAGGATCAAGGTTAAAATCAGCGGGATGAAATTTCTGGACATCAGAAGCTTATCAGGCGGAGAAAAAACACTTACAGCATTAGCGTTTATATTTGCAATCCAGGAGCACGAGCCAGCTTCATTTTATGTCATGGATGAGGTGGATGCAGCGCTGGATAAACATAATTCTGAAAAACTGGCCAAACTGATTGAAACTTATTCTCATAAAGCGCAGTACATAATCATCTCACATAATGATTCAGTTATCTCAGAAGCTGAAATATTATACGGGGTTTCTATGAACGAACACGGGATGAGCAATGTTGTCAGCTTAAGAGTGTAGAATCTCTTCTATCTTTTTTAGTATCATTGAATTATCATGTTTTTTTATGCTTTGCAATCTTCTTTTGTAAATGTCAATATTATTTATAAAATGGTCCAGCCTTTTTTTAGTAATTTCCAAATGATAAGCCCCGTAGCCCAGCTTTTTTAAATATACTGCATTTAATATCTGTTCAAATTGCTTTTTTATCGGGATTGATAAAACGGGTTTTTTTAAGTAGATCGCTTCGCTAATTAATCCGAACCCGCCGTTTGTGATGACCGCTTTGCATGATGCCAAATCATCAATAAATTCAGTTTCTGAGAATTGTTTAAAAGTGATATTGCCATCTTTTTTTCTTCTGCTTCCGTAAAAAATATAGTTGTTGCCGGTTTTTTTTAAAAGCTGCATTAATCTTTTATTGGATCCAGAGGTTTGGTATACGATGATATGATCCTTGCACAGGATTTTTGCATCTTGAATCTCTTTTCGGATAACAGGAGGAACTAAAAAAACGTTCTTTTCTTTTACCTGCGGATAAAAAAAGGTGGGTATAAGATAATATCCGGCGTTTGTTATTATGGAATATATAACGACCGATGATATAAAAAAATCTTTATTGTAGTTTTTAGGGAATTGGATATTGCATTTTGTGCTGATATGCTGGTTATCAACAGTTATAAGAGGTTTTTTTAATAGATAGGATAAATAGTTAGTTATCGGTTCAAAATCTGAGATGATCAGATCCGGATCAAACCTTTTAATAAGCTTATAATTTTTTATTATGTAGTATATTATGAACGGAAATTTAAATAAGTTTTTTAGAAAGGTTAATGTGTAACTAATACTGTTGTTTATGTACGTTAAATCAAAATCGTCAATACAGATGATATTATTGAAGCTTTTTTTCAGAAAATTGTATTGTTTGCCTCCTGCAAGAATCAGGAATTTATGGTTTTCTGACAGGCCTTTTATCAGTACCTTGGATCTTACAGCATGGCCCATGCCTTCTTTTGCAATGCCGTACAATATTTTTGCCATTATGAAAGGTTTTTTATTGACTGAAAAAGTTTTGCTTTAGCTGGATTAATCTGAGGATTGCCTATATTTAAACTCACAGTTTTCACACTTTTTTGTCTTTTGTAGCAAAGCCCTATAGGCAGGATAGGGATAGGCTTCTTATAAAGGGACTGGTACTTTTTTGACAGTCTGATAACGCCGTCTTTAAAGCTGCCAAATTTATTGCCATCTCGTTCATACCTTACATATGATTCCGGAAAAAATACAATTGCCTGGCCTTTTTCCAGTAAATAAAGGAGATGGCTAAACAAATTTACGTTACGTTCACTATTTCTTTTATCAATAGGTATTGCGCCTAACCTCACCAAAATCCATCTGATGAGTTTAGAGTCTGCAAGAGACTTACCGAATGGAGTCGTATCGGCAACCCAGAACAATTTTCTTTTTGTCTGCAGGGCAATCAGGTAATGATCAGCCAGTTCTTCATGATGAGCAGCAATCAAAAGCGGCCCTTTTTGCGGAATTCTGCCAGTTACATTTACTAATCTGGTTTTTAAGAAAAACAGGATTACTGGTGTTGCAAATTTAACCAGGTTAACAAATAAACTGTTGTAATAAATCTTTTTTTTATAGTTAATAATCTTCATTTATCTTCTGATGAATTAATCAACTATATAAAATTAATTGATTGTTCACTATAGAACGCTTTGAAAAAGCCCACTCGACAAGAGCCAACTTCATCTTATTAATCCAAAATTAGATTACCTGTATGAATTAATTCCTCTCCTTTGTTCTTTTCTTATATTTTTCACATTTCCTTTTAATTTATCCTAAC